>NZ_JAAGNI010000318.1 GCF_010550605.1 Streptomyces sp. SID9727
GGTGCTGGACCCGGCCCTGCGGGACGAGCTGCTCGCGGTGTGCGGACGGCTGGCCTCGGCGACGGGCGCCCGGGAGCCGGGGGCGCGCGAGGTCCGGCTCGCGCCGCGCGAGATCGATGTGCTGGCGTGTGTGGCGGCGGGCGCGACGAACGCGGTGGCGGCGGACCGGCTGGGGCTGCGCCCGGAGACGGTGAAGGGCTATCTGCGGTCCGCGATGCGGCGGCTGGGCGCGCACACCCGGCTGGAGGCGGTGGTGGCGGCCAGGCGGGCGGGGCTGCTGCCGTAGGGCGTGCCCCCGGGCTCACAGGGCGATACGCCGCGCGCTCCTCAGCGCCCCAGGTCCACGAACTTCCCGAACCGGACGTCGTGCTCCGCGGCCGGGGTCATCGCCGTGACCAGGTCCGCCGCCTCCTCCGTCAGGGCGTCGCGCTCGGCGGCGGTGAGCGGGCGGACCTCCTGCACGGTGAGGACGGCCGGGGCGTCGCGCGGGGTGTCGAGCCGCCAGACCGCCGCGAAGAACCCGTCCAGCAGCACGCTGCCGTAGGCCTGGTTGCCCACCCCGTTGAGGCCCTTGAGGGGCGCCGGGATGATGCGGGTGCGGTCGGCGTGGCCGAGCAGGACGTTGTCGAACTCGGGCAGGAAGCGGGGCGGGGCGGGGGTGTCCTCGGCGGGACGGGGGGCGTCGGGCAGGTCGAAGAGTTCGGTGCCGTGCTCGTCGCGGAAGGTGACGAGCCGGGGCCGCAGCCGCTCGAAGACCTCCTTCAGGCGGGTCAGCCCGGCCCAGGTCTGCATGTCCTTCACCGAGGCGGGGCCGAACGCGCCGAGGTAGCGCAGCACGGCGTCCTCGATGTCGGGGGCCTCGCCGGCCGGGCGTCCGAGCCAGTGCTCGACGGTGGTGAGCGCGACGCCGCCGCTGACGCCCCAGAGGCCGCGTGGGGTGACCTGGACCAGGGGCAGCAGACAGCGGGCGGCGGTACTCAGGGCCTGCGGGTCCGCTTCGGGCCACTCGGTGAGCAGCCGGGCGCGGATCTCCTTCGGTGTGCGGGGCGTCTCCTCGACGTAGGCCCTGCTCAGCTCGCGCAGACGGTCCAGGTCCACGCCCGTGAGCCCCTTGCGGAAGATGCCGAGCTCCCGGTCGCGGGCCGCCTGCACCAGGGGCCGCAGCGTGAGGGCGTCGTCGGCGGTGTGGGTGTGGATGGTCGAGCGCAGGGTGACGATGCGGACGACCTCGCGGGACTCCATCAGCGCGGACAGTTCGGCCGGCCGGAAGCCGTGGAGCCGGGCCAGGAGCTGGTAGTACGGCGGCTTGGTGTTCTGCGCCTGGAGACCGACGAGGCGGGTGACGGCGTCCTTCGCGCTCATCGCCGTCCGGCGCAGCAGGAGCTGGCGCTCCAGGGTCGCCCGGCCGAGGGCCCTGGGCGTGAGCACGGGGGCGGGGACGGCGCCGGCGGAGGTCTTCTTCTTCACGGCCATGACGGGCACCGTACGCGTCCATGCGGTCGGATCCGGTCCTGATGGCAGACTTCCCGGGCCGCCATGCCGTCATCCGCCGAAGCCGGGATCGGGGCGGGGCCACCCGCATGATGGTCCCGTGATCGCCGTCGTATTCGCCGTCCTGACCGCCCTCAGCAACGGTTCCGCGTCCGTACTCCAGCGCCGGGCCGCCCTCGACGTGCCGCAGACCGAGGCCATGCGGGTGTCACTCATCGGCCATCTGCTGCGCCAGAAGGTGTGGCTCGCGGGGATCGCCCTGGTGATCGTGGCAGCCGTCTGCCAGGCCGTGGCCCTGGCCACGGGGCCGATCTCCGTGGTGCAGCCCATCTTCGTGATCGAGCTTCCGGCGACGCTGCTGCTGGCCGGTTTCATGATGCGGGCACGGGTACCCCGCGCGGTCTGGCTCGGGGTCGCCGCGGTGACGGCCGGGCTGGCCCTCGGCATGGCGACGGCCGCGCCGGGCGGCGGCAGCGACTCCGTGCACGGGGCGGCGTGGGTGCCCGCGCTGATCCTGACGGGCGTGTTCGAGGCGCTGCTGATCGCGGGCGCGCTGGCCACCCGGGGCGATCTCCGGGCCGCCCTGCTGGCCACCGCCGCCGCCTGCGGTTACGCGCTGACCGCCGCGCTGATGAAGGACGCGATGGCGCGGCTCGACGCGGGCGGCGCCGGGGCCCTGTTCGGTTCCTGGCAGCTGTACGCCACGGCGGCGGCGGGGGTCGGCGCGCTGTTCCTCCTCCAGAACGCCCTTCAGGCGGGAACGCTCGTCGCCGTGCAGCCGTGTCTGACGCTGGGCGACGCCCTGATCAGCGTCCTGTACGGGGTGACCCTGTTCGGCGAGGAGGTGCGCACCGGCTGGTGGGTGCTGCCCGAGCTGCTGGCCCTGGGCCTGATCGCGGCGGGGTGCGTGGAGCTGGCGCGGTCGCCGCTGGCCGCCGGGAACCCGACGGCCCCGGCCCGCGCGCGCCGGGTCGACTGACCGGGCGCGGACGGACCGGGGCCGCGTCGTACGCCGTACTACTTGCTGATCGCGAACCGCATCAGGGCGTGCTCGTCGCCCTGCTTGATCTTGCCGGTCTCGTTGATCACCTGGAGCTTCCAGCCGGCGCCGACGCGCATGGCCTTCGCCACGGCGCAGCCGTTGTCGCTGGTGAGCAGGGACGGCCAGATGTCGGCGACCTGCTGGCTGCTGCCGCCGGTGGCGTCGTAGACCTTGATGCTGACGTTGCGCGCGTTCTGGAAGGCGCTGCCCTTCTTGTACGCGGCGGCGACGAAGACGATCGCCGTGACGTTCGAGGGGACCTTGGCGAAGTCGACGGTCACCGTCTCGTCGTCGCCGTCGCCCTTGCCGGTCTGGTTGTCACCACTGTGGATCAGCGAGCCGTTGCCCAGCGGGTCCAGGGAGTCCAGGCCGGCCAGCCGCACCGGGTCCGCGCCCTGCATCGCGATGGCGATCAGGTCGAGGTCGGTCCCCTTCTTCTGCTTCAGCTTCCCCATCAGCCCGCCACTGCTGCCGACGGTGGGGTCCCAGGAGACGCCGATGGAGAGGTGGGTCACCCCGTCCAGGTCCGCCGGGCCGTCTTCCTTCTTCAACGTGATCATGCGTGATCCTCTTCGTGGCGAGATTCCTACAGGGTGAGTCTGCCTGGTGTCCTCCCGCTACCCCTCACCCGGGGCAAAATTTCGACCAAGTGTGGGAGGGGCCCGACCAGAATGTCCTGCCTCGGCATGATGTACGGGCACGTTTCCCCGTGTATAAGGGCATGCGGAGCTGCCCGGACCGCGGCCGGACCGGGCGTCGGTTGTCAGCCGGTCAGGCGGCTTCCTCGCGCACCACCGTCGGCGTCCCCAGATGCTGGTGACCGCCGCTGGCGAGCATGCGGACCTCCGCGTGATCGCTGATCTCGGCGCGGACGATGCCGGTGTCGTCCTCGTAGACGGGGTGTCCGCCCGCACCGCTCTGTGCCGTCCGGTGGACGGTGACGGCGTCGTCCTCCACTGCCGCGGACTGGAAGACGAGCTCGTAGCTCTCCGGATACTCCATGACGGCTCTCCAGACGACCGTTTCCGGGCAGGCTCTCGGAGCGCGCCCGCCCTGCACTGCCCATGGTCGCGCACACCCGTGCCGGATGCAGATGCGCGCTCTGCGGGGCCGGACGGGGGCTGCCTATGCTGAAGGAGAGCCGCGTCGCGGGAAGGGAAACGCCATGGACGAGGCCGGTCTGGGCGACGACGTCTATCAGCCCCAGCAGGAGTCGGAGGCATCCGATCCGGTCGAGCAGCTCGACACGGAGGACACCTTGGACGACCCGGACGTGGAAGACGTCCTGGACCGGGGCTACTCGCCTCCCGAGCGCCCCTACGCCGTGGACGACCTCGGCACCACCGCCGCCGAGCAGCACCGGGGCGAGTCCCTGGAGAGCCGGCTGGCGCGCGAGCGGCCCGAGGACGGCGGCCCGCCCGGTGACGGGGTGGGCGATGTCGTGGACGGGGACGGCGAGCCCTGGGACCGCGAGGTCGGCACCGTACGCGCCGGGCGGCTCACCCGGGACCTCGACATCGACGAGCCGGACAGCACGGCGGGCGAGGACGTCGGGATCGACGGCGCCGCCGCCTCCGCCGAGGAGGCCGCCGTGCACGTCATCGCGGACGAGGCGTAGCAGCCGGGTCCGTCCCCCTTACCCCGGAGGTAATCGACGCCCCGCGCGCCGTCGGACATCGTGTTCCCCACGAGCACAGCGCTCCCGGCCCACCGGCCGGAAGCCTTACGGGAGGGATCCACGATGACCGCCTACGACGACGCCGTGCAGCGCTATCTCGCCGCCTGGAACGCCGGGCCCGAGGAGCTGGAGAAGGCCGTCGCCGCCGCGTTCACCGACGACGCCGCGTACACCGACCCGCTGGTCGACGTCCGGGGGCACGAACAGCTGGCGGCCGCCATCGGCGGGGTGCGGCAGCAGTTCCCCGGGTTCACGTTCCGCCCGGCCGGTGCGGTGGACGGCCACCACGCGCTGGTCCGCTTCGGCTGGGAGCTGGTCGCACCCGACGGCTCGGCGCCCGTTGCCGGCTTCGACGTGGCCACGCTCGCCGAGGACGGCCGGATCGCCTCGGTCAGCGGCTTCCTGGACCGGGTGCCGGCGGTCTGAACGACCAGGCGGTACGGGGACGGGTACCGCCGCCCGTCCCCGTACCGCACCCGCTGTCAGCCGGTCTGCGCGAGTCCGATGCCGTAGCCGTCCGCGTCGCGCGCCGGAGCGTCGAAGAGCCGGTTGGCGGGGCGCGGCAGTCCGTAGTGGCCGCGCAGGGTGCTCGCGGTGTACTCGGTGCGGAACAGGCCGCGTTCCTGGAGGATCGGCACCACCCGGTCCACGAAGAGCTCCAGGCCGGACGGGAGCACGGCGGGCATGATGTTGAAGCCGTCGGCGGCCCCGCTCCCGTACCAGTGCCCGATGGTGTCCGCGACCTGTTCGGCGGTCCCGGCGAAGGTGCGGTGGCCGCGCCCGCCGCCGAGCCGCCCGATGAGCTGCCGCACGGTCAGCCGCTCGCGCCTGGCCAGCTCCACGATGAGGGTGTAGCGGCTCTTGGCTCCCTCGATCTCGTCCTCGGTGGGGATGTCCTCGGGCAGTTCCGCGTCCAGGTCCAGGGCGTCCGGGTCGATCCCCAGCTGGCGGGCGAGCTGCCGTTTGGCGTACCCGGGGACGATGAGACCGTCCAGTTCGGCGTCGAGCGCCAGCGCCACTGCCTCGGTGTCCGCGATGACGGGCACGATGCCCGGCAGGATCTTGATGCCGTCGGGATTGCGGCCCGCGGCGACGGCGCGCTCCTTGACGTCCTTGTAGAACGCGATGCCCTCCTCCAGCGTCTGCTGGGCGGTGAACACCGCCTCCGCGTACCGGGCCGCGAAGTCCTTGCCGTCCTCGCTGGAGCCCGCCTGCACGAGCAACGGGTAGCCCTGCGGGGGACGTTGTACATTGAGCGGTCCGTCGACCCGGAAGAACTCGCCCCGGTGCCCGATCTGCCGCACCCGCTCGGCCAGGGCGTGCACCCCGCGCTCCTTGTCGGCGACGACCGCGTCGTCGGCCCAGCTGTCCCAGAGCTTGGTGGACACCTCGACGAACTCGCCGGCGCGCCGGTAGCGGTCGCGGTGCAGCGGGGTGTCGTCGAGGCCGAAGTTGCGGGCCGCGTCGGCGCCCGCGGTGGTGACGATGTTCCAGCCGGCCCGGCCGCCCGATACGTGGTCCAGCGAGGCGAACCTGCGGGCCAGGTTGTACGGCTCGTTGTAGCTGGTGGAAGCGGTGGCGATGAGCCCGATGTGCCGGGTCGCGCCGGCGAGGGCGGTGAGCAGGACCGTCGGCTCCAGCTTGGCCGCGGGACGGCGTCCCGGGTCGCCCATCAGGACCGGGCTGTCGGCGAGGAAGACCGAGTCGAGCCGGCCGCGTTCGGCGATCCGGGCGAGGTTCTTGTAGTGCTCGATGTCGGAGTTCGCGTCGGCCGGGCTGCCGGGCAGCCGCCAGGACGCCTCGTGGTGGCCGGTCGACATGAGGAAGGCGTTGAGGTGGAGCTGCTTGCGGTCAGGCGTGCGGGTCATGGGAGTCCTTGGCTTCGGTGGCGGGCTGGGCAGACCTGGGGTCGTCCTGCCGGTCGGGCGCGGACCCGGCCCTGACCGGCTGGACGACCCCGAGGGCGGCGAGCAGGGTGTCGCGGTATTCCTGGAAGCGGGGGTCGCGGCGGGAGCGCGGGGCCGGGAGGTCGACGGTGAGGTCGACGGAGATCCGGCCGTCCTCCAGGACCAGGACGCGGTCGGCGAGCTCGACGGCCTCGTCAACGTCGTGGGTGACCAGGAGTACCGCGGGGCGGTGGCGTTCGTAGAGTTCGCGGAGCAGGTCGTGCATCCTGATCCGGGTGAGCGCGTCCAGGGCGCCGAACGGCTCGTCCGCCAGCAGCAGTTCGGGCTCGCGGACCAGGGCGCGGGCGAGGGCGGCGCGCTGCTGTTCACCGCCGGACAGCTCGTGCGGCCAGGAGCGGTCGCGGCCCCCGAGGCCGACCTCGGCCAGGGCAGTGAGGCCGCGCTCGCGGGCCTTCGGGCCGCGCAGACCGAGGGTGACGTTGTCGATGAGCCGGAGCCAGGGCAGCAGCCGGGAATCCTGGAAGGAGAGCGAGACCCGGTCGGGGACGGTGAGTTCCCCGGAACCCTCGACGCTGTGGTCGAGGCGGGCGACGGCCCGTAGCAGGGTCGACTTGCCGGAGCCGCTGCGGCCGAGCAGTGCGGTGAACTCGCCCGCGCCGACGGTGAGGTCGAGCTCCTTGAGGATGTCGCGGTCGCCGAAGCGGCGGACCAGTTTCCGGGTGCGGATGGCGGGGCGCGGGGCCAGGACCGCGGCGCCGCGGGCGGTCACCCCGCCAGGGTGCGTCGCCATGACAGGACCTTCCTCTCCACGGCGCGTACCGCCGCGTCCGAAGCGAAGCCGAAGATCCCGTAGGCCACCAGGCCCACGATGATCACGTCGGACTGGGCGTACTGCTGGGCCTGGAACATCATGTAGCCGATGCCGCTGGTGGCGTTGATCTGCTCGACGACGATCAGGCCGAGCCAGGAGGCGGTGACGCCGAGGCGCAGGCCGACGAAGAAGCCGGGCAGCGAGCCGGGGACGACGACCTTGCGGATGAACTGCGCGCGGCTCAGGTCGAGCCCTTCGGCGAGTTCGACGTAACGGCTGTCGATGCCGGTGAGCGAGGCGTACGTGTTGACGTACATGTTCACCGCGACGCCGAGCGCGATGACGGTGACCTTCATCTGCTCGCCGATGCCGAGCCAGAGGATCAGCAGCGGGAGCATGGCCAGGGAGGGGATGGCGCGCTTGATCTGGAGCGGCCCGTCGAGGAGGTATTCGCCGGTCCGGCTCAGTCCGGCGGCGACGGCGAGGAGGACCCCCGCACCCACCCCGAAGAGGAGGCCGAGCCCGGCGCGCTGGAGGGAGATGAGGACGTTGTCCTGGAGTTGACCGCTGGACACGAGGTCGGAGGCGGTGGAGAGGACCGTGCCGGGGCCGGAGAGTATCCGGGGGTCGAGATAGCCGGTGGCGGAGGCGGCCCACCACAGGGCGATGACCAGCACCGGGCCGATGAGCCGCCCGAAGGGTATGGCCCGGCCGGGGCCCAGCCGCCTGCGGGTGCCGCTCGGTGCCGCCGGTGGCGCCTTCACGGGGGCGGCGGCGGTGTCCGACGGCGGGGCGGGGCGGGTGGTGTGGGTCAGCAGTTCGGTCATGACGTCTCCCGGTACTCGGCGGGTACGGCCTCGGCCGCCAGCCCCTCGAAGCGGCGGTCGAACAGCTCGGTGGCGTCCTGTTCCGGGACGAATCCGCCGGCGGCCAGCAGGTCGGCGGTCTCCTGCTCCCAGGCGATGGCCTCGTCCCAGGAGGCCGGGAAGAGGGGCTTGTCGAGCGAGGCGACGATGCGCTTGCCGTCCGCCCGGGAGACGCCCTGGTCCTTCACGTAATAGGTGTCGATCCACCGGTCGGTGTTCTCCCAGGCCCAGACCTGGCCCTTGGCCCACAGCGGGATGAAGCCGCGGACGGCGGCGGCCTTGGCGCGGTCGTTCAGCACCTCGTTGGGCGCCCACAGCACGGTGAGCAGGTCCACCACGTCGGTCTTCACGGCGCGCGCCCCGTCCTTGCCGTACTGGGCGAGGTACTTGGTGAGGGTGGGCTCGCCCAGCGGGGCGGTGTCGACCTGCCCGGACTGGAGGGCGGTGAGGAACTGGGTGCTGGGCAGGGCGACCAGCTCGACGTCGTCGGTGTCGATACCCGCCTGCTTCAGCGCCCGCAGGACGACGACGCCCTGCGCCTGGCCCTGCGAGAAGCCGATCCGGCGGCCCCGGAAATCGGCGGCGGAGCGGATGTCGGAGCCCGCTCTGGTGGCGAACGCGTACAACGGGCTGTTCCGCACCTGAACCGCGACGATCTTCGCGCCGACGCCTATGGCATGAGCCTGGATCGGCGGAATTCCGGCGTTCACGGCGAGGTCGATGGAGTGCGCCCGGAAACCCTGGATGATATCGGGGCCCGCGTTGAGATTGGGCCACTGCGCCACCTGGAAAGGGAGTTCCTTTTCGAGGCCGGCGGGGGCGAGCTGGAGTTTGGTCGTACGGACGGCTACCGAGAGTTTCGTCCCCGGTGGTGGCGCCCCGGAGGGCAGTTTTCCGGACGGTTCGGCGCCGGCTGCCGCGTCGGCCTGGGGCGAGCAGGCGGCGAGGGCCCCTATGAGCGCTCCCCCGGTGAGGGCGAGGAACGAGCGGCGGCCGACCGCCGTGGGCGTGGTGTGGCGTGGCATGTGTGCGTCCTGATCCGTGGTGTCGGGTGGTCAGAGGGAGAGGTAGGCGCCGTCGTGGAAGAGCAGCGGGCCGCGGCCCTCGTCGAGCTGGGCGTCCACCACCCGGGCGATGACGATGCGGTGGTCGCCGGCCGGGACGATCTGCTCGGTCTCCACCCGCAGGTGGCCGGCCACCCCGTCGAGCAGGGGCTCGCCGCCGGGCAGGCGGTGCCAGCGGGTGGGGGCGGCGAAGCGGTCGATGCCGCTGGTGGCGAAGGTGGCGGCCAGGGGCTGCTGTTCGGCGCCGAGGAAGTGCACGACGGCCGTACGGGCGTGCTCGAAGTGCGGCCACGAGGAGGTGGTGGTCCCGATGCCGAACGAGATGAGCGGCGGGGTGAGCGAGAGGGAGGTCAGTGAGGTCGCGGTAAAGCCGACCGGGCCGCGGCCGGAGTCGGTGGTGATGACGACGACCCCGGCGGGGTAGCGGCGGAACGCCTGCCGGAAGCGGTCGGGGGCGATCCCCGCCGGGGCCGGGGCGGCGGCCTGGGCCGCGTACGAGGGCACAGTGACGGTCAACGTTTCTCCCGAAGGTGGAAAGACGAAAAGGGCAGCACGAAAAGGCAGCGGGGAATTGCGCGGAGGCGTGCATACGCACGGTGAGGCGCGCGCGGACGCGCGGAGCGTTCGCCGGATATCAGCGGGTGTTTACCGGGGGCCCGGACAGCGGCCGCGACATGAACGGGACGCGGCGGGCGCGGACGAGCGGAAGCGCGGCGTCACCGAGGGCGCTTTCGCTGCATTCCGCTGTCGGCTGGTCATGAATCCATCATCCCGTCGGCCTTCGCGGCCGGTCAACAATGCAACTGCCTGAATTAAATCGGATTACGGGGCGGGGCGGCGGCCCCGGCGTCAGGACACCGCGGGCAGCGCCGGCCACGGCCCCAACGGGTCGGTGTACAGCGAGCCGAGCGCCACCGCCGCACCCGCCACGGCCAGGACCGACCCGGTGAAGCTGCTCGGCACCACGGCCCGCTCGGGGTCGTCGCACACCACGGACCGCGCGGCCACCTCCGCCCGCAGACCGGCCAGGCACTCCGGCATCCGCCCGGCCCCCGGCTCGACCACGACCAGGACCTCCGGGTCGAACATGTCGAGGAGCAGGGCCGCCGCCCGCCCGACCAGCCGGGCCCGGCGGCGGAACAGCGCCACCGCCCGCGCGTCCCCCGCCAGCGCCTGGTCGAGCAACTCCGGGAAGGACCCGGTCACCAGCCCCTGGGCGGCGGCGCGCCGCACCATGGCCCGCTCCGAGACCTCCGACTGGAGGCAGCCGGACCGCCCGCAGGAGCACGGCTCCGCACCGCCCGGCCCCCCGGCGCCCAGGGGCAGATGGGCGATGCTGCCCGCGCCGGAGCGCGGCCCCCGGTGCAGGGCGCCGTCGGTGGCGAAGGCGGCGTCCACGACCGCGCCGACGAAGAGCAGGACCGCGCTGGCCCGGGTCGACTC
>NZ_JAAGNI010000340.1 GCF_010550605.1 Streptomyces sp. SID9727
GAGGGCTCGCGGACGGCGGCGGCTGGGACGCGGCACGCTGGGCCGCGGCCGCCTGCGCGGTCGTGGTCCTGCTGATCGCCGGAGCCGTCGCGCTGACGGTCGTACGGGCGAGGCCCGCCGTCAGCCCGACCGTCCCGCTCAGCGAGGCGGCGGCGCCCGGCCTCTACCGGCTGGTCCGCGAGCTGGCGGACCGGCTCGACGTGCCCGCGCCCTCGGCCATAGCCCTCACGCCCGACTGCGACAGCTGGCTCGAGGACCGCGTCCACCCGGCGACCGACGGCCCCGCCCGGCGGACGGAGGCGGCCCCCGTGCTGGTCATCGGTTCGCCGTTCCTGTGGTGGATGCGGGTCGCCGAGCTGCGCGCGCTTCTCGCCCCGGTCGTCGCGGGCACCAGCGCGTCCGCCCAGCCGGACATAGCCGCCGCCCGGCGCTTCGTCCGGGGCCTGGACGGGGCGGTCGCCGACGCCGCCGCTCCCGTCCGGGGGCCGGTGCGCCGGGCCGTGCGACTGCCGCGTGTCCTCATCGGGCGGATCGCCCGGATACTGCTGCGCAGCTGTCGCGGTCATGCCGCGGAGATGGAACGGGGGGTCGCCGCCGCCGCGTCCTCGCGCGCCCGGACGGTGGACTACGGGCTGCGGATCGTCGCGCAGGAGCAGGTGGGCCTCGCCTACGCCGGCTGGGACCGGCTGCTGACCCGGGTCGCGCTGCCCGCCTGGCGGATGGGCCGCTGGCCCGCGCAGCTGGACGCGGGCGTCGTCGCCGCGCTCACCGAGCTCTCCCGCCGTGACCGGCTGGCCGAGGGGTACGCCTCCCGGCTCGCCGAGCGGCCGGCCTGCGACCTCCTGGAGGAGCCTGGAGCAGCTGACGAGGCCGCGTCCCTGCTGGCGGCTCGGCTCTTTCACGGCGGGCCCGCCGGGAACGGCCCCGACTGGTCCCCGGTGGACTGGCAGCGGTACCCCGACGAGGTGGTCGACCGGAAGTGGCGCTCGGAGGCGGCCCGGCTGAACCACGTCCTGGACGCCATGGGCGTTCCGCCCGCCGCCGCCGGCGGGGTGCCCACGCTGGCCCGCGTGGTCGAGCACCTGGAGGCGGGGGAGGCGGGTGGCGAGGAGCTGACGGCCGGAATCACCGCCGCCGTCGCCCGCGAGGAGGCGGAGGCGCAGGAGCGGGCACGGGCGACGGCCTCCGGCGCCCTGTCCGCCCCCGGCCCCGCCGTCGGCGACGACCTCGTCGCCCTCTGGGGCCCCGACCCGCTCCCGCTGTTCCCGCTCCAGCCGCCTCGTACAGGCACCGAACTGCTCGCCGACCACGTCGCGGCCATGGTGTGCTGCGCCGCCGTGGACACGGCGGGCGCGGCGCCCGGGCTCGACTGGCTCGACGGGCCCGCGCTGCTGGTCGGCGGCGAGCGCCGCGCGGACCTCGGCAGCCCCGTCCTCAGCCTGATCGAGGACGGCGACTCCGGGCCGCTGCGGTCCTGGCTCGCCTCGGTCGGCGTGCGCATCGACAAGCCCGTCCGCCTCGTCTGAAACAGGCCCCCCGCCTACGCGGGACGCGACGGACGGGATGGCCGAGAACAACCGCATAACCGGAGTGACAGCTTCCGTTCACGTCAATTCACGACGAACGGTGACGGAGTGCGTGCGTTATGTGATGTGCTGGGGAACGGCGCTGACTGACGGCGCACCACTGTTGATCCGGGGGCCTGAGGGAGGGGGAGCGTGATGGGGGCGGAACAGATCCGTCGGTGGGAATCGGGTGCCCTGGCGCATGCCGTGACCGACCCTTTCGGCCAGGGCCCGCTGCCCTGGCTGCGCGGCAGCGAGAACTACTTCGACGACACCGGCCAGGTCGTGCCCTGGTACGTGGATCCCACGCTGTCCCGCGGCTCCACCGACGGCGGCACCCACACCGCCGACGACGTGCGCCGACAGATCAAGGGCTTCACCTCCACGGGGGCCGCGGCCCCCGGCGAGGCGATCGATTTCCACATCACGGTGGACCCACCGCAGCAGTTCTCCGTGGACGTCTACCGGATCGGCCACTACGGCGGTGACGGCGCCTCGAAGATCACCACGAGCCCCCGCCTCTCGGGCATCGTCCAGCCGGCCCCCCTCACCGCCGACCGCACGGTCTCCTGCCACCACTGGTGGCTCTCCTGGCGGCTGCAGATCCCGAGCTACTGGTCGATCGGGGCGTACGTCGCCGTGCTCACCACGCTCGACGGCTACCGCTCCCACATCCCGTTCACGATCCGCGACAACCATCCGGCGGACCTGCTGCTCGTCCTCCCGGACGTCACCTGGCAGGCGTACAACCTCTACCCGGAGGACGGACGGACCGGCGCCAGCCTCTACCACGCCTGGGACGAGGAGGGCCGGCTGCTGGGGGAGGAGGACGCGGCGGTCACCGTCTCCTTCGACCGCCCCTACGCGGGCGCCGGCCTCCCGCTGCACGTCGGACACGCGTACGACTTCATCCGCTGGGCCGAGCGCTACGGCTACGACCTCGCCTACGCCGACACCCGCGACCTGCACGCGGGCCGGGTCGACCCCACCCGCTACCGGGGCCTGGTCTTCCCGGGCCACGACGAGTACTGGTCGGTGCCGATGCGCCGTGCCGCCGAGCGTGCCCGCGAGCACGGCACCTCCCTGGTCTACCTCTCCGCCAACACCATGTACTGGCAGGTCAGCCTGGGGCCCTCGGCGTCCGGGGTGCCGGACCGGCTGCTCACCTGCCGCAAGCGCCGAGGGCCCGGCAAGCCCGCGCTCTGGCGCGAGATCGACCGCCCGGAGCAGCAGTTGCTCGGCATCCAGTACGCGGGCCGGGTCCCCGAGCCTCACCCCCTGGTCGTGCGGAACGCGGAGCACTGGCTGTGGGACGCGACGGGCGCCGGCGAGGGCGACGAGATCGAGGGCCTGGTGGCCGGCGAGGCCGACCGCTACTTCCCGCGCACCACGCTGCCGGAGCACGACAACCGCATCCTGCTCGCCCATTCCCCGTACCAGGACGGCGAGGGTGTGATGCGCCACCAGGAGACCTCCCTGTACCGGGCCCCGTCCGGTGCGCTGGTCTTCGCCTCGGGCACCTTCGCCTGGTCCCCGGCCCTGGACCGCCCCGGCCATGTGGACCCCCGCATCCAGAAGGCCACCGCCAACCTCCTCGACCGGATCTGCAAGCGCGCCTGACCGGAGGGCCGTCACCCCGCGCTTCCCCGCCCACCCGGACGGCACCCCTCCGCAGCCGGACCTTCCCGGATACGGGACAATCGGAACGGTTCTTGGAACAACGTACGCGGAGGCAGCGTGTCCGGATTCGTAGAAAAGCCCGAGCCGGTGCAGGTGCCGGGTCTCACCCACCTGCACACCGGCAAGGTGCGCGACCTGTACCGGAACGAGGCCGGTGACCTCGTCATGGTCGCCAGCGACCGGATCTCCGCGTACGACTGGGTGCTGCCGACCGAGATCCCGGACAAGGGCCGCGTTCTCACCCGCCTCTCGATGTGGTGGTTCGACCAGCTCGCCGACCTCGTGCCGAACCACGTCCTGTCGACCGACGTGCCCGCCGGGGCACCCGCCGACTGGGAGGGCCGCACGATGATCTGCAAGTCGCTGCGGATGGTCCCGGTCGAGTGCGTCGCCCGCGGCTACCTCGCGGGCTCCGGTCTGCTCGAGTACAACGCCTCGCGCACGGTCTGCGGCATCGGGCTCCCCGACGGGCTGGTCGACGGCTCCGAACTCCCGGGCGCGATCTTCACCCCCGCCACCAAGGCAGCCGTCGGTGACCACGACGAGAACGTCAGTTACGAGGAGGTGGCCCGCCAGGTCGGCACGGAGACCGCCGTCGCGCTGCGCCGGACCACCCTGGACGTCTACGGCCGGGCCCGCGACATCGCCCGCGAGCGCGGGATCATCCTCGCGGACACGAAGTTCGAGTTCGGCTACGCGCCCACCGCCGACGGCGGCGAGGAACTGATCATCGCCGACGAGGTCCTGACCCCGGACTCCTCCCGCTTCTGGCCGGCCGCCACCTGGGAGCCGGGCCACGCCCAGCCGTCGTACGACAAGCAGTTCGTCCGCGACTGGCTGACCTCCCCGGACTCCGGCTGGGACCGCAAGAGCGAGCAGCCCCCGCCGCCGCTGCCCCAGGAGATCGTGGACGCGACCCGCGCCAAGTACATCGAGGCGTACGAGCTCCTCACCGGCACGCCCTGGCGGTGACGCTCGCACGAAGAAGCCCCCGGCCGAAAGGCCGGGGGCTTCTTCTGATCTGAGCGGACGACCAGGTTCGAACTGGCGACCTCAACCTTGGCAAGGTTGCGCTCTACCAACTGAGCTACGTCCGCGAGCGCCGAAGCGCGAGAACCACTATACCCATCCCCGCTCGCGTGCGAGACGCACTGCCGCATGACGGTTCTCCGCACCCAGCTTCGATGCCGCCGCCGACAGGTAGTTCCGTACGGTCCCCTGCGAGAGCGACGCCCGCTCGGCGATCTCCGAGACCGGCGCCCCGTCGACCGCGAGCTCCAGCACCTCGGTCTCCCGTACGGTCAGCGGCGAGTCCCCGGCGGCGATGGCGTCGGCCGCCAACTCCGGATCCACGTAACGGTTCCCGGCCTGCACGGTACGGATGATGCCGGCCAGCTGGCGGGCGCTCACGGTCTTCGGCACGAAGCCCCGGACGCCCGCCGCGAGGGCCCGCTTGAGGTGACCGGGCCGGCCGTGACTGGTCACGATCATGGTCCGGCACTCCGGCAGTTCGGCCCGCAGTGATGTGGCGACGCTCACACCGTCCGCCCCGGGCATCTCCAGGTCGAGCACCGCGACATCCGGGCGGTGGGCCCGGGCCATGGCGAGCGCCTCCGGCCCCGTCGCCGCCTCCGCGACCACCACCAGGTCCTCCTCCAGAGCGAGGAGGGCGGCGAGCGCGCCCCGGATCAGATGCTCGTCATCGGCGAGCAGCACCCGTACCGCGGTCATCTTCATTCCTCCACGAGGCCGGTCCTTCCGGCCCCACCATCACGCCCGGGGCCACTATGGCCGCGGCACACAAACTCATGGGCGCACGGCGGGCGCCGGGCGTCCGCCGGCGGAGGTCCTCGGCCGTACCGGGCTTCCCGTCGCCTCCGTCCCCCTCCCCGCTCCCCGGCGGGAGCGCCGCCAGCGGGATCGTCGCCGTCAGCCGGAACAGGCCGCCCTTCGCCGGTCCGGCCTCCAGCGAGCCGTCCAGCGCGGCGAGCCGTTCCCGGAGGCCGGCCAGCCCGGAGCCCGGCCCGTCGTGCGCGGACACGGGCGAGGACGCCGTTCCGGCGGGCGTCGCGCCGTCGTTCTCCACCTGGAGCACCACGGTGTCGGCGGTGGCCCCGACCCGGATCAGGCAGCGGCGCGGGTCGCCGTGGCGCAGCACGTTGGTGGCCGCTTCCCGGACGACCCAGCCGAGCGCCGACTGCACGGGCGGGGGCAGGTGCTCGCCGCTGTCGCCGGTCACCGTGCACTCGATACCGGCCGCGCTCAAGACACCCTGCGCCCCCGCCAGTTCCGTGTCCAGGTCCGCTTCGCGGTAGCCGCGCACCACGTCGCGTACTTCCTGCTGCGAGGCGCGCGCTATCCGCTGCACCTCGACCATCTGGTCCACCGCCTCCGGCCTGCCGCGTTGGGCGAGCTCCACCGCCAGCTCGCTCTTGAGCGCGATCACCGCGAGGTTGCGGCCCAGCACGTCATGCATGTCCCGGCCGAACCGCAGCCGTTCCTCCGCCACGGCGAGCCTGGCCTGTATGCCCCGGGTCTGCTCGGCCTGCCACATCACGCTCATGCTCCAGGCACTGGGCCGGACCGAGATCAGGACCAGGACGCAGCCGAAGAGGCTGCAGGGCACCACGCCCGCCAGGGTGCCGCCCTTGACGCCGGCCAGTCCGAGGGCGCCGGTGATCAGGGCGGTGAGGCAGAGGGACTCGACCAGGAAGCGGCGGACCGGCACCAGGAGCACCCGCGTGATCACGAGGGCCATGGGCGCGTTCAGGGTCATGAGCAGCAGCCCCGAGCCCCGCACGCCGTCCACCCCGGCCAGGGCCGCCAGGAGCCCGACGGCCACGGCCAGAAGTGCCACGGGTACCAGCAGGCGCCGCCCCGGGAAGACGGAGACGCCCAAGTAGTGCTCGTACGACGCGGTGAGGTTGCGGTTGCTCAGCAGGCACTGCACCAGGCTCACCAGGAGGAGCGCCAGGCCGAGGGTCAGCGGCAGCGGTTCGTGCCGGATGTCCTGGTGGAAGGGCGTCCCCTGCCAGGCCAGGGAGAAGAGCCAGGGGATGCAGGAGATGGTGAACCGTGAGTACAGATCGATCCGCTCCATCTTGCTGCGCTCCTGCCAGCTGCGGCGCCATCCCCGTACGCGCATCGCGGCCCAACCTCCATGTCAGCGTCGCGGATCCCAGCGGAACCACCGGTGCACAGCAAACACGGCCAGCGCCGTCCAGACCAGCCCGGTCAGCGCGGCGCCGAGCAGGTCGGTGTCCTCGGGGCTGCCGAACCAGCCGGCCCGGACCAGGGTCATCACACCGGTCAGCGGCAGGTACTCGCAGACCACCGCGAGCCGGTCCGGGAACACGTCCAGCGGGACGAAGAGCCCCGAGCCCATCATCGAGACGAGGAACAGCGGCAGCGTCGTCAGCTGGGCGGTCTGCACGGTGCGGGTGATCACGGAGGTGACCGCGGCCAGGACGGTCAGCAGCACCACCCCCAGCAGCACTCCCGCGACGAGCAGTTCCGGGCGCTCCGGTGCGTCGAGGCCGAAGAAGGCCGTACCGGCGACGACGATCACCGCGCTCTGTGCCAGGGCGAGGGCGCCGGCCGGAAGGGCGGTCCCGGCCAGGATCTCCCCGTCGGTGACCTCGCCGGTGCGCAGCCGCTTCAGGACCAGGTACTCGCGCCGGGCGACGTAAGCGGCGACGAGGTTCATGTAGACGGCCTGGATGAGCACCGTCCCGACGCCGCCCATCAGGGCCGCTCCGGCGACGGTGAGTCCGGTCCCGTCGAGGTCGACCTTCTCGAACGCCGACCTCATCGCCATGATCATGGCCGCCGGCATGATGAGCGCGACGAAGATCGCCGTCCGGTTCCGGGCGAGCAGCGACAGCTCGGCCCGGCCGAGGGCCGCCAGCCGGCTCGCGGCCGTCGTGCGCGAGGGTCCGGCGGCGGGGGTGGTCGCGGTGGTCATGGGACGGGCACCTCTTCGGTGTCGGTGGCGGACTTCGCGATGTCGAGGAACGCCTCTTCGAGCGAGGCGGAACGGGCGTCGAGCCCGTGCAGCCGGACGTCCGACTCGGCGGCCCAGCGGAGAAGTTCGGTCAGGGCGTCCTGGAGGTGGTGCGTCCGTATCTCGACCCGGGGGCCCTCGGCGGCGGCGTGGAGCTTTAGGGGCAGCCGTGCCGGCACGACGCCCTCGGGCAGCTCGAAGCGGATGTGGGCGGGCCGGGCGGCCGTCACCTCCGCCGTGGTGCCGGCGGTGACGATCCGGCCGCGGTGCATGATCGCCAGCCGGTCCGCGAGGGCTTCGGCCTCCTCCAGGTAGTGCGTGGTGAGCAGCACGGTGGTGCCGTCCTCCTGGAGCCGGCGCACCAGCGCCCAGGTGTCGCGGCGGCCCTCCGCGTCGAGACCGGTGGTCGGCTCGTCGAGGAAGAGCACCTCGGGCCGGCCGAGGAGGGCCAGCGCCAGGTCGAGCCGCCGCCGCTCACCGCCCGAGAGCTGCTTGACCCGGACGCGGGCGCGGTGGCCGAGCCCGACCAGCTCCAGGGCCTCGCCGGTGGGCCGGGCGCCGCTGGTGCAGCCCGCCCACATCCGTACCGTCTCGGTGACGGACAACTCGGACGGGAAGCCGCCCTCCTGGAGCATCACGCCTATGCGTGGGCGGACCTGCGAGCGCTCGCCGTAGGGGTCGTGGCCCAGCACGCGGACCGTGCCGCCGTCGGGCCGGGCCAGGCCCTCCAGGAGCTCGACGGTGGAGGTCTTGCCGGCGCCGTTCGTACCGAGGAGGGCGAACAGTTCGCCGCGTGCCACGGAGAAGGAGACGCCGGACACGGCCTCGAAGCCGCCGGCGTAGCTGCGCCGGACGTCTTCCGCCTGGATCACGCACTCACGGGACATGTCTTCGCTGGTCATGTCCTCAGGTTTCCGTCCGCGGCGGGCCGGGGGCAGTGCGGACTGTCACCACCACTCATGACAAACGTCATGGGTGGTGGTGCACGGGCCGGGAAGACACCGGAAGCCGCCGGAGGACCCGGAACACGACGAAGGCCCCGGTCGTAATTGACCGGGGCCTTCGTATTCCGAGCGGACGACCAGGTTCGAACTGGCGACCTCAACCTTGGCAAGGTTGCGCTCTACCAACTGAGCTACGTCCGCATTGCAGCCACTCGGCTTTCACCGGTGGAGCGAGCACTACTCTACCTGATCCACCGGAGTGGTCCTGCGAGTCGTGCAGAGCGGGTGACAGGAATTGCACACTGCGCCTTCCCCCTGGAAGGGGGATGTTCTACTACTGAACTACACCCGCACGCTGCGTGGGGTTCGGCCTTTTCGGCCTTGCCCCTCGGCGTGTTCCAGACTCTATCCGACCTGCGGGGGTGTAGCGCAAGTCGGCTCCCCCACAGGCCCTCCGGCGGTGTCCCGCCGGACCTGTCGCCGGGTCAGCTCGCTTCCTGGAAGGCCTCGTACACGCTCTTCGGGATGCGGCCCCGGGCGGGCACGTCCATCCGGTGCGAGCGCGCCCAGGCGCGCACCGCCGCGGGGTCGGGCGCCAGCGAGGTGTGCCGGTACGGAACGGGGGCCTTGCCGTGCTTGGCGGCATTTGTCTGCTTGCGGCCGGCCGCCATGTACGGGGCCAGGGCGTTCCGCAGTTTCTTTGCGTTGGACGGATTGAGGTCGATCTCGTACGACTTCCCGTCCAGGGCGAAGGTGACCGTTTCCGCCGCTGTTCCCCCGTCGATGTCGTCGGAGAGTGTGACCACTACGCGCTGCGCCACGGATATCGGTCCTTTCTTACGGCATCGGCGCGTCTGACGTGCGCCGATGCCGGCCTTCCGGCTGTGAGCGCGGATGCGGGCCGACTGGTGTCGGTGCTCCGGGGCAATGCTGCATTCCTCGGTAATCATTTGTACAGCGAGTGGTGCCGCATTGTGAAGCCCGTCCAATTACTTCCGCGTGTCCGCCCGCTATGTGTGCCGCTCGTGGGCATTTGTTTCGCGGCTTTTCCGCCGTCCGGTGATCGGCCGATATCTGGACGTGATCTATCCCGATTGATATCTACCCGCGTAGAATTTCCGGCCAGGTACGCTGAGTGGACCCGCGGGGGTCCGGGGTACCCCCTCCGGAGAAACAGCCGCACCACACCACCACACCGGGAGTGCCAGTGGCACGCGTCGTAGTCGACGTCATGCTCAAGCCCGAGATCCTCGACCCGCAGGGACAGGCGGTGCAGCGCGCACTGCCCCGTCTCGGCTTCGAGGGAATCGCGGACGTACGTCAGGGAAAGCGTTTCGAGCTGCAGGTCGAGGGGCCGGTCGATGACGCCGCCCTCGCCCGTATTCACGAGATGGCGGAGACGTTCCTCGCCAACACCGTGATCGAGGACTTCACCGTGAAGGTGGAGAACGCCGAGGAGTCGAAGTGACCGCTCGTATCGGAGTCGTCACTTTTCCGGGCACGCTCGATGACCAGGACGCCCTGCGGGCCGTTCGTGTCGCGGGCGCCGAACCCGTATCGCTGTGGCACCGCGACAAGGACCTGCACCAGGTCGACGCGGTGATCCTGGCGGGCGGTTTCTCGTACGGCGACTATCTGCGCGCCGGAGCCATCTCCCGGTTCTCGCCGGTCATGGAGACGGTGATCGAGCAGGCGAAGGCGGGCATGCCGGTCCTCGGCATCTGCAACGGCTTCCAGATCCTGACCGAGGCACACCTGCTGCCCGGCGCGATGCTGCGCAACAACCACCTGCACTTCATCTGCCGCGACCAGACCCTGCGCGTCGAGAACGCGGAGACCGCCTGGACCTCGGACTACTCCGCGGGCCAGGAGATCTCCGTACCGCTCAAGAACATGGACGGCCGCTACACCGCCGACGAGCACACGCTCGACGCGCTGGAGGCCGAGGGCCGCGTCGCCTTCCGGTACGTGGGCCACAACCCGAACGGGTCGCTGCGCGACATCGCCGGCATCACCAACGCCGCGGGCAACGTCGTCGGTCTGATGCCCCACCCGGAGCACGCCGTGGAGCCGCTGATCGGCACCGGTCGCACCGACGGTCTCGGTTTCTTCACCTCGATCATCAAGAAGCTGGTCAACGCATGAGCCTGGACACGGTCAAGCACGCGGCCGAAACCCCGGACACCGCGCAGCCCTGGAAGGAACTCGGCCTCAAGGAGGACGAGTACGCCCGCATCCGCGAGATCCTGGGCCGCCGTCCCACCGGCGCCGAGCTCGCCATGTACTCCGTGATGTGGTCCGAGCACTGCTCGTACAAGAGCAGCAAGGTCCACCTCAAGCAGTTCGGCGAGAAGGTCCCCGCCAACGACGCCATGCTCGTCGGCATCGGTGAGAACGCCGGTGTGGTCGACGTCGGACAGGGGTACGCGGTCACCTTCAAGGTCGAGTCGCACAACCACCCCTCGTACATCGAGCCCTACCAGGGCGCGGCGACGGGCGTCGGCGGCATCGTCCGCGACATCCTCGCCATGGGTGCCCGCCCGGTCGCCGTCGTGGACCCGCTGCGCTTCGGTGCGGCCGACCACCCGGACACCAAGCGGGTCCTGCCGGGTGTGGTCGCGGGGATCGGCGGGTACGGCAACTGCCTCGGCCTGCCGAACATCGGCGGCGAGGTCGTTTTCGACGCCTGCTATCAGGGAAACCCGCTCGTCAACGCCGGCTGCATCGGTGTGATGAAGCACGAGGACATCCACCTCGCGAAGGCTTCCGGCCCGGGCAACAAGGTCATCCTGTACGGCGCGCGTACCGGCGGTGACGGCATCGGCGGTGTCTCCGTGCTCGCCTCGGAGACCTTCGAGTCGACCGGCCCGGCCAAGCGCCCGGCCGTCCAGGTCGGCGACCCGTTCCAGGAGAAGCTCCTCATCGAGTGCACCCTGGAGATCTTCAAGGAGAAGCTCGTCGCGGGCATCCAGGACCTCGGCGGTGCCGGGCTCTCCTGCGCCACGTCCGAGCTGGCCTCCGCGGGCTCCGGCGGCATGCGCGTCGAGCTGGACACCGTGCCGCTGCGCGACTCCTCCCTCTCGCCCGAGGAGATCCTCATGAGCGAGTCGCAGGAGCGCATGTGCGCCATCGTCGAGCCGCAGCACGTCGACCGCTTCCTGGAGATCTGCGAGAAGTGGGACGTCATCGCCACCGTCATCGGTGAGGTGACCGAGGGCTCGCAGCTGGAGATCTTCTGGCACGGCGAGCAGATCGTGGACGTGCCGCCGCGGTCCGTCGCCCACGAGGGCCCGACCTACCACCGCCCGTTCGCGCGCCCGTCCTGGCAGGACGCGCTCCAGGCCGACGACGCCGGCAAGCTGGCCCGTCCGGCGAACGGCGCGGAGCTGCGCGAGCAGGTCCTCAAGCTGGTCGCCTCGCCGAACCAGGCGTCGAAGTCCTGGATCACGGACCAGTACGACCGGTTCGTGCAGGGCAACACCGTGCTCGCGATGCCCGAGGACGCCGGCATGGTCCGCATCGACGAGGAGTCCAACCTCGGCGTGGCCATGGCGACCGACGGCAACGGCCGGTACGCGAAGCTCGACCCGTACACCGGTGCGCAGCTCGCGCTGGCGGAGTCGTACCGGAACGTCGCCGCGACCGGTGCCAAGCCGCTCGCGATCTCGGACTGCCTGAACTTCGGCTCGCCCGAGGACCCGGACGTCATGTGGCAGTTCGCCGAGGCCACCCGCGGTCTCGCGGACGGCTGCCTGGAGCTGGGCACCCCGGTCACCGGCGGCAACGTCTCGCTGTACAACCAGACCGGTGAGACGGCGATCCACCCGACGCCGGTCGTGGCCGTGCTCGGTGTGATCGACGACGTCACACGGCGTACGCCGGTCGCCTTCGGGGAAGAGGGCCAGCTCCTCTACCTGCTGGGTGACACGCGCGAGGAGTTCGGCGGCTCGGCCTGGTCCGAGGTCGTCCACAACCACCTCGGCGGCATGCCGCCCAAGGTGGACCTCGGCCGCGAGAAGCTGCTCGCCGACATCCTGATCTCGGCCTCCCGCGACGGCATGATCGACGCGGCGCACGACCTGTCGGACGGCGGTCTGATCCAGGCGGTCACCGAGTCCTGCCTGCGCGGCGGTAAGGGTGCCCGGCTGGTCGTGCCGGACGGCCTCGACGCGTTCACGCTGCTGTTCTCCGAGTCCGCGGGCCGCGCGGTCGTCTCGGTGCCGCGCAGCGAGGAGCTGCGGTTCAACGACATGTGCGGGGCGCGCGGTCTGCCCGTGACCCGCATCGGTGTCGTGGACGGTGACGAGATCGCGGTCCAGGGCGAGTTCAGCATCCCGCTGAGCGAGCTGCGCACGGCCCACGAGGAGACGATCCCGGCGCTGCTCGCGTAGTTCCCGGACAGCACACGCCGAAACCCCCGACCGGTTCCGCCCGGCCGGGGGTTTTCGCGTGGTGTGGGCGGGGAAGCGCGGGGTCTCGGTGGGAGGTTCGGCCGGTGCCCGTACGGGGAAGGGTCAGGCGCTCGTACGGGTGCCGGGCAGTCGGGCCGCCAGGATCAGAGCGAGGACCATCGCGCCGGTGGCGCAGGCGAAGACCACGTGCGTCGAGGAGACGAAGGCGTCCAGGGCCCGGTGGTGTGCGGTGCCGGTGAGCCGGCCGATGTCACTGGTCGTTCCGCCGGGGCCCTCGGCGGCGTAGACCCTGCTGAGCACGGCTCCGAAGAGGGAGGCGCCCAGGGCGGTGCCGAGGGTCTGGAAGAAGCGGACACCGGTGGTGGCGACGCCCAGCCGGCCGGGCGGGGCGGTGTCCTGGACGAGCTGGATCAGCTGACCGACGAGCTGACCGAAGCCGATGCCCATGAGCAGCAGTGCGCCGCGCACGGTCCACAGGCCGGTGTCCGTGTCGAGCGTGGTCAGCAGGGCGAGGGCGGCCGAAGCGCAGACCGTGCCGCTGACGACGAAGGTCTTCTGCGACCAGCCCGCCGCGACCAGGCGCCCCGAGACGAGCCCGACGACGGTCATGCCGATCGCCATCGGGACGAGGAAGAGACCGGCCGAGGTCGCGGCGACTCCGCGGACCACCTGGAGGTAGATCATCACGTAGACGATCGCCCCCGTCATCGCGACGCCCGCGAGCCCCTGGAACGCGAAGCCGTACCGCATGGCCCGCAGGCGGAAGAGCGAGAGCGGCAGGATCGGTTCGGCGGCCGTGGCCTGGCGCCACAGGAACAGGCCGAGCGTGACGGCGGCGGCGACGGCGAGGCCGACGACGACCGGCGAGGCCCACGCGTAGTCCTCGCCGCCCCACTCGGTGACCAGGAGCAGAGCGGTGGAGAAGGCGGCGGCGAGACCGGCTCCGAGGAAGTCGATGCGGTGGCGCGTCGTGCGGACGGGGAGCCGTACAGGGGCAGTGCGGCGGTCGCGGCGAGCTGGTAGGCGGCGATCAGCCATGGGATCCGGTCGACGCCGTGGACCGGATCCAGGTCGCGGACGATCGGGACGGTCGCCGAGGACACGATGTTCGAGTCCAGCACCGCCAGCAGGATCGTGACGATGCAGAGCGCCATGGCGATCGTGGTGCTCCGGCCGCCTCCGGCGGGCTGTCCGGCCGCGGTCGTCTGCTGTGGTGCGGGCGTGGTGGCTGTTCCCGGCATGGCTGGGGTCCCCCTTCCTGACGGTGCTGACGCGCACCGCTGTGGTGGTTCCCACTGTCCAATGAATAATATACCGAGTCAATTTTTCGGGCAGGATTAATTTTCATCCTGGTACAGTGAGGTCATGACCGAGGGGATGGGCTTGCGCGAGCGCAAGAAGAGGGAAACCCGGCGGCGGCTGCTGGAAGCGGCCACCACGCTCTTCGCCGAGCGCGGGTTCGATCAGGTGTCCGTCGCGGAGATCGCCGACGCGGCCGATGTCTCGAAGATGACTGTCTTCAACTACTTCGACAGCAAGGAAGACCTGGTCTTCGCGCCGTTGGAGGAGCACGTGGGCGACGCCGCCCGGATCGTGCGGGAGCGCGCGCCCGGCGAATCGGCGATCGCGGCGTTGCGCCGGCAGTTCGTGGAGGCCATCGAGCGCCACGACCCGTCGGTGGGGATGGGCGACCACCCGCTGGCACTCCGCATCGTGCGGCTCATCGTGGAGACGCCCGCCCTCCTCACCCGAGCCCACTCCTTCTTCGTGCGCACGCAGGAACAGCTCACCGAGGCCCTGATCGAGGAGGGAGAGGAGCCGGTCATCGCGCGCATCGTGGCTTCCCAACTGCTCGGTACGCGAAACGCCCTGCTCACCGAGAACCGCAGGCGCCTGCTGGCCGGCGAACCGGCCGCCGCGGTCGCCCCCGACGCCGTCGCCCTCGCCCACCGGGGCTTCGACCTGCTGGAGAAGGGCCTCGGCGACTACGCGACGCGCACCTGACCCGGCGGCTGCGCCCGCGCGACGCGCACCTGACCCGGCGGCTGCGCCCGCGCGACGCGCACCTGACCCGGCGGCTGCGCGCCCGTGCGGCGGACGCCCTGTCGGTGGCGCGTCGTAGGCTCCCCGACATGCCGCCCTCGCAGAAGCGCCCCCGCCGTTACGACCCGGCCAGGACCCGCGCCGCGGTCCTCGCCCAGTTCGCCCACGTCCGGGACGCCGTGCGCACGCTGACCCCGCAGCAGCTCGGCGCGCCGAGCGGACTCGGTGACTGGACGGTGCGCGAGCTCGCCGCGCACATCACCATGGCCCTCTCGCACGTCAGCCGGACGCTGGAGCTTCCCGCGCCGGCCCTCGCCAAACCCGAGGTCTCCCTCCTGGAGTGGCCGTTCACCACGGCGGCCCGCGCACCCCGGATCGCGGACGACACCGCCGAACGGGCCGCCGCCGCCCCCGACCTGGAGGCGCTCTACGCGGAGACCGCCGCCCGTTTCGAGGCCCTGGTGCCCGGCGCCTCCGAGGACCGCCTACTGGCCACCCGGGTCGGGGCGATGCGCCTCGGCGACTTCCTGGTCACCCGCACCGTGGAGCTGGTCGTCCACACCTGGGACCTCAACGAGGCGACCGGGCTCTCCGTCCCGTACGACCGGCAGGCGCTCGCCGCGTGCAGCCGGCTCCTCGCCGACGCGCTCGCCGAGCGGGCGCCCGGCGGTTCCGTCGAGGTCCGGGTGCCGCCGTTCGCGGTGGTCCAGTGCGTCCAGGGGCCGCGTCACACCCGGGGCACCCCGCCCAACGTCGTGGAGACCGACGCGCTCACCTGGATACGGCTGGCGACCGGACGTGCGGAGTGGGCACGCGAGGTCGAATCGGCGAAGGTCGCCGCGAGCGGCGAGCGCGCGGACCTCTCCGAGCTGCTGCCGCTGATGGGCTGAGCCCGCCCCGGACGCGCGGCCGGTGCCCCGAGATACCGCATACCGGGCGCCCGCGGTGTGAGGCTCACCACGAAACGACCGGTCGGGCCGGTCCTCCCCGCCTCCGGGGGACCGGCTCACGCAGTGCCACCACCGGCCCGCTCAGGGGCTCCGCGGGGTGGCCGGAACCCGTCGGTGAACGGCCCGTGATCCGGGCGTCGCCTGCCCTCCGGCGGTTGCCGCGCGTAGATCGGGGAAGGGCTGCGGTGACTGTGCGTAACTGCTCCGGGGGGTCCGGCAGTGTGCCCCGAAGGGGCTTCCCCGGTGGTGGGACGAGGAATCCCCAATTCGGACCAGTGGTCGATCTCCCCTACACTCGATGGCGTGCCTCGTGGTGATGGACGACTCAACCACGACCTGCTCCCCGGAGAGAAGGGCCCCCAGGACGCTTGCGGCGTCTTCGGTGTCTGGGCTCCGGGCGAAGAGGTCGCCAAGCTCACCTATTTCGGACTGTATGCCCTGCAGCACCGTGGACAGGAGTCCGCGGGCATCGCAGTGAGCAACGGGTCCCAGATCTTGGTCTTCAAGGACATGGGACTGGTCTCGCAGGTCTTCGACGAAACCTCCCTGGGATCGCTCCAGGGCCATATCGCGGTCGGTCATGCCCGCTACTCCACCACCGGTGCCTCGGTGTGGGAGAACGCGCAGCCGACGTTCCGTGCCACCGCGCACGGCTCGATCGCCCTCGGTCACAACGGGAACCTGGTCAACACGGCCCAGCTCGCGGAGATGGTCGCCGACCTCCCGCGCAAGGACGGCCGCGCCACCCAGGTGGCAGCGACCAACGACACCGACCTGGTGACCGCGCTGCTCGCCGGCCAGACCGACGACGACGGCAAGCCGCTGACCATCGAGGAGGCCGCCGCCAAGGTGCTTCCCGAGGTGCGGGGCGCCTTCTCCCTGGTCTTCATGGACGAACACACGCTCTACGCGGCCCGTGACCCGCAGGGCATCCGCCCGCTGGTCCTCGGCCGCCTGGAGCGCGGCTGGGTCGTCGCGTCGGAGTCCGCCGCCCTCGACATCTGCGGCGCCAGCTTCGTGCGCGAGATCGAGCCGGGCGAGATGGTCGCCATCGACGAGAACGGTCTGCGTACCTCGCGATTCGCGGAAGCGAAGCCCAAGGGCTGTGTCTTCGAGTACGTCTACCTGGCGCGCCCCGACACCGACATCGCGGGCCGCAACGTCTACCTCTCCCGTGTGGAGATGGGCCGGAGGCTGGCCGCCGAGGCTCCCGTCGACGCGGATCTCGTCATAGCGACGCCGGAGTCCGGCACCCCGGCCGCCATCGGTTACGCGGAGGCCAGCGGAATCCCGTTCGGGAACGGCCTCGTGAAGAACGCCTACGTCGGCCGGACCTTCATCCAGCCCTCCCAGACGATTCGCCAGCTCGGCATCCGCCTCAAGCTGAACCCGCTCAAGGAAGTCATCAAGGGCAAGCGCCTGGTGGTCGTGGACGACTCGATCGTCCGCGGCAACACCCAGCGCGCACTGGTCCGGATGCTCCGCGAGGCCGGCGCCGCCGAGATCCACATCCGGATCTCGTCCCCGCCGGTGAAGTGGCCCTGCTTCTTCGGCATCGACTTCGCTACCCGCGCCGAGCTGATCGCCAACGGCATGTCCGTCGACGAGATCGGCACCTCGATGGGCGCCGACTCGCTCGCGTACATCTCGCTCGACTCGATGATCGAGGCGACGACGATCGACAAGCCGAACCTGTGCCGCGCCTGCTTCGACGGCGAGTACCCGATGGAGCTCCCGGACCCGGAGCTGCTCGGCAAGCAGCTGCTGGAGACCGAGCTGGCGGCGGGCCCCGCGGCGACCGCGGCGTCCGACGCGCTGCGGCGTCCGTGACCCGGACCGTCCGGCGGCCCTTCCCCCAGCCCCGTATCTCCACACGAAAGATCCCAGGCAATGTCTGAGACAACAGGTGCTTCCTACGCGGCAGCGGGCGTCGACATCGAGGCCGGCGACCGCGCCGTCGAGCTGATGAAGGAGTGGGTGAAGAAGACGCAGCGTCCCGAGGTCGCGGGTCTCGGCGGCCTCGGCGGTTTCGCCGGCCTCTTCGACGCCTCGGCGCTCAAGCGCTACGAGCGTCCGCTCCTGGCCTCCGCCACGGACGGCGTCGGCACCAAGGTCGACCTCGCCCGCCAGATGGGCGTGTACGACACGATCGGTCACGACCTCGTCGGCATGGTCGTGGACGACCTCGTCGTCTGTGGCGCCGAGCCGCTGTTCATGACCGACTACATCTGCGTCGGCAAGGTGCACCCCGAGCGTGTCGCGGCCATCGTCAAGGGCATCGCCGAGGGCTGTGTGCTGGCCGGCTGCGCGCTGGTCGGCGGCGAGACCGCCGAACACCCCGGTCTGCTGGGCGCGGACGACTTCGACGTGGCCGGAGCGGGTACGGGCGTGGTCGAGGCCGACCGACTGCTGGGCCCCGACCGCATCCGCGAGGGCGACGCCGTGATCGCCATGGCGTCCTCCGGGCTTCACTCGAACGGGTACTCGCTCGTCCGGCACGTGGTGTTCGACCGGGCCGGCTGGGCGCTGGACCGCCAGATCGAGGAGTTCGGCCGGACCCTGGGCGAGGAGCTCCTGGAGCCGACCCGGATCTATTCGCTGGACTGCCTGGCCCTCACCCGTACGACCGAGGTGCACGGCTTCAGCCACGTCACCGGCGGCGGCCTGGCCAACAACCTGGCCCGGGTCATCCCGGACGACCTGCACGCGACGGTGGACCGCTCCACGTGGACGCCGGGCGCGGTGTTCGACCTCGTCGGCAAGGCCGGCCAGGTCGAGCAGCTGGAGCTGGAGAAGACGCTCAACATGGGCGTCGGCATGATCGCGGTCGTCCCCGCCGAGTCCGTGGACGCGGCCCTGACGACGCTGGCCGACCGGGGCGTCGACTCCTGGGTCGCCGGGGAGATCACCGCCCGTGGCGACCACGCGACCGGCGCCGAACTGGTGGGTTCGTACGCACGCTGAGCGGGAACACCGGTCGGGCCGACGGGCCCGGCCGGTCACCGGCGGCCTCGCCCTTCCCGTAGGCGGGCAGCACACATCCCAGTCCGTACGCAGGCAGCACAAAACCCGGTCCGGAGAAGCTCCGAACCGGGGTGATGTGTCAGCGCGAGGTCAAGCGCCGCGGCGCTTGGACGACGGACCGGACTGGTCGTTCTCGTCCTCGTCCTCGTCGTTGTTGTACAGATCCGCGTACTGTGCGTACGGGTCATCTTCCTCGTCGTCATCCTCGAACGGCTCCGCGTTCGGTGGCTGACTCGAAGTCGATGCGCCCAGCTCACTGGCCAGACGCGACAGGTCCGTCCCGCCGGTGCTGTATTTCAGCTGGCGGGCGACCTTGGTCTGCTTGGCCTTTGCCCGGCCGCGCCCCATGGCTCGACCCCCTCGGTGACGGGGCTCGACGGCCCCAGAGTCTTGACACGCGTTCATGTTTCAGGACGGACTCTCGGCAGAGAGACCGTGCCTGTAGAGCTTTAACGGTACCTGCTTCCGCGGCCATACGGTACGCCGCCCGCATCACGCGCCCCGGAAGAGGACCCTCGAGACGCCCTGTCCTCGCTGGTCAACTGCGATTTTAACCTCTTATCGGCAGGCGACCCGCCGACCGGCGTGAGTCTTGTCTCGCCGGTCGGCGGGTCGCGGCCGCACGGAGGGGTGCGGGTCAGCCGCGGCGGGCATCCGCCATCCGCTGTTCGGCGATCCGGTCGGCCGCGGCAGCCGGCGGAATGCCGTCTTCCTTCGCACGTGCGAATATGGCCAGCGTGGTGTCGAAGATCTTCGTGGCCTTCGCCTTGCACCGGTCGAAGTCGAATCCGTGCAGCTCGTCGGCGACCTGGATGACTCCGCCCGCGTTCACCACGTAGTCGGGCGCGTACAGGATGGCGCGGTCGGCCAGGTCCTTCTCGACGCCCGGGTGCGCGAGCTGGTTGTTGGCCGCGCCGCACACCACCTTCGCGGTGAGCACCGGCACGGTGTGATCGTCGAGGGCGCCGCCCAGCGCGCACGGGGCGTAGATGTCCAGGCCCTCGGTACGGATCAGCGCGGCGGTGTCGGCCGCGACGGCGACCTCGGGGTGCTTGTCGGTGATCCGGCGCACGGATTCCTCGCGCACATCGGTGATCACGACCTCGGCGCCGTCCGCGAGCAGGTGCTCGACCAGGTAGTGGCCGACCTTGCCGACGCCGGCGACCCCCACTTTTCGGCCACGCAACGTCGGGTCGCCCCACAGGTGCTGGGCCGAGGCCCGCATGCCCTGGAAGACGCCGTACGCGGTCAGCACCGACGAGTCGCCGGCGCCGCCGTTCTCGGGGGAGCGGCCGGTGGTCCAGCGGCACTCACGGGCCACGACGTCCATGTCGGCGACGTAGGTGCCGACGTCGCAGGCCGTCACGTACCGGCCGCCGAGCGAGGCGACGAACCGGCCGTAGGCCAGCAGCAGTTCCTCGCTCTTGATCTGCTCGGGGTCGCCGATGATGACGGCCTTGCCGCCGCCGTGGTCGAGCCCGGCCAGGGCGTTCTTGTACGACATGCCGCGCGCGAGGTTCAGCGCGTCGGCGACGGCCTCGGCCTCGGAGGCGTACGGGTAGAAGCGGGTGCCGCCGAGGGCGGGGCCCAGAGCGGTGGAGTGGAGGGCGATGACGGCCTTGAGGCCGCTGGCCCGGTCCTGGCAGAGGACGACTTGTTCGTGTCCGCCCTGGTCCGAGTGGAACAGGGTGTGCAGGACATCGACAGGCGCGCCGGTCACATCGGTCACTGTGGTGACTCCCAAGTACGAAGCGGCGGAAAGACCCTCCTGAAGGTGGGGAGGGCCCGCCGGACCGGCCGTACGGACGGCCCGGCTGGGCAAGAGCGTAAGTCCTACCCCCACGTAGATCTGTTCCAGTGCCAAGGATCACCCCCTACCGGGGGACAGGCGTGACACGATCACCGCATGTCGGTGGTGTCTTCCGTGCTGGTTCCCTACGCGTCCTACCTCCGGGTGTACGAGCCACTGGCGGCCTTCCCGGAGGGCGAACGCGCCCATTGGGCCCGCTATGCGGCCCGCGACCGGGTGCCCACGGCACAGGACGAACTCAGGCGCTCGCTGGCCGAGTTGGCGGCGACCCCGCCCGCCGGGGTGCCGGCGCACGAGAGCGCCGACGCGTTCGTGGCCGAGGTGGACGGCGTGGTGTGCGTGTGCCCGTGGCGGACCCGGCTGCGCGGCTGGCTGGCGCTGGACGGGCTGGCGGAGCTGTTCCCCGGGCCGGTGCTCGACGCGGTGCTGCCGCCGGTGGTGCGCGGCCAGGCGCTGGCGGACCACGAGCGGTGGGCGGAGCGCAATCCGGACGCCCGGCCGTGGATCAGGACGGCGGTGTGGCAGGTTCCGGTGCGTTGGTTCGTGCTGTTCGCGGACGAGGAGCGGGAGCACGTGGTCGCCGGGCCGGACGGGGAGCCTCCGGTGTTCCGCTACCGGACGCCGATGGTCGAGGCGCGGCGCCGGCTGGCCAGGTCGCTGCGGACGTTGCGGGAGACGATGGACGAGGGGCCGCTGACCACGGGGCTGGTGGACGTCGGGCGGTGGCTGGAGGAGTTCCACCCGCGCTCGCTCGTGGAGCTGGACTACGGCGGGCTCGTGCACGCGCTGCCGGAGCGGGAACTCAGCGTGGACCGGAGCGCCGCCGACGTGGCGGAGGGGATCGCCGCGCTGCGGGCGGGCGACGCGGAGAGGGCGGCCGAGGCGTACGCGCGTCTCGCGGAGCGCTGGCGGGCCGTAAGGGACCGTCAGTTCGCCAACTGACCGCCGAGACACCTTGAGCGGGCGGCTCGTGAACCAGTGTCGGATGTGACACGTGTGGGTGAAGGGGCGGAAGGTTCACGAGGGGTGGCGGGACCTACGTCCCGAACCGGGCCTTTGCCTCAACCGTGATGGATAGCACTTACGGGGCCCTTGCGCCCTTCCCTACCCCTCGTGTCAAAATAGGACAAGGAGTCCGGTGAGGGCTCCATCCGTCCATGTATGGGCGGATCGCTCAGCATTGCACGCTATGGGGGGTCTGATGGCTCCTGATCGCTCTGTGACTGATCGTCACGGTGGTGTGACTGTCCGCTATGGCATGGTCCATCGGCTTTCCGTCGCTGATGAACACCTGGGAGGGCAATTCCATCGGTTTGGCCGACGTGGCTGGACGGATGGTGTAGTTGTAGTGCCGAGGACAAGCCGTTCGTCCTATAACCGACTCGGCCTGCGTCCGCCATTTCGGGCAACGTGGGTCAAGGTGCAGAATTTAGAGGAAAGAACCGAGATGGTTCGGTTCTCCCGAGGAGGCCGCTCATGACCGCTCGCACCCCTGATGCCGAGCCGCTGCTGACCCCGGCTGAGGTTGCCACGATGTTCCGCGTGGACCCGAAGACGGTTACCCGTTGGGCGAAGGCAGGCAAGCTCACGTCCATCCGCACGCTCGGTGGGCATCGCCGGTACCGCGAGGCAGAGGTCCGCGCACTGCTTGCGGGTATTCCGCAGCAGCGCAGCGAGGCCTGACGAAACCCTGTCACCCCGTCACACCTGGGCTCCTGGGTCCCCCAACCCATGTGCTCACCCATAGCTCCATATGACGGGCGCCCGCCCCAACGGGCGCCGTACCCGTGCCGTACGGGTCATGTCATCCGATCGCGCTGGACTCCGCCGGGTCCAGCGCGATTTTTTTGCGCCTGCACCGGTTCCGCCCGGCAGCTGCTCCCCTGCCGGCCCCACGGCGGAGTCCGCGCGGCCCGGACCGGTGGCCGGGGCATCGCCGAGGGTGTCGGCGGGTGGTGCGGGGGTATCCGGAAGACATCCTTCCGTGAGGTGCAATTGCACATATTAAATTCGCTAGTTGTAGGAAGGGTGTAAAGGCCCCCCTTCTCAAAACTGATTCAGTGACACCCGTCACACCGCACGAGTGTTGCCAACTACGAGCCTGCCACTGTGAGGAAGTCGATGGCCGCGCCGAAGGTCATCTCGTGGGAGGACTTAGGTCCTCGCCCGCGAAGGCCGCACGCAGGCCCGTCGGCGCCTTGCGGGCGGCTCGGGTGGTCCGGAGGCCCGATCCGGCGTCCGGGCGGCCTGCGGGGCCGTCACGGGCTTCAGGGCGAGCCGCAACGGGCGGGTGCCCGCCCGCGGCGACTCGCGCCCGCGGCTGCCCCCATCGCGACCTCCTGGTGCACGTGCGCCTCCCCGCTCCGGAACGGCGGTGCGGCATCAGGCTTCTGAGTACTCGTCGGCGAAGACCGCGGTCAAGACGCGCGAAAGCCCGGATCGATGAGATCCGGGCTTTCGTTCTGCGGTCCTGACGGGATTTGAACCCGCGGCCTCCACCTTGACAGGGTGGCGAGCACTCCTAACTGCTCCACAGGACCAGGTTTCGCTGCCTTCCTCGCGTCCGGCTGCGAAAACAGACTGTACAGGAGTCCAGCCGGTGCGGTCGAACTCACTGCGGGTGGCGGTGCCGTTACGGAAACCCCCTACGGGGCCGCGGCGTCGATCGCCTTCACGATCCGCTTGTCCGAGACGGGGAACGCGGTGCCCAGGGCGTGCGCGAAGTAGCTCACCCGCAGCTCCTCGATCATCCAGCGGATGTCCAGCACCTCCTGCGGGACGGGCCGGCCCTTGGGCAGCTGCTCCAGCAGCCAGGCGTACTCGTCCTGCATCTCGTGGACCTTCTCCATGCGCGTGGTGTCGCGCTGGACGTTGGTCGGCATCTGCTGGAGCCTGCGGTCCTCCGCCACCAGGTAGCGCATCAGGTCGGGCAGCCTGCGCAGGCCGGTCGCGGTGACGAAGCCGGGCGGCACCAACCGCGCCAGGTGTTCGCGCACGTCCGTGACGTTGTTGATCAGCACCAGGCTGTTGGTGGCCTTCAGCCGGCGCTCGCACGCCTGCCAGGCCGCCAGGATCTGCTGCACCTGGCCGACCGTGCGCACGGTCAGGTCCACCAGGTCCGCGCGCACCTTGTCGTAGAGCGTCCGGAACGACGCCTCGTCCCAGGCGGGGCCGCCGTGAGCCGCGATCAGCCGGTCGGCGGCCGCCGTCGCACAGTCGTCGAAGAGGGCCTGGATCGAGCCGTGCGGGTTGCGGGACAGGGCCAGCTTCTGCTGGTTCGTCAGCTTGTCCGACGCGAACTTCGCCGGGTTGACCGGGATGTTCAGCAGGATCAGCTTCCGGGTGCCGCGCCACATCGCCTGCGCCTGCTCGGCCTCCGTGTCGAAGAGGCGTACGGCCACGGTGCCCGCCGCGGCTCCCTCCTGGTCGACCAGCGCCGGGTACGCCTTGACCGGCTGACCGGCCCTCCGCGTCTCGAAGACCTTGTCCAGCGTGCCGATCGTCCAGTCCTTCAGCCCCGAACGTTCGATGGATTCCCCGGAGGGCCCCGCGGTGGCCGCGGCGGCCTTGGAGAGGGCCTGACGGGCCTTCGGACGCAGCTGGAGCTTCAGGGCCTCCAGGTCCTTGTCCTCGGCGACCCTGCGGCGCCGCTCGTCCACGATCCGGAAGGTGATCTTGAGGTGGTCCGGGACCCGGCTCAGGTCGAAGTCGTCCGCGGTGACGGGGACCCCGACCATCCGCTGGAGCTCGCGGGCCAGCGTCGCAGGCAGCGGCTCCTGGAGGGGCACGGCCCGGTCCAGGAACTTGGCGGCGTAGTTCGGCGCGGGCACGTAGTGCCGGCGGATCGGCTTGGGCAGCGAGCGGATCAGTTCGGTGACGACCTCCTCGCGCAGGCCCGGGATCTGCCAGTCGAAGCCCTCGGCCGTCACCTGGTTGAGCACCTGAAGCGGAATGTGGACGGTCACACCGTCGGCGTCCGCGCCCGGCTCGAACTGGTAGGTCACCCGGAACTTCAGCTTCCCCTGCCGCCAGGAGTCCGGGTAGTCGTCCTTGGTGACGGCCCCGGCCTTCTCGTTGATGAGCATCGAGCGCTCGAAGTCGAGCGCGTCCGGCTCGTCGCGTCGCTTGTGCTTCCACCACGAGTCGAAGTGGGCGCCGGAGACGATGTGTTCGGGGATGCGCTGGTCGTAGAAGTCGAACAGCGTCTCGTCGTCCACGAGGATGTCGCGGCGCCGTGCGCGGTGCTCCAGCTCCTCGACCTCGCCGAGCAGTTTGCGGTTGTCGTGGAAGAACTGGTGGTGCGTGCGCCAGTCGCCCTCGACCAGGGCGTTGCGGATGAAGAGGTCCCGCGAGGTCTCCTGGTCGATCCGGCCGAAATTGATCTTGCGCTGGGCGACGATCGGCACGCCGTACAGCGTGACCCGCTCGTACGCCATCACCGCGGCCTGGTCCTTCTCCCAGTGCGGCTCGCTGTAGGTGCGCTTCAGCAGATGCTGGGCCAGCGGCTCGATCCACTCCGGCTCTACCTTGGCGTTGACCCGTGCCCAGAGCCGGGACGTCTCCACCAGCTCCGCCGACATCACGAACCGCGGCTGCTTCTTGAACAGCGCGGACCCGGGGAAGACCGCGAACTTGGCGCTGCGGGCGCCCAGGTACTCGTTCTTCTCGGTGTCCTTCAGCCCGATGTGCGACAGCAGTCCGGCCAGCAGCGAGGTGTGCACCGCCTGCTCGGGCGCGTCAGCACCCGTCGAGGACTCCTCGAGCTCCATACCCATCTGCTTGGCGACCGTGCGCAGCTGGGCGTAGATGTCCTGCCACTCGCGGATGCGGAGGAAGTTCAGGTACTCCTGCTTGCACATCCGGCGGAAGCTGGAGGAGCCGCGCTCCTTCTGCTGCTCCCTGATGTAGCGCCACAGGTTCAGGAACGCCAGGAAGTCGGACGTCTCGTCCTTGAACCGGGCGTGCTGCTGGTCGGCCTGCGTCTGCTTGTCGGAGGGCCGCTCGCGCGGGTCCTGGATGGAGAGCGCGGCGGCGATGACCATGACCTCGCGGACGCAGCCGTTGCGGTCGGCCTCGACGACCATACGGGCGAGGCGCGGGTCGACCGGCAGCTGCGAGAGCTTGCGGCCGAGCGGCGTGAGGCGCTTCTTCGGATCCTTCTCCGCGGGGTCGAGTGCGCCGAGCTCCTGGAGCAGCTGCACGCCGTCGCGGATGTTGCGGTGGTCCGGCGGGTCGATGAAGGGGAACTTCTCGATGTCGCCGAGGCCGGCGGCGGTCATCTGGAGGATGACGGACGCCAGGTTCGTCCGCAGGATCTCCGCGTCGGTGAACTCCGGGCGGGTCAGGAAGTCGTCCTCGGAGTACAGCCGGATGCAGATGCCGTCCGAGGTACGGCCGCAGCGGCCCTTGCGCTGGTTGGCGCTGGCCTGCGAGATCCGCTCGATCGGCAGCCGCTGCACCTTGGTGCGGTGGCTGTAGCGGGAGATGCGGGCGGTGCCCGGGTCGATCACGTACGTGATGCCGGGGACGGTCAGCGAGGTCTCGGCGACGTTGGTGGCCAGCACGATCCTGCGCCCCGTGTGGCGTTGGAACACCCGGTGCTGCTCGGCGTGCGACAGGCGTGCGTAGAGGGGGAGTACCTCGGTGTTGCGCAGGTTGCGTTTGCCGAGCGCGTCGGCGGTGTCGCGGATCTCGCGCTCGCCGGAGAGGAAGACCAGGACGTCACCGGGGCCCTCGCCCTGGAGTTCGTCCACGGCCTCGCAGATCGCGGTGATCTGGTCGCGGTCGGCGTCGTCGCCGTCCTCCTCGAGGAGCGGCCGATAACGGACCTCCACCGGATACGTACGCCCGCTGACCTCGATGATCGGGGCGTCGCCGAAGTGGCGCGAGAAGCGTTCCGGGTCGATGGTCGCGGAGGTGACGACGACCTTCAGGTCGGGCCGCCTGGGCAGCAGCCGGGCCAGGTAGCCGAGCAGGAAGTCGATGTTCAGCGACCGCTCGTGGGCCTCGTCGATGATGATCGTGTCGTACGCGAGCAGCTCGCGGTCCGTCTGGATCTCGGCGAGCAGGATGCCGTCCGTCATCAGCTTGACGAAGGTCGCGTCCGGGTTCACCTGGTCGGTGAAGCGGACCTTCCAGCCGACGGTCTCGCCGAGCGGCGTCTTCAGCTCGTCGGCGATCCGCTCGGCCACCGTGCGCGCGGCGATCCGGCGCGGCTGGGTGTGGCCGATCATGCCCCGGAGACCCCGGCCCAGCTCCATGCAGATCTTGGGGATCTGGGTGGTCTTGCCGGAGCCGGTCTCACCCGCGACGATCACGACCTGGTGGTCGCGTATCGCCTCCAGGATCTCGTTCTTCTTCTGGCTGACCGGGAGCTGTTCGGGGTACGTGACGGCGGGCATCCGGCCGGCCCGCTGAGTGAGCCGCCCGGCTGCCTTGTCCGCCTGGGCGGCGATCTCGTCCAGCACGGCCCGCTGGGCCTCGGGCTTGCGGATGCGGCGGGCGCCTTCGAGGCGGCGGCCGAGCCGGTTCGCGTCGCGGAGCGAGAGCTGCGCGAGCCGGGACTGGAGATCGGCGAAGGAAGTAGACATACGGATCCCAGGATCTCACCCGGGCCGGAGGAAGAGCGAACCCATTTCGGGCGGCGGTCCCTCCGGGGCGGACGGAGGCGAACCGGCACGACAAAGGCCCCGTCCTGCGGACGGGGCCTTCGGGTGGTGGCTGGGGCCGGGATCGAACCGGCGACCTATCGCTTTTCAGGCGATCGCTCGTACCAACTGAGCTACCCAGCCACAAGGTTTCACGTGAAACCTCAGCGGTCCTGACGGGATTTGAACCCGCGGCCTCCACCTTGACAGGGTGGCGAGCACTCCTAACTGCTCCACAGGACCAAGCAATGTGCGAGACAAGTCTCGCACACGTTCAAGCGTGCCCCCAACGGGATTCGAACCCGTGCTACCGCCTTGAAAGGGCGGCGTCCTGGGCCACTAGACGATGAGGGCTAAGGGCCCACCTGCGCGCCTTGCAGCGCGTCGGGGACGTGAGAAGCATATGGGATGCCGGCGGCGTTCGCCAAAACGGTTTACGGGGACGGGGTCGGAGCGGTCGGGGACGGGCTCGTGAGGGGCGGCTTCTGCGCCGGCAGATGGCGGCTGACCTCGGCCGTCGTCAGTCCGAGGCCGCCCAGGGTGATCTCGTCCCAGGCCTGCAGGCGGCGGGTGGAGCGGTCCAGATAGAGCACCGACGCGAGCACCTGTTCCGGCTTCTTGTTCTGGACGGCCCGCAGCCCGCCGCCGCCCGTGGAGCCCTCGACCATCAGCCGGGTGCCGCCCTTCAGGACCTCGTTCTGCCGGTGGTGCACATGGCCGGCCAGCGCCAGCGGCACCTCGCCGTCCGTCTCCTTCACCGCCTCCGGCTCATGGGCGACGGCGATGTCGACGGGTGTCCCGGACCGCTGCTGCTCACGCAGGGCGGCGGCGAGCGTGCGGCCGGCCACCCCCTCGACGTCCTCGGCCTGCTCGGGGCCCGTCCGGTCCGGGGTGAACTGCGGGTCTCCGACCCCGGCGACCCGCAGCCCGCCGACGGTTACGGCCCGGCCCTGGTCCAGGACGTGCACGTTCGGGAAGCGCTTCTTGTCGGCCAGGTACTTCTGTGTCACCGCCGAGTCGTGGTTCCCGCGCACCCAGATGTAGGGGGCGCCGAGGTCGGCGATGGGGTCCAGGAAGCTGTTCTCGACCGCTGTGCCGTGGTCCATCGTGTCGCCGGAGTCGATGATCACGTCGATGTCGTACTGCTCGACGAGCGAGCCGATGATGTGCCACGCGGCCGGGTTGAGGTGGACGTCCGAGACGTGCAGGACGCGCAGCGTCGCCGGGTCCGGGGCGTAGACGGGAAGCGTCGAGGTGGCGTCGTACAGCTTGGTGACGTTGGTGACCAGGCGGGCCAGCTCCTGCTGGTAGACGTCGAAGTCGCTGACGATCGAGCGGGCATCGCCGACGACCGAAGGGGCGCTGGAGAGCAGCCCGGAGAACTTCGGCTCCAGGACCGACTTCGGGTTCCAGGTGGCGTACGCGCCGACGCCGGACGCGGCGAGCAGCGCGAGGGCCAGCCCCCCGGCCGCCAGGGCCCGGCGCGGTCGGCGGTAGACCGCGAGGCCCAGCGCCGTCGCCCCGGTCACCACCGCCACGCAGGAGCGCAGGGCCAGCTCGCGGGTGCCGTCCGCGACGTCCGACGTGACCTCGTCCTCCAGTCCGGCCAGCCGTTCGGGGTGCTGGACCAGGGCCTGCGAGCGGACCGGGTCGAGCCGGTCCACGTCCACGTCGAGGCGGACCGGGGCGTGGTGCGAGTCCAGCTCCAGGGCGCCGAGCGGGGAGACGTTGATCTTGGTGCCGCCGCTGAGCGAGGGCCGCAGGGTCATCGTCGTGTCCATCGGCCCCACGGTCGTCCGGACGCTGCCGACCGCGAGCAGCCCGAGCCAGGCGCCGAACAGCACCACGACGACCAGTCCGAGGGCCCGGACGAACGGCCGGGGCGCGGCGAGGGGCCCGTGGGCGGCGCGGCGGGGTATCGGGCGGCGGAGGGGGAGTCGGGCGCGGGCCATTGGGTGCCCCTGCCCCAGTCGTGGCACGGGTATGCCGGGGCGCGGGGACGGGCGAAGGGGCGGGTGGACGGACCGGCGAAGGGGTGGGTGAACGGACGGGGGGACGGACCGCGAAGGGACGGGTGAACGGACGGGTGGACGGGCCGGCGAAGGGGCGGGTGGACGGGCCGGCGAAGGGGTGGGCGCGGGCCTGGGCGGGCCGGGTGGCCGTACGGGACAATGGCCGGGTGCTGGAGATGACGCGGGAAGCGTTCGAGGAACTGGTCGCCGAGGCGCTGGACCGGATCCCGCCGGAGCTGACCCGGCTGATGGACAACGTCGCGGTCTTCGTCGAGGACGAGCCGGAGTCCGACGACCCGGAACTGCTCGGGCTGTACGAGGGCACGCCGCTGACCGAGCGCGGTGAGTGGTACGCGGGCGTGCTGCCGGACCGGATCACGATCTACCGGGGTCCGACGCTGCGGATGTGCGGGACGCGCGAGGACGTGGTGGCCGAGACGGAGATCACCGTCGTCCACGAGATCGCCCATCACTTCGGCATCGACGACGAGAGGCTGCACGCGCTCGGCTACGGGTGAGCCCGGCGCGGGGCGCGCGTCGGGAAGGAGCCGGCCCGCCGGGCGTGTCCCGGGCGGGGTCGCGGGAGTTGGGCACAGCGCACCCGGCTCGTTCATGTCAGGCCCCGTCCTTCCTCGCGTCCCCGGAGGTGCCCTCGTGCGCCAGTTCTCCGTCCCTGTCCGCTGGGCAGCGGTCACCGCTGTCACGCTCGCCACGTCCACCGGCTGTATGAGCGTCGGCTCCGACGGGGCGGAACCGGTGCCCTCGCGGTCCGCCGAGCCGAAGGACGCCGCCGTCGAGCCGAACGGCGCCACGGTGACGGGGACCGGCCGCTCCCGGTTCGGAGGTGCCGGTGCGCAGTCGGAGCGCCGGGGCGCCGGGCCGAGCGCTTCCGCGTCGCCCTCCGCGAGCGGTCCGGCCGCCGACGGGCCGGGGGG
>NZ_JAAGNI010000353.1 GCF_010550605.1 Streptomyces sp. SID9727
CGGGACGCGGCGCGGATAGGCCGCCGGGGCGGCGCTGACCGCCGGCTTTCGCGGGCCTGACGCCCCCTACGGAACCCGGGTCTCCTCGACGGTCTCGGACGCGTCCGGTGTCCTCGGTGCCGGGGCACCGCGCTTGAACATACGGGTCGCGGTGATCTCGCCGTGCACCGTCTCGGTGCCGGGGTCCTGCTGGGGCAGCCCGGGGCGCAGGTGCTCCTCGACGCTGATGTACTTCAGACCGGCGCGCAGGTCCGCGTCGTTGCGCAGCCGGATGACGAGCGGGAATTCGGCGAGGGCCGTCGTGTCGAACAGGCCTGTGGTGTACAGCAGTTGTACGCCGAGCGCGTCGGCCACCGCGCGCTGGAGCTCCAGCAGATAGGTGGCGTTGGCCCGGCCGATCGGGTTGTCCAGGAAGAGCGTGCCGGCGTGCCGGTGCTGTGCCCGGTCGCGCCCGCGGTCGTTGCTGCGCAGGGCGGCCATCGTGCAGTACAGGGCGATCGCGGCGGTGAGCAGCTGTCCGCCCGAGAAGACGTCGCCCATCTGCCCGACCGGCACGCGCTCGGCGCGCAGCACGGCGTCCGGCTTGAGGATCTCGACGGCGATGCCCTTGGGCTCCAGAGCCGCCTGGACCCCGCGCAGGAGCAGGGACATGCCGTCGCGGCGCAGGTCGGAGTTCTTGCGGAGGGCCGCCCTCGTCGCCTCGTCGATGACCTCGCCGAGCCGTTCGGTGAGGGTGGTCTGGTCGGGTTCATCGAAGCGGATGCGGAGGAATTCCTGCCCGGACCACTCCCCCAGGCCCTCGGGGAGCCGGGAGAGCCGCTGGGCGGAACGGAGCGTGGTGAGCGCGGACTCCACCAGGCCGCGCAGCCGGTCCACGATGGAGTCGCGGTTGCGTTCCAGCTGGGCCAGCTCGTCGGTGAGGACGCGCAGCCGGGGTGCGAAGGCGGTGGCCCACTTCTCCGCGTGCTCGGGTAGCGCGGCGGCGGGCAGTTCGCGGATCTGCTGCCGGGCCGGGGTGCGGACCTGTTCGTAGCGGGTGGAGTTGGCGTGCCGTACGAGGACGTCGCTCGCCTCCCGGACGGCCGCTTCGGCGGCGGAGAGGTCGGCGGCGCAGCCGCGCAGGGAGCGGCGGGCCTCGGCCGCGGACTGCCGGGCCTCCTCCAGGCTGCCCGGATACGGCTCGGGGTCCTCGGGTTCGTCCTCGGCGCCGTGGTCCCTGAGCAGGTCCCGCAGCAGGGCGGCGGTCTCGTCGAAGCCGCCCGCCGCGTCCTCGGCGGCGCGGTGGGCGTGCAGCAGCTCGGCGTGGGCGGCCCGGGCGGTGTCCAGCGCGGCGGAGGCGGCGGCCAGTTCGGCGGTGGCGGTACGCAGAAGGGCCTGGGCCTGTTCGGCGTCGGCGGGCACCTGGTCGTCGGGCAGCTCGGTGTGCAGGCTCTCGCCGTCGGCGGGCGCCAGGCGTTCGGCCTCGCCGCGCAGCCGGCCCAGCTGCTCGCTGGCGGCGGAGGCCCGGGTCTCCAGGAGCTGGACGAGTGATTCGGCGCGGGCGGCGGCGGCCTGCCGGGACGGGCCGTCGGCGCCGTCGGTGCCCTCCAGGAGCTGGGCGGCCCGGGTGCGGACCTTGTTGGTGAGGCGGTCCAGCTCGGCGAGGGCGGCGCTCTCGTCGCTCTCGGCGCGGGCCTGCTCGGCGCGCAGGTCGGCGCCGACGCCCACCTTCTCGTACAGCTGGGACGCCGCCCGGTACGCCTCGCGCAGGGCGGGCAGCGCCTGGCGGGGGGCGTCCTCGCCGACCTCGGGGAGGTGTTCGGGGGCGCCGGCGATCTCGGCGCGTTCGGCG
>NZ_JAAGNI010000364.1 GCF_010550605.1 Streptomyces sp. SID9727
TCCGTGCAGCTCGCTGTCGGACGGGCGGGCCAGCACCGCGAGCACGGCCCGGCGCACCCGGTCGCGGTCCGCGTCCAGGGTCAGGCGGGGTGCGACGAGCGTCGCGTAGGAGACGGCGGCGACCCTGCGCGCGCGCCGGTCCTCGTCCCCGGCCCACCGCTCGACGGCCCGGCACAGCGCGGCGGGCTCGTCCTCGGCGAGCGCGGCGAGCAGTTCCTCGGCCCGGAGGTGTCCGGCGTCGGCGAGCGCGTCGGTCAGATCATCGGCGGCCAGGTCCCGGTGGGCGTACAGGAGGGCCTGCGCGGCGGCGGCGACGGTGGGACGGTCGGCGGTGGCTTCCGTGGGCCGTTCCCGCGCACCCTCCTCGGCGTCCACGGGCGGCTCCGCCCCGGCGGCCGGCAACGGGCGCTCGTCCGTGAACCAGGCGCACAGGAGGGGCTGCACCGTACGCGGATGGGCGGCGAGCCGCCGGGCGACGGCGTCGAGGAACCGCGCGTCGCCGTCCCCCTCCCCCGGCGGCCCGTCCGCCGGGACCAGACGGCGGAAGAGGTCCATCCGGTCCGCCTCGGGCAGCCGCAGCTCCCGCCAGAACCAGGGCCCGAACTCCGCATGGGCCCCGCGCGCCCCTCCTCCGCCCGCCTCGGCGGAACTCCGCACGACGCGCCCGGCGAGCAGCCGGAGCACACCGAGGTACGGGCGGGCGTCGGGCACCCTCAGCAGCGTCTCGGCGAGCAGGTGCGCGGCCCACCAGCGCGGGTCGGAGAGGGGCAGGGCCCGGTCGCCGTCGACGGTCTCCGGAAGCCGGTCCAGCGCCTCGATGAGGTCCGCCAGCCGGTGGGCCAGGGCGGCCGTGCCCTGGCGGCGGGACAGCAGGAGCAGCGCCTGGATCACCGGGCCGATCCGGTGCCGGGGCACGGGCAGGCTGCGCGGTCCGGCCGGAAGCGGGCCCTCGGCCGGTTCGCCCCGGCGGGGGCGCGGCACCCGGCCCTCGTCCTCCGCCGGCTCCGCGTGCCACCGGTGCACCAGCGCCCGCAGGGCCGCGTCGAGATCGAGGTGCGCGCTCTGGATCCAGTCCCCCACCTCCTCGTGGGCGAAGCGGTAGCCGGCTCCGGCCGGGACGAGGAGCCCTTCGGTGAGGACTGCGGGGGCCCACCCCGTACGCCAGGGGAACAACTCCTCGAAGGCGGCCCGGTCCAGCTCGCCCTGTCCGGGTCCGAGGCAGCGGCGGGCCGCCTCGTGGACCTGTCCGGCCACCCGGGCCGCCAGGCGCCGCACCGCGGTCGGCCCGGGCCGGCTCCCGGCGGCGATGCGGACGGCGACGCGCAGGCACATCAGGTCGAGGTGGGCGGCGAAGACCTCCTCCGTGCCCGGGCGCCCGGGTGTGCCCGGCGGCAGGGCCTCGCGTACCTCGGCGAGCAGGCGGAGGGTCAGCGGATGGCGGTCGTGGCCGGCGGCGAGGGCGTCGGGCGGGAGGCCGAGCCCCTCCCGGGCCCGTTCGGCCTGGCCGGCGGTGAAGTCGGTGACGCGGACCGCCGGGGGGAGCCGCCGGGCCGGCCGGGACGGGCGGTGCAGCGCACCGGGCGGGTAGAGCGGACCGGCCGTCTCCCAGTGCTCGGGGCGGCAGCCGACGACGAGCCGGACGCCGTTCTCGCGGAGCCAGCGAGCCGTGCCGGTGGTCCAGTCGGCGAGCCGGTGGGCCAGGACGGGAGGCATCTCCTCCGGGGCGTCCAGCAGGACCAGCAGCGGGACGCCGGAGCCCGCTGCCAGCCGGGCCACCCGCTCGGGCGTGGCGCTCGCCATGTCGCCCGGTGCCCCGGCTGCGCCGACGATCCGTCCGGCCTGCTGGAGCGTGCGCGCGACGGCGTCGGCGACGGAGGTGTCGTCCGCGAGGAGGTCGGCGCCGCGCAGCCACAGCGTGGGCGCGGGCACCGGGCCCGTCGCCCGACGCGCGGCGATCGCGGCGAGTTCGGTGGT
>NZ_JAAGNI010000375.1 GCF_010550605.1 Streptomyces sp. SID9727
GTCAGCAGGCGCCGCTAGCTCAGTTGGTTAGAGCAGCTGACTCTTAATCAGCGGGTCCGGGGTTCGAGTCCCTGGCGGCGCACGCACAGCCAAGGCCCCCTCGCTTCGCGCGAGGGGGCCTTGGTCGTTCTCCGACGCGTTTCCGCAACCGCTTCACCGCCTGCGGAGGGTGACCGGTTATCGACGTAACGTCAGAAGGCGGCTGGGCGGGCGGGGAGCCTCCCCCTACAGTGGGGTGTGCGGCGGACCCGGACGCCGCTGACCTCCCGTGTCCGCGCCGGGCCACTCCCGCGGCCCGCGCACCGCGGTCGAGGACCGGCCCGGCCGCCGCCCGGGGTAACGGGCGGCGGCCGGGCCGGGTGCCGGTGCCATCGGTCCGGATCAGGCCGCCTCGCCCGCGGTCCTCTCCGTACCGCCCGCCGCGCTCTTTTCCGCGGTGAGGTAGGCCGAGACGACCACGTTCGCGGTGTACGAGTGGGACTTCTCGTCGTACGTACCGCCGCAGGTGATCAGCCGGAGCTCCGCCCGCCCGTCCTTGCGGGGGCCGTACGCCTTCTGGGCGTCGAACCTGGCCCGGGTGAGGACCTGCACGTCGTCGATGGTGAACTCGGCGACCGTGCCGTCCGTGCGCGTCACGTCGACCTTCGCGCCGGGGCGGGCCGCGCTGAGCCCGTAGAAGACGGCGGGCTTGGTCTCGGTGTCGACATGGCCGACGAACAGGGCCGGCCCCTCGGCGCCGGGCCGGGTGCCGGCGCCGTACCAGCCGACCGTCTGGGGCGTGTCGAAGGACGGCGGCTCGATGGCGCCCTCGGCGTCCAGGCCCCGGGAGACGACGGGGGCCTCGACGCCGATCGAGGGGATCTCGACGCTCTTCGGCGCGACGCCCGGGATCGGCGCGTGCGCCGGGGGCAGCGGCACGCCGAGCGGGCGCCCGACCGCGGCGACGTCGCCGGTGGTCGGGGCCGAGCCGATGCCCGAGCCGTCCGTGATCCCGCGGCCCCAGAGCCACAGGCCCAGCAGGATGACGGCCCAGGTCGCGCCGGTGAGCAGCCTGCCGCGCCCCGCCGACTCCTCCGGTGCGGACATGTCAGTCGGCCGCCGGACGGCGACGGCGCACGCTGCGGAAGGC
>NZ_JAAGNI010000394.1 GCF_010550605.1 Streptomyces sp. SID9727
CCGCGCGGCCGCGCAGCCCGCCGGCCGCGATGGCACCGGCGATCAGCAGCCCTCCGGCGACCAGCGCGCCCCGGGCGCCCGCGAACTCGACCAGCAGCCCGAGCAGGGGCGGACCCGCCAGCTGCCACCCGGTGCTCGCGCTGCGCCAGACGCCGAGCACGCGACCGCGCATCTCGGGCTCGGGCTCGGTCTGCAGCACGGTCGACCCGGCCGTGTCGGACACGGACTCCACCACGGCCATCGGGATGACCAGCGCGATGAGCACCATGAGTCCGGGAGCGAGGCCCGCCGCGACCTGGAGGAGCCCGCCGCACGCGGCGAGGACGCCCACCAGGCGCACGGTCGGGTTGCGCAGCCGCCCGGCGACCACGGCGCCCAGGATGCCGCCGACGGCCAGCACGGTGGAGACCGTGCCGAAGTCGCGCTCGTCGGCACTGAGCGGGCCGATGACCAGCACGGCGAGCGTCAGCTGGTAGTTCCGGCCGAAGATCGAGCTCACCGCCGTGATCCCGGCCAGGGCGACGAGCCCCGGCTTCCCGAGGAAGTAGGCCACCCCGGCCCGGGCGTCCCCGCCCGCCGCCGCCCGTCGCGCGGGTGCGGGACGCTCCCCGGCGGAGGCCCGCCGGACCGGCGCCGCCTCCCCGGCGGGCCGCAGGAAGGGGATCACCGCGGTGACGCAGAGGAAGGAGACGCCGTTGACCACGTACGCCGACCCGGTGCCGAGCGTCCCGACGGCCACCGCCGCCAGCGCGGTCCCGGCCAGGCGTCCGGCGCTGTGCACCATCGAACCGAGCGCGATGGCCGAGGGCACGTCCGTCCGGGGCACGAGGTCGTTCCCGAGGAGCGAGGTCGCGGGCCCGTCGATGGTGTTGACGATGCCGGTGACCGCCGCGAGGACGAGCAGCACGGGCATGTTCAGCAGCCCGGCCCCCATCAGGGCGGCCGTCGAGAACGCGATCACGGCGAGCACCGCCTGACTGACCGCGGCGGTGACCTTGAGCGGCCAGCGGTCCACCACGGCGCCGCCGAAGACGCCGAGCAGCAGTCCCGGTCCGGCCTGGACGGCGAGGGACAGACCCGTCGCCGCGGCCGAACCGGTGATCTGGAGCACCAGCAGGTTCTGCACGGTGAGCTGCATCCACGCCCCGGTGTTCGACACCAGGTTGGCCGCCGACCACCAGCGCATGCTGGGGACGGCCAGGCATCGCCAGGGACTGCTGTCGCGGCGGCGCGTCTTCCGGGCGGACTCGGGAACGGAGGCGGCAGGAGGCACGGGGGAGCACATTTCCGACGGGGACGGTGGAACAGCACGCGTCGGATCACGGAACGGTGTCTCGGTAATGCCTCGGCTGCGAACGGCGGACGGGCAACGGCCCGTCGGCTCATCTCATCTTCACAAACATCACGCCGAGGCACCGGCCGGGGCGTCCGCCCGCCCTGCCCAGGCACCCCGGAAGCCCAGTCGCCGCAAGGGATTGAGCGCGCTGGTGGGTTTGCTCACACAGAAGCCGTCAGCGGTCCGAGACCGTGAAGAGCGCGCCCTCCGGATCGCGGAGTTCGAACGCGGTCCCCGGTACGCCGTCCACCGGCGTCGCCTCGCCCCCGGCGGCCACCGCCGCCTCCGCCGCCCGCGTGCTGTCGGGCACCGGGAAGTCCACGACCCAGCGCGCCCGCACCCGGGGATCCGGGGCGTTCTCCACCCCTCCGCCACGGAGCGTGACGACGGTGTGCCCACCCGCCCGCACGAGGACGCGGTCCTGCGCGTACTCGACGCCGCACCGGCTGGGCGGCCGCGCCCAGCCGAAGACCTCCGCGTAGAAGATGGCCGCCTCGAAGGCGTGGCGCGACTGCAGATCCACCCTGGCCGGGGCGCGCGGCCCGTCGGCCCAGACGGGCGCCGGGCCCTCCCAGAAGCCGAAGGCGGCGCCCTCCCGGTCCGCGGCGATCGCCGCCCGCCCCTCGCCGAGCGGAAGCGGACCGACGGCGAGTGTGGCACCGCGCTCCCGGACGCGGTCGGCCGTACCGTCCGCGTCCGGCACGGCGAAGTAGGGGATCCAGGCCGGTGGCGGGCCGCCGGTGCCCGGACAGGTCCCGATGCCGGCGACCGCCCTGCCGCGCGCACGCGCCCGTACGAAGTCATCGCCGAGGCTGCTGTCCTGGAACTCCCAGCCCAGCACACGGCCGTAGAAGGCCCGCGCGGCCCGCAGGTCGTGGGTCGTGAGGCTCACCCAGCAGGGCGCGCCCGCCACGGGTGTCTTCCAGTCCAGACTCGGCATGCGGCGCTCCTTCGCCGGGGGCCCTCTAGAACGATGCGCCCGCGCCCCGGCCCGCGCACGCGCTCACCCGGACGTCCGCACCCGAATGCGCACCGGGCCGGCCGGGGAGCCGGTTCAGCTGGTCAGGACCTGCGGCGAGACGACCTTGATCATCGCGTTGGCCCAGCGCTGCTGGCGCAGGGTCTGCGGGTGGCAGCGCTCGGTCAGATCGAGGAGCTCCTGGTCGCGGGCGGCCTGGGCGGTCTGGGCCAGCAGCTCCCAGTCCACGGAGACGGCCGCCGCCCTCAGATAGGTGTCGCGCAGATCCCGCAGGAGCAGCAGCCCGGTCTCGGGACGCCGCCCGACCAGCTCGCCGCCCTTCTCCCGCAGCCAGGCCGCGGCCGGGGACTCCTCCTTCGGCTCCGGGTCCAGGTCCACGCCGTGCCCGGCGGCCGCCTCCGCCAGTTCCCGCACGTGCTGCCGCGACCAGGCGGCCAGGTCGCGGGCCACGTGGTGCACCTCGTGATCGGTGGAGTGCGTACTGGAGAGGCGCATCAGCCGCACCGCGAGCGCGTTCTCCCCGTGGTGCACCTCCTTGAGAACCAGGTCCAGCTTCATCGGATCTCCTCCCGGTACGCGTGCTGCTCCTCGTCCGCCCCGCCCGCGCCGCCGCCCGTGGTCGCGGGCACGGCCGCCCCGGCGACCGGGGCCGACGCGGTGGTGGTCGGTGCCGGGGCGGGGGAGCCGGTGGGCCCGAGCCGGCGCAGCCGGGCGGCGGCGGTCTTGAACAGCGGCTGCTTGGAGACCGGGTCCCACTCGGTGGGCGTCAGCTCGTTGCCGGCGCGCCCTTCGCCCTTCGGCTCGAACCCGCCGTCGGTGTCCCAGTAGCCGTAGTGGAACGGCAGGAACAGCACCCCGTCCCGGATGCCGCTGACGCGCGCCGCCGCCCGCACTGTGCCGCGAGGCGTGGCGACCTCCACCAGGTCACCCTCCTCGATGCCGTACGAGGTCGCGTCACCGGCGGAGACCTCCACCCACACCTCCCGGGCAGCGGCCTGCAGCTGGGGGGCCCGCGCGGTCTTGGTCCGGGTGTGGAAGTGGTAGAGCGTCCGCCCGGTGATCAGCGAGAACGGGTACTCCTCGCCGGGCGGCTCGTGCGGCGGCAGGTACTCGGCCGCCTTGACGACCGCCTTCGCCGACGGGTTCATCGCCCGGTACTCGGTCTCCTCCAGCGGCGCCCCGGTCACCAGGTCCCGCCCGTAGCTCTCGCAGTAGTCCGGGTCGCTCCAGAAGCGGCCCTCCGCGTACAGCCGCTCCGTACCGTACGGATGCCTCTCGTTGCACGGCCACTGGATGCCGCTCCCGCCGCGCAGCTTCGCGTACGTGATGCCCGTGTAGTCGCACGGGCGCCCCCGGCTGCACTCCTTCCAGCCCTCGAACGCCGCCTCCGGGTCGCTCCAGGGGACCAGCGGGCCGCCGTCCTTGTCCCGCAGGCCGAGCCTGCGCGCGAAGTCGCAGAAGATGTCCAGGTCCGGCCTGGCCTGGCCCGGCGGTTCGACCGCCTTCTCCGACAGGTGCACCGTGCGGTCCGCGTTGGTGAAGGTGCCCGTCTTCTCGCCCCACACCGCCGCCGGCAGGACCACGTCGGCCAGCTGCGCGGTCTCGGTGAGGAAGGCGTCCTGGACGACGAGGAACAGCCGCTCCTGCGCGAGCACCGAGCGGATGCGCCGCAGCTCCGGCAGCGACACCGCCGGGTTGGTGCCGCTGACCCACAGCATCCGGATGGAGCCCTCCTCCACGTACCGGAACATCTGCATAGCGTGCGTGGGCGGACCGTAATGCGGGACCTGGAGCGGGTCCAGGTTCCACAGGCGGGCCAGCTCGGCCATGTGCGCGTCGTTCTCCCAGTTGCGGAACCCCGGCATGTCGCCGTTGGCGCCGCACTCGCGGGTGTTCTGCGCGGTCGGCTGACCGTTCATCTGGAGGATCCCGCAGCCCGGTTTGCCGAGCATGCCCCGCACCAGGTGCAGGTTGTTGACCTGGACCGAGGCAGCGGTGGCCTGGTGGGACTGGTAGAACCCCTGGAGCACCGTCGACAGCAGCCGCTCGGCGGTGCCCAGCAGGCGGGCGGCCTCCCGGATCAGCTCGGCGGGAACTCCGCAGAGGTCCGCCACGTGCTCGGGCGTGTAGGCGTCCAGCCGCTTCTTCAGCTCGTCGAAGCCGACGACGTTGCGGTCCAGATAGTCCTGGTCGGTCCAGCCGTTCTCCACGATCTCCCGCAGCAGACCGTTCATCAGGGCCACGTTCGTCCCGGGCTTCGGCGCCAGGTGCACGGTCGCCGCCCGCGCCACCGGGGTGGGGCGCGGATCGACGCAGACCACGGCCGGCGGGTTCGGCCCGGCCAGCCGGTCCAGCACCCGCGCCCACAGCACGGTCTGCGTCTCCGCCATGTTGTGCCCGAACAGCGCGATCGTGTCCGCGTGGTCGATGTCGGTGTACGAGCCGGGCTGACCGTCGCTGCCGAACGACTCCTTGAGGGCCTCGGCGGCCGTGGACGTGCACAGCCGGGTGTTGCCGTCCAGGTGGTTGGTGCCGATACCGCCCCGGGCGATCAGCGTCAGCGTGTAGTACTCCTCCGCGAAGAGCTGGCCGGAGGTGTAGAACCCCACCGCCGACGGCCCCTGCTCCTCCAGCAGTTCCCGCGTACGCCGCACCACCCGGTCCATCGCGGTGTCCCAGTCGCTCTCGACGAGCCGGCCGCCCCCGTCGCGCACCAGCGGGCGGGTCAGCCGGTCGGGGGAGCCGTTGGCCTGCCACCCGAAGAGGTCCTTCGGGTCGAGCCGGCCGTGGTTGACCCGGTCCTGCGCCCTTCCGCGCACCCCGACGATCCGGCCGTCCTTCACGGCGATGTCGAGCCCGTCCCCGTTGGAATGCAGGACCGCCGCCGACTGCACCCACCGCTCGACCTGGTCCGGTGTCACCCCGTCGGCGAGCCGCGTGTCCACCCGTACGGGCCACGGCTCACCGGGACCGTACGGGGTCCGGGCGCCCCAGGGCTGGGCGATGCGGTCCGTGCGTGTCATGCGTACTCCTCAGATCCGGCCGGTGCGGGCGCCGCCGGCGAGAAGTGCCGAGCCGTCCTCGCCGGGATTCAGGTCGTCCAGCAGTGCCTGGCAGCCGGCCACCAGGCTGCCGAGCGAGGCGCCGGCGTCGGGGCCGGGCCCGCGCAGGTGCCGCTTCGCCCCGGCCAGGGCGTGCCGGGCCTCGGCGAGCCGGCTCGCGCGCTGTTCCAGGCAGTCGTCGTCCGGGCCGCCCTCCATGATCGTCGCGTCGGTCGCGCAGACCTCGGCAGCGGCGGCCATGACGGCGCTCAGGTCCTTCAGGGAGGGGCCCGGCGGACGGGGCAGACCGCGCCCCTCCGACGCGGTCTCCCAGAGCGTCAGGGTCAGGGCCAGCAGCCGGTTCGCCACCTGCGCCCAGACGACGTCCCACCGTTCGGAGGGCGAGGGGGTGCTGCGGCGCATCCGGTGCCCCGGGTTGAAGCGGAAGCTCTCCGTCGCCCATCCGCGCGCCGCGCGCAGGTCCGAGAGCGCGCCGGGCAGCTCCCCGGCGGACCGGTGCCAGCCCTCCGCCCGCTCCTCGTCGTACTCCTCCACCATGCCCTCGCTCAGGTCGCGCAGCAGCCGGGAACAGTCCCTCGGCAGCGCGCAGGCGAGGGTCCTCACGTGCAGGGAGTGCACGGGAGGCAGGACGATCGCGTTCACCGCGATCCCGACGACGGCCCCCACCACCGTTTCCAGCAGCCGGTGTCCGACGGCGGGCAGCGAGTACGTCCCGTAGGCCAGGACGAACAGGGCGGTGGTGGGCGCGTAGAGGCCCTGCTCGCCGACCGGCAGCCAGTTGCCGAGGAGCACGGTCAGCGGCAGGGCGATCAGCATGGCCGCCATGGTGTTCCCGGTGACCGCCGCCGCGCCCGCGGCGAGGAGGGTGCCGCAGGCCATCATCGCGAGCAGTTCGACCGCCGAGCGCAGCGACCGGTAGACGGTCCCCTGCACGAGGGCGACGGCGGCCCAGGGGGCCATCAGCGCCATCGGCGCCGCCAGCCACCACCCGGTGAGCGCCCAGGCGAGGGCGGCAGCGGCGGCGGCCTTCAAGGACTGCACCAGCTGGTACCGGTCGGGGAGGCGTATCCCGGGGGCCAGTCCCCCCAGCCGCTCCCGCACGACCGCCGCGCGGCGGCCGGCGGTTATCCCGTTCACCAGCACCGACAACCCTTCCTGTACGCGATTCGATCCGGGGTGGCGGACCCGCCGGGTGAGCCCGGGATCAGCCCCGGCGCCCCTGGTCCTCCTCCTCGTCCGTGGTGTGCACGGCGGCCTCCTCGGCCGAGGCCGCGCCGCCGTCGATGCCCACGTCGTCGGCGTAGACGTCGGTGCGCCGTCCCGGCACCTCGTCCGCCGCGCTCAGCCGGCCCGAGCGGGTCCCGCCCTCCTCCGGCTCCAGCGGCTCGCCGTCGCCGCCGTCCAGGTCCCCGATGCCGTCGCCGTCCGGCGGCTCGACGTCCTCGACCTCCTGGGCCAAGCGCTGGTCGAGGGATTCGCCGCGTCGTTCCTCCTCGCCCGTGGTGCCGTACTTGTCCACGGCGAGGGGGCGCTCGGGCGGCGAGTAGCCCTCCTCCATCTGGTCGTCGAGGCCACGCTCGCCGAGCGTGTTCTCCAGGTCGAGGTCGTCGTTGGGCGGGTCCTGGCCGTCGTCCTGCGGCTGGTAGACGTCGTCGCCACGTGCCTCTGTCGGCATGCTTCGTCCTTCCGTCGGAGGCGTCATGGATGCCGGGGCGGCCGCCCGGGGCCGCCCCACGCACCCTGCGAGTGCCCTGTCGGACACGGGGAAAACGCGCGCTTTGTCACCCTATGGGCGAGGCTGGTCCGCGTCCTCCTGGGCTTCTTCGTTCGGGGTCAGCGCATCGCCGGCCTCGCTGTCCGCGCCGTGCCGTTCCCGGGTGTCCGCCACGTCCGTCTCGGCCTCCTCCGCTTCGCGGACGACCTCCTCGGCGGCGGTCCGGGGCGGCTGCTCGTGCTCGCGGTCCTGGTGGTTCATGTGTCTCCTCCCGTCGGTGACCGTCTGCGGAGTTCCCTCCGCGCGTGCCCTGGACCGGGCCGGCTACGCGCACCGGCCCGGGGCGGAGTCAGAGCGCGGGCGTGAAACGGTCCCAGGCGCGGTGACCCGCGAGGAGTTCCCCGATGCCGTCCAGCACCGTGGACGCGGCCTCGCCCGCCACGACGCCCGGGGCGTCCGAGGCGAGGCCGGCCTTCTCCAGCACCGTCGCCCCGTCACCGCAGGCCCCGACGGCCTTGCCGTGCCGGAACGCCTCGGTGACCAGCAGCAGGACGCGCGGGTCCACACCGGTGGACCGGGCCCCGTCGTCCGTCTTGGCGTCACGGGCCCCGTACGCGTCGGGAGCCGGAGCGGGCGCCCCCGCCAGCACGATCGCGTCGAACTCGATCGACCGGGCCGTGGTGAAGGTGCGCTGCACGGTGACCGGGTCGCCGCCGGAACCCAGCTTGCCGCCCGAAGGCGCGATGACCAGGGGGACCATCCCGGCGTCGAGAACCGCGCCGCGCGCTTCCCGCACGGCGTCCAGGCCGCTCTCCCCGTCGGTGACGATGCCGACGATCCGCCCCTCGACCGGCCAGGTGTGCCCCAGCTGGGACAGCGCGGGGCTGGGCTCGGGCGAGGCCAGGGGCTCGGTCGCCTCGGGCGCCGGCAGGCCCAGCCCCTCGGCGACGCGCGCGCACAGCACGGGGTCGATGTTGGCGAGCACCTTGAGGGCCCGCTCCTTGACCGCCTGGTCCCAGCACTTGCCGAGCTCGAAGGTGTACGCGGCGGTGATGTGCTCCCGTTCCGTGGGCGTCATGCTCAGCCAGAACAGCCGGGCCTGGCTGAAGTGGTCGTCGAACGAGGCCGCCGCGTCCCGCACCTTCCTGGCGGCCGGCACCTCGACGGGCACCTCGATGTAGGCACCGGTGTCCGCGCCGGCGGTGAACGGGCAGCCGCCGTCCAGGGAGTTGGGCCGGTACGGCGCCACGCCCCGGTGCACGGCCGTCTGGTGCATCCCGTCGCGCAGCATGTCGTTGACGGGTGCGTGCGTGCGGTTGATCGGCAGCTGCGCGAAGTTGGGGCCGCCGAGCCGGGTGATCTGGGTGTCGACGTAGGAGAAGAGCCGCCCCTGCATCAGCGCGTCGTTGGTGACGTCGATGCCGGGCACCAGGTGTCCGACGTGGAAGGCGACCTGCTCCGTCTCGGCGAAGTAGTTCGACGGGTTGGCGTTCAACGTCATCAGCCCGATCGGCTTGACCGGCGCCAGCTCCTCCGGAACGATCTTCGTCGGGTCGAGCAGGTCGATCCCCTCGAACATCTGGTCCTCGGTGTCGGGGAACGTCTGCACGCCGAGCTCCCACTGGGGGAACGCTCCCGCCTCGATCGCGTCGGCCAGGTCCCGGCGGTGGAAGTCCGGATCCATGCCGGCGGTGATCTGCGCCTCCTCCCACACCTGCGAGTGCACGCCCAGCTTCGGCTTCCAGTGGAACTTCACCAGCGTGGTCGCGCCCTCGGCGTTGACCAGCCGGAAGGTGTGGACGCCGAAGCCCTCCATCATCCGGTACGAACGCGGAATGCCCCGGTCCGACATGTTCCACAGGGTGTGGTGGGTCGCCTCGGTGTGCAGGGTGACGAAGTCCCAGAACGTGTCGTGGGCGCTCTGCGCCTGCGGGATCTCCCGGTCGGGGTGCGGCTTCCCGGCGTGGATGATGTCGGGGAACTTGATCGCGTCCTGGATGAAGAAGACCGGAATGTTGTTGCCGACCAGGTCGAAGACGCCCTCGTCGGTGTAGAACTTCGTCGCGAAGCCCCGGGTGTCGCGCACCGTGTCGGCGGAACCGCGCGAGCCGAGCACGGTGGAGAACCGGACGAAGACCGGCGTCTCGGCGCCCTCGGCGAGGAACGCGGCCTTCGTGATGCCCGCCGCGGCGCCGTACCCGCGGAAGACGCCGTGGGCGGCGGCACCGCGGGCGTGCACCACCCGCTCCGGGATGCGCTCGTGGTCGAAGTGGGTGATCTTCTCCCGCAGGTGGTGGTCCTGGAGCAGCACCGGGCCCCGGGGGCCGGCCTTCAGCGAGTGATCGGTGTCGTACAGCCGGGCGCCCTGCGCCGTGGTGAGGTAGGCGCCGCCCTGGGCCACCTTGTCCTGGGCGGCGCCCGTGGGCTGCCCGGTCGGGCTCATGGTCTCGGGACCGCGCTGGTCGTGCTTGGGCGGCAGCGGCCCGCGCGGCTTCGTCGGCTCGTCGACCTGGGCGGGCTCGGGAGCGGGAGCCCCGGGGATCTCGTTGCCGGGGCTGACGGCGTCCTGGACCTTGCCGGCGATCTTCTCCGCGGCGGCCGACACCGGGTTCTTCTTGTCGCTCACTGGATTCCAATCTCGCTGGGGAAGGGCAGTGCCGTGCGCGGAGTGGTCGGCGCGCGCTGGGGGACGGCATCGCCCGACCACGCGTACCCCCTCGCCCCCTGCCGGACACATCGGTTGAGCCATCCGCAGCGGCGACCCGTTCCAACGGGCGACCCGCCGTGCCCCGGCCGCCCCTCGGCCGTCTGCCGGCAGACGCACCGGGTATACGGGCCCCGTGAAAGCTCCCCGAACCACGCCCGAGAGCCCGGACGCCCCGACGAGCCTCAAGAAGGACCTCACCACGCCGCTGCTCTACTTCTTCATCCTCGGAGACGTCCTCGGCGCCGGCGTCTACGTCCTGGTCGGCGAAGTCGCGGCCGATTCCGGCGGCGCCGTCTGGGTGCCCCTCCTGGTGGCCCTGTGCCTGGCGCTGCTGACCGCCGCCTCGTACGCGGAACTGGCCACGAAGTACCCGCGCGCGGGCGGCGCCTCCCACTACGCGACGCTGGCCTACGGGCCCTTCACCGGGTTCGTCGCCGGATTCTGCATGCTGGCGGCCGGGGTGGTGTCGGTGGCGGCCCTGGCCCGGGGGTTCGCCGGTGACTACCTCTCCGAGTTCGTCACCCTCCCGCTGGTCCTGGTGACCGTCGTCTTCCTGGTGGCCCTCGCCCTGCTCAACGCCCGGGGCATCAGCGAGTCGACCCGGGCCAACGTCGTCGCCACCGTGATCGAGGTCGGCGGCCTGCTGCTGGTGATCGGCCTCGGCTGCTGGATCGTGCTGCGCGGCGACGGGGACCTGGGCCGGCTCACCGACCTCGGCACCGACAGCGAGGGGCCCGTCCTGGCGGTGCTGAGCGGCGCTGTCCTCGCGTACTACTCCTTCGTCGGCTTCGAGACCTCCGTCAACGTGGCCGAGGAGACGCGTGACCCCCGCCGCTCCTATCCGAGGGCGCTCTTCGGCGCGCTGATCACCGCGGGCGCCGTCTACGCACTGGTCGGCGCCGCCGCCGCGGCGGCCGTGCCGACGGAGAAGCTGGCCGAGTCCAGCGGACCGCTGCTCGAACTCGTCCGCACCGCGGGCGGTGTGCCCACCTGGCTGTTCAGCGCCATCGCGCTGGTGGCCGTGGCCAACGGGGCGCTCCTGACCGGCATCATGTCCTCGCGGCTGGCGTACGGCATGGCCCGCGACGGACTGCTGCCGAACTTCCTGACGGCCGTGCTCCCCGGCCGGCGAACCCCGTGGGCGGCGATCGCCGCGACGACCGCCCTCTCCCTGCTGCTCGCACTGACCGGCGACGTCTCCACGCTCGCCTCGACCCTGGTCCTCCTGCTCCTCGTGGTCTTCTTCCTGGTGAACACGGCGTTGCTGGTGCTGCGCCGCGACCCCGGGCGCCCCGGGCACTTCAGGGCCCCGACCGTCGTGCCCGTCCTGGGCGCCGCCTCCTGCGTCGGGCTCGCCACCCAGATCGAAGGCGACGTCTGGCTCCGGGGCCTGATGGTCCTGGCCGTGGGCGCCGTCCTCGGTGCCGTGGCCGCGCTGCGGTTGCGCCGCGCCAGCTGAACGGGGCTTCCAGTAGGCTCACTTCGCACACACGGGCGCACAGGGGGCAGGGTGCACGACGGAGCCACGGACGGCCAGGTGATCCCTCCGGTGGCCGGGCGGCCCTGGTGGGCGGCGAACGAACTGCTGGCGTTCCTCCTGGAGGTGGTGGCGCTCGGCTGCCTCTTCTGGTGGGGGTTCACCCTGGCGGACGCCCTGGCGCTCCAGGTGCTCCTCGGCTCCGCACCGCTGGCCGCCGCCGTCGTGCTGTGGACGCTGTTCGCCGCCCCGCGCGCCCGGTTCCGCCCGCCGCTCGCGGGCGTCCTGGCGGTGAAGGCCCTGGTGCTCGGCGGGGGTGCCCTCGCGCTGTACGGGGTCGGGCACCCGGCCGCCGCCCTGGTGCTGGGCGTCGCCGTCGTGGCGAACACGGCCCTCGCGGAGACCTTCCGGCGCAGGCCCACCGCGGCCTAGGGCGCACTCGGCCCGCGGCGTTTCCGGCGGGCTCGGCCGGGCAGCGGGTCCATGAAGTCGGTAGCGTGGACATAACGACGACGACCGGGCGCCCCAGGGACCGAGGCCCGCGGAAGCACCACCGGCGCGTCCGCTCCGGCCCCTGCCCGCCGCCCGGGAAGGGACGGTCGCACATGTGCCGATGGCTGGCCTATTCCGGCACGAGTGTCGTGCTCAGTGATCTCCTCTACAAGCCGGAGCACTCGCTCATCGACCAGAGCCTCCACTCCACCATGGGCGTGGAGACGACCAACGGGGACGGCTTCGGGGTCGGCTGGTACGGGTCCGAGCAGGAGACGCCCGCGATCATCCGCGACACCGGGCCCGCCTGGAACAACCGCAACCTGCGGGAGATCGCGAGCCACATCCGCTCGCCGCTGTTCTTCGCCCATGTGCGGGCGTCCACGGGGACGGCCATCCAGCAGACCAACTGCCATCCCTTCCGGCACGGCCGCTGGATGTGGATGCACAACGGTGCGATCGCGGACTTCCACCGGCTGCGCCGCGACCTCTCCCTGGCGCTCGACCCGGCGCTGTTCTCGGCCCTGGAAGGGTCCACGGACTCCGAGGTGATGTTCTACCTCGCGCTGACGTTCGGACTCGACCAGGACGTGCCGGGCGCCGTGGCCCGGATGGCCGGGCTGATCGAACGCGTGGGCCGCGACGAGGGCGTGGAGCACCCGCTCCAGATGACCGTCGCGGTGTCCGACGGCGAGCGGCTGTGGTCGTTCCGCTATTCGAGTCTCGGCACGTCGCGTTCGCTCTTCTACAGCAGCAAGGCCGAGACCGTGCGCGCCCTCCACCCGGACCTGGACTTCCTGCGCGGCGTGTCCGACAGCACCCGGCTGGTGGTGTCGGAACCCCTGGGCGGGCTGCCCGGCGTGTGGCAAGAGGTACCGGAGAGCAGTTACGGGGTCGTGCAGCCGGGCGAGGACGAGTTCCGGCCCTTCGCACCCGAACCGATGTGAGGGCCGCCCGGGCCGCACCCGAACCGATGTGAGGGCCGCCCGGGCGAACGCCGGACGGCCCTCACGCGGGTGGCTCAGCCGGCGAGCGCGGCGTCGACCTCCTTGAGGAACGGGTCGAGGTCGCCCGGGTTGCGCGAGGTGATGAGCTTCCAGCCGCCGGACTCGTCCGTCACGACCGGCTCGTCCACCCACTCACCGCCGGCGTTGCGCACGTCGGTACGCAACGAGGCGTACGAGGTGAGCCGCTTGCCCTTGACGCCGCCGGTCTCCACCAGCACCCACGGCCCGTGGCAGATGGCCGCGACGGGCCGCCCGGAGGCGGTGAACGACCGCACGATGTCACAGGCCGGGCCCTGGAGCCGCAGCGTGTCGGCGTTCAGCGTGCCGCCCGGTACGAGCAGCAGGTCGTAGCCGGCCGGGTCGACGTCCTCCAGCGTGATGTCGGGGCGTACGGACGTGCCGGGGTCCTTGTCGCCGACCAGCGTCTCGATGTCGTCCTTCTTCAGGGCGGCGACGTCGACCCGCACACCGCGCTCGCGCAGATGGCCGAGCGGCACGACGAGTTCGTCCTGCTCCACGCCGTAGTTGGTGACGATGGCGAGCACCTTGCCCTTGCTGCCGTTGTCGCTCATCTTCTGCCGTCCTTCCGTCCTACGGGGTACACGCCCGGTGACGTGGCTTCCGGGTCGCAGCCTCTGGGTTCCCCGCACGGGCGGGCTCATTCATCCGCACCCCCGCCCGTGCTGTAGCGGCGACGGCGGCGCACCCACATGGTGGGAGTGCGGCCCCCGGCGGTTGACGCGCCCGACGCGGGGTACCGGGCCGGGTGCCCGAACGAGACGTGCGAGGAGAGACATCATGGCCGGTCAGACGGGCGGACCCGGGCTTCCCCGGGCCCGTGGCGAGCTCTCGGCGGCGGTCGTCGCCCATCTCCGGGGAGACGGGCCGCTGCCCGGCACGACCGCGGTGGACGCTGCCGAACCCTACGGCGACGACCTCCAGCTCGCCCTGTACGCCTGCTACGAGCTCCACTACCGGGGCTTCGAAGGCGTGGACCCGGCCCGGGAATGGGACCCCGAACTGCTGGCGGTCAGGGGGGCCCTGGAGCACCGCTTCGAGTCCGCGCTGCGCCGGGACGTCCCGCCGGGGGCCGCCCTGGACGACACGCTGGACGCGCTGCTCGTGGAGCCGGTCGACGGCACGGGCGTGTCGCACTTCCTCCAGGAACACGCCACACCGGACCGGCTGCGCGCCTACGCGGCCCAGCGCTCCCTCTACCACCTCAAGGAGGCCGACCCGCACGCCTGGGTGCTGCCCCGGCTCAGCGGACGCGCCAAGGCGGGCATGGCCGCGATCGAGTACGACGAGTTCGGCGCCGGCCGGGCCGACCGCGTCCACGCCCAGCTCTTCGCGGACCTCATGACGGACCTGGGCCTGGAGACGGCTTACGGCCACTACCTGGACGAGGGCCACGCCGAAATGCTGGCCCTCGTCAACCTCATGTCCCTGTTCGGTCTGCACCGACGGCTGCGCGGCGCCCTGGTCGGGCACTTCGCGGCCGTGGAGATCACCTCGTCGCCCGCCTCGCGCCGCCTCGCCCTCGCCATGAAACGGGCGGGCGCCGGGCCCGCCGCCGAGTTCTTCTACACCGAACACGTGGAGGCGGACGCGGTCCACGAGCAGGTCGTGCGGCACGACGTCGTACAGGGGCTGCTGGACGACGAACCCGCCCTGGAGGCGGACATCGTCTTCGGGATCGACGCCACCGGCTTCCTGGAGGACCGCCTCGCCGACCGGCTCCTGGCGGACTGGGGCGCCGCCTAAGGAAGCTCCGCCAGCAGCCGGCGCAGCTCACGCGTGCCGCCCCGCCCCTTCGCCCGTACGATCTGCGCCGCGACGGCGCTCAGCTTGCGGTTCGTGCGCTGCGAGAGCACACGCAGGACGTCGAACGCCCGGCCCGGGTCGCAGTCCAGCAGGTGTGTGACGATGCCGATCGCCTGGTCGATCACGGCGCGCGTGGCCATCGCCGTCCGCAGCTGCTCCGCCTCCGCCTCGGCTCCGGTACGGGCGCGCTCGCGCAGAAGTCCGCCGGCCGTCTCCTCGGCCAGCACCCCGACCGCCTCCCGGGCCGCCGCCGTGGGCCGCCACGGCCGGAACGCGTACAGGGTGACCGTCACCGGCACGCCCCCCGCCGCCACCGGCACCGCCGCACAGGCGCGCAGCCCCCGTTCCAGCGCCGCGATCCGGAAATCCGGCCACCGCGTGTCGGCGACGAGATCGACGGCCCCGACCGTCCGCAGCGAGCGGGCGGCGTCGACGCCCGGCCCCTCGCCGGTCTCCTCCTGGAGCGCGGCCAGCACCGCGAGATCCGGGTGGGACGAAGCGCTGTGGCCTTCCCCGCCGGGGCAGCGCAGAAACACCGACGCGCCCCGGCACCCGGCCGCACAGCGCATCGCCCGTCGGCCCAGCAGGACCAGCCGCGGCGCCACGGCCGCGCCATCGGTCACCGTGTCCATCGGCCGTGACCCCCTCACCCTTCCTGCGAGCTCCCGGTCGCCGCCGCCGCAGCAGCAGCGGAACGGAACCGCCGCGCCGCTCGGCGCCGTGACGCCGGTGATCGGCTAGCTTCGTCGTATGAACGGGCCACCGGAGGGCGAGAGCGGTCATCAGGCCCTCGTCGCCCGCGCACGGGAACTGCGCGCGGCCCGGGACCATCCTCCCGCCGAATACCCCGTCCTGCTCGACGCGGCCCTCGCGGAGCTGGACCACGCGATCGAAGCCCTGCGCCTGGCAGAGGAGCCGCAGGGACCTCCCCGGAGACCGGGTGCGAAGGCGGCGCTCCACCCGTTCAAGGCCATCTTCGACCAGCTGCCGTGGCCCGTCGTCCTGACCGACGGGCAGACCGTCGTGCGCCGCCTCAACCAGGCCGCCGCCGAACTGACCGGGCTCCCTCCGGGGTATGCCGCGGGCCGCCCACTCGCCGCGCTCCTGCGCCCCGCGGACCGGGCCGCCCTCCGCGCCCATGCGGCGGCCGTGGCCGGCGGGGAGGGAGGCCGCAGCCTCCCGGTCCGCCTCCCCGGGCTGCAGGACGGCCCGCTGTACGCCACGCTCACCGGGATCGACGCGCCGGAGGGACGGGGACGGGACGTGCTCCTGCTGCTCGCGCCGGCCCCGGGCCCCCGCACCGCCTCCCGTACCGGTGACCGGGCCGGCGGCCCCTCGTCGGCCGGACGCCAGGCCGAGCTGACCGGCCTCCTGGACCGCACGGCCCGCGCCCTGCTGGAACGTGAGCCCTCCGCGGCGGCCCTCGGCGCCGTCGCGGGGCTCCTGCGCGACGGTCTCGCGGACTGGGCCCTGCTCGACCTGGGGCCCACGGAGGCGCCGGTCCGGATCGCGGTCCACGGCCCCCCGGTGCCGGACGACGAGGGGCTGGAGAAGGCCTTCCTGCGGCAGGACCCGCGCGCCTGCCCCGTGGCGGTCGAGGTCATGACGTCCGGCGAGGCGGTGGTGGAACAGCTCACGGACGACCTGGACAGGCTGGGGGCGGACGAGGACGGCAGGCCGCTCATGGTCCGCGCCGACGTCACGGCCCTGCTCTCCGTGGCGCTGACCGAGTCCGGCGGCACGACGGCGCGGGGGGCGCTGACCCTGCTCCGGGGCGGGGCCGGGCCGCCGTTCTCGCTGCTGGAGGCCGGCGCCGCGGAGATCGCGGCGGGCCATCTGGCCGTCGTCGCCCGGCGGGGCGGTGCGGGTGGGCCGGGCGCGCGCTGAGCGGCGGGCGCGACGGAGCGTCGGCGGAGAAATACCGGCCGGTCAGGGGTGCGGGTGCCGTGCGGTGGCATACGGCGAAGTGGGGGAGGGCTGGAATCGCCTCGGCGCCAGGACCCGCCCCCGGCCGATCGAACATGGAGGACACGATGGTGCGGACCGTGGGTGTGGAGGAGGAGCTGCTGCTCGTCGACGGGCAGAGCGGCGAACCCAGGGCGCTGTCAACAGCTGTCCTGGCCCGCGCGGAGCGGCGCGCCGAGGGCGACTCGGCCTTCGAGCAGGAGCTGCACCGCCAGCAGCTCGAATTCGCCACCGAGCCGCGCGCGGACATGCGGGAACTCGCCGACGAGATCCTGCGCTGGCGGGCGGAGGCGGCCCGCAGCGCCGCCGAGGCCGGGGGAGCGGTTGTCGCGCTCGCCACCTCTCCGCTGCCCGTCAGCCCGTCCATCGGCGAGGGCGAACGGTACCGCTGGCTGGCCGACAAGTTCGGGCTGACCACGCAGGAGCAGCTGACCTGCGGATGCCATGTGCACGTCTCCGTGGAGTCGGACGAGGAGGGCGTAGCGGTCCTGGACCGCATCCGCCCCTGGCTCGCCGTGCTGCTCGCGCTGAGTTCCAATTCGCCGTTCTGGCAGGGCCAGGACACCGCGTACAGCAGCTACCGCAGCCGGGTCTGGGGCCGCTGGCCCTCGGCCGGGCCCATGGAACTGTTCGGATCCGCGCGCCGTTACCACGACGAGGTCGACGCCCTCGTCGGCACGGGCGTCCTGCGCGACAAGGGCATGATCTACTTCGACGCCCGCCTCTCCCACCGCTACCCGACCGTCGAGATCAGGGTCGCGGACGTCTGCCTCGACCCCGCCGACGCGGCGCTGCTGGCCACGCTGGCGCGCGCCCTGGTGGAGACGGCCGCCCGGGCCTGGCGGGCGGGTGATCCGCCGGAGCCGTACGGGGTGGGCCTGCTGCGCATGGCGGCCTGGCAGGCGGGCCGCTCGGGCCTGGAGGGCGAACTGCTGCACCCCGCCACCATGCGCCCCGCCCCCGCACCCGCCGTGGTGCACGCCCTGCTCACCCATGTGCGCGAGGCGTTGGAGGACAGCGGAGACCTGGCGTCGGCGGGGGAGGGGATCGAGAGAGTCCTGAAGAACGGCACCGGCGCGCGGATCCAGCGCGACGCGCTCTCCCGCACGGGCAGTCTCTACGACGCGGTCACCGAATGCGTCAGCCGCACACGCGGCTGAGCCGGGCGGCGGCCTCCCGCCCCGAGGGGGCGGGAGGCCGCCGGGTGCCGGGTGCTCAGTCGTCCGCGCAGACCCGTACGGTGCGCAGCTCCGGGTCCGCCGGGTCCGGCAGGTTCATCCCCGCTTCCAGACCGGTCAGGAGATAGCGCAGGACCGGTTCCGTCAGCCGTTCACCGGGCAGCACCACCGGGATGCCCGGGGGATACGGCGTGATCATCTCGGCGGCGACGCGCCCCACGGCCCGCTCCACCGGGATGTCCTCGGTCGCGTGGAAGTAGGCGTCGCGCGGCAGCCTCGCCTGGTCCATCCGCAGTTCCGGCGGTGCCGGAACCGCCACCTCGGGCCCCCGGGGCAGTGAAGGAGCCTGCCGGGCGAGGTCGCGCAGCGCCGTCAGCAGCCGCTTCGTCGTCTCGGCGTCGTCGGCGTGGGTGAGCTGGGCGCTGACCCGCCGGTGGTCCATCAGGTGCGTGTCCAGGTGGTGGTGTTCGCGCAGCCAGTCCGCCGCCCGATAGCCGGAGATCCCGAGGTCCGCGATGTCGATGACCACCGGCAGCGGGTCGAACTCGGAGCCGGCGCCCGGACCGCAGAAGTCGTCGCGGTCGTTGACGTGCATCCCGTCGATCGACTCGATCTCCTCGCGCACCGATGCGGCGAGGTCGAGGGCGCGCGACATCAGTGTGTGCCCCTCCAGCACCATCTGGCGCCGCCAGCCGTCCATGCCCGCGTACAGCAGGACGGAAGGGCTCGTCGTACCCAGCAGATCGGCCCGGGACGCCAGCGTGTCGTGGTCGATCAGGTCGCCCCGCAGATGGAACACCGACCCCTGTTCCAGGCCGCTGCCCATCTTGTGGATGCTGGTCACGCAGACATCGGCGCCCGCGTCCATCGCCCACGTCGGCAGATCCGGGTGGAACGGCAGATGCGCGCCCCACGCCTCGTCCACGACGAGCGGACGGGAGCGCCGGTGACACACCTCGGCGATGGCCCGCAGATCCGCCGCCACCCCGTACGGCGTGGGGCTCGTGACCAGGGCGCCCTTCGCGTCCGGGTGCTCCTCGAACGCCCGCTCGTACGCCTCCGGGGACGGCGGGTGCGCGAGGTGGCGTTCGGTGTCCCACTGCGGCTCGACCCACACCGGCCGGATGCCCGAGAGGATGAGCCCGGAGACCACCGCCTTGTGGGCGTCCCGCCCCACCAGGAGCTTCTGGCCGTGCGCGGCGACGCTCAGCATCGCCGCCTTGACCGACAGGGAACTGCCGCACGTCGAGAAGAACGCGTGCTCCGCGTGCACGGCGTCGGCCATCAGGACCTCGGCACGTTGCAGCACCCCCGACTTCATCCGCCGGTCGTCCAGTCCGCCGCTGGCCAGGAGGTCGCCGAGGAACACGGCGTCGCCCAGCACGGCCCTGACCTCGGGCGCCGCGCCCCGGGCCTGTTTGTGCCCCGGAGGCGTGAACCCCAGCTCACCCCGCTGCCGGTAGGCGGCCAGGGCGTCGAGAACGGGTGCTTCGTGATGATTCTTCGGCATGTCCGCCGCCTTCCCGTGGTCCGCCCCGTCAATCCGTACGCTGTACGACCTAAGTCCGTACGCTGTACGACCTAAGGAAGCGGCGTACCGCCGGTCGCGTTCACGATCTCGCCGGTGATGAAACTCGCGTTCCCGGAGGCGAGGAACACGTACGCCGGAGCCATCTCGGCCGGCTGGGCGGGCCTCCCCAGCGGGCTCTGCTTCCCGAACTCCTTCGTGTCCGGCAGCGTCGCCGGGATCAGCGGCGTCCACACCGGGCCGGGTGCCACGGCGTTCACCCGGATGCCGTCGGACGCCAGCATCTGGGCGAGGCCCTGGGTGAACGTCACGATGGCGCCCTTGGTCATGGCGTAGTCCAGCAGGTGCGGGCTCGGCTTGTACGCCTGCACCGACGTGGTGTTGATGATCGACCCGCCGGCCGGGATGTGCGGCAGGGCCATCTTGCACAGCCAGAACATCCCGTACAGGTTGGTGCGCAGCACCCGGTCGAACTGATCCGTGGAGATCGCGGAGATCCCGTCGGGCTGTGCCATCTGGTACGCGGCGTTGTTGACGAGCACGTCGATGCGCCCGAACTCCTGCACCGCGCTCCCGATCAGGGCACGGCACTGCTTCTCGTCCCGGATGTCGCACGCCTCCGTCAGCGCCTGCCGGCCCGCCTCCTCGACCAGCCGGGCCGTCTCCCGGGCCTCGTCCTCCTCCGTGTCGAGGTGGGTGATCAGCACATCCGCCCCCTCGCGGGCGAACGCCAGCGCGACGGCGCGGCCGATCCCGGAGTCGCCCCCCGTCACCACGGCCTTGCGGTCCTTCAGGAGCCCGTGGCCCCGGTAGGAGTCCTCGCCGTGGTCGGGCGGCGGGTCCATGGGGCCGGTCCAGCCGGGGTGTTCCTGTTCCTGCTGCGGAAAGTCGGGCTGCGGGAAGCGCTCGGTGGGGTCCTGGCCGGGTGTGCTCATGGGGGCCTTCTTCCGTGACTGGTCGTGGGGGACGGACCGGGGGTTACCGGACGTCCTCGATGACGAACCCGCTCCGGGGCGCGGTGGGGACGCGGCGGAGGGGGATGGACAGGTCCTGTTCCGGCACCCGGTACACGAGGCCGGACAGCAGTACCGCGAGGGTGGACAGCAGGGCGAGGGTGATGTCCTCGCCAGGGCAGCGGTGTCCCGTCGCCGGGTCGCCGCCGCCCTGCGGGACCAGTTCGTCGGGCCGCACCGGCGTGCCGTGGAAGCGCGCGGGGTCGAAGACGTAGGGCCGCGGCCACAGGTCCGGGTCGTGGTTCTGGCCGTACAGGTCGAGGAGCACCAGCGTCCCCGGCCGGATGGTGCGGCCCTCCCATTCGAGCCGGTCGGCCGCGAGCCCGCCGACGAACGGGGCGAACGGGTAGAAGCGGCGGACCTCCTGCGCGAAGGCGAGGGCGAAGGCGGGGCCGCCGTCGCGGAGCGCCGCCCGGTGCTCCGGCCACCGGTGCAGGGCGTGCGCCGCGAACGCCGCGAACCAGCTGACCGCGACGGTCGGACGCAGGATGTTGAGCACCTCGACGGCCGCCGTACGGGGGTCGAGCAGCGCGCCGCCGGCATCGCGGTGGTGCACGACGGTACGGAACGGGGTAGCGCCCGCCCCGACTCCGGCCCCGGCGTCGCCGCTGCCGCGTTCCCGCTCCACCAGGCGGGCCAGACGCCTCTCCTGCCGGAGCCGGGCGGCGCGGGCGCGCAACTGCCGGGGGCCGGCCGACGCGAACCCGTCCACCATGGCCACCAGGTCGCGCGCCACGCCGTCCGCCCCGCCCTCCGGCAGCGGCACCCCGGCCCACGCGTGGACGGCGCGCGTGAGCACCCCGGCCACCTCGTCGAACAGCACGACCCGGCCCCGGTCCGCCCACCCGGCCACGGCGTCCTTCCACTCCAGGGCGACCCGGTCCGTCAGGGCCCGCACGCCCTCCGGGTCCTTCAGCAGGTGGAGGAACATGCCCTTGCGCACCCGGTGCCGCTCACCGTCCAGGGTGTGCACCGCCCCCTGCCCGAACAACGTGTCGATGACCGGCTCCGGCAGCGCCCCGTGGCGGCGGACGTGGTCCTCGTCGTAGAAGAAGCGGACGGCGGCCGGCCCGTGCAGCGCGATGACCCGTTTGCCGAGCAGGCGGGTGCGGACCGGCGCGCCGCCGGACCGCCGCCGGCGGTCCGGCAGCCACGCGTAACCCCGGAGCAGGAGGGACAGGGTGCTGTCGGCCATGAAGTCTCCGTAGGACAGGGGTGGGGGCCGTGCGGGGGCGTGGCGTCCGGGGACGGCCCGTCGGCGCCCCGCCGTCGATCCTGGGCGCACCGGGGCCGGCGCGCGACCGGGAGTCCGCCGGACGGCGCTGCGGCTGTGGTCCCAACCGCAGCGCCTGCTCCCGCGTACGCCGGGAGCCTGGCCAGGCGGGTACCCGTGCCGCTGAGGGACATGCGGGGTGGCCGGGGCGTTTTCGTACGGCCTGACCGCCCCGGCCGGCCGGCTCCCCGGATTGAATCGGGCATTCCGGTTGAACCCGGATTCCGTGGGAACCCGTCGCACGGAACGGCTGTGCGGGCACACCCGCAGGACGACCCGGGAGGAACCGAGGAGACATGGGAAGGCATGCCGAAATCGCCCGCGCCCTGGCCATGAGGGCGAAGGCGGCGAAGCTCAGGTCGGACGGCGCCGCGCTGGGCGACGAGCGCCTGAAGGCGGAGGGGCGCCGGCGCGAGACCGCCGGACGGATCGCCCAGGCCGAGGCGAAGGCGGCACGGCGCGAGGGCCGCCACTGAACGGCGGCGCAGCCGTCACCCGACAGCGAGGAGATCACTCATGCGTGCACTGACCTGGCAGGGAAAGCGTGACGTCCGCGTCGAAACCGTTCCCGACCCCGTCATCCAGGACCCGACCGACATCATCATCCGGGTCACCTCGACGGGCATCTGCGGATCGGACCTCCATCTGTACGAAGTGCTGGGCCCCTACCTCGATCCCGGCGACATCCTGGGCCACGAGCCGATGGGCGTCGTGGAGGTGACGGGCCCCGAGGTGACCGCCGTGTCACGCGGTGACCGGGTCGTCGTCCCGTTCAACGTCTCCTGCGGCACCTGCTACATGTGCGGCCGGGGCCTGCACTCGCAGTGCGAGACCACGCAGGTCAGGGAGTACGGCACCGGCGCCTCGCTCTTCGGGTACACCAAGCTCTACGGACAGGTGCCCGGCGGGCAGGCCGAACTGCTGCGGGTCCCCTTCGGCAACACCCTGCCCATCAAGGTCCCCGAGGGGCCGTCGGACGACCGTTTCGTCTATCTGTCCGACGTGCTGCCCACCGCCTGGCAGGCCGTCGAGTACGCCGCGATCCCGCCCGGCGGCAGCGTCACCGTCCTCGGCCTCGGCCCGATCGGCGACATGGCCGCCCGCATCGCCCTGCACCGCGGCGCCGGCCTGGTCATCGGCGTGGACCTGGTCCCCGAGCGCCTCGCCCGCTCCGCCGCGCGCGGCGTCCAGACCCTCGACCTCGGGCGCTACGGCAAGGACCTGCCGGACGCGGTCCGCGACCTCACCGGCGGCCGGGGCACCGACGCGGTCATCGACGCCGTCGGCATGGAGGCCCACGCCATCGGCGCGCCGCTCGGCAAGGCCGGCCAGTGGGCGGTCGGCCTCCTGCCGGACGCGGCGGCCCGCCCGCTCATGGAACGCGCCGGCATCGACCGGCTCACCGCCCTCCTCACCGCCATCGACGTGGTGCGCCGGGGCGGCACCATCTCCATTTCCGGTGTCTACGGCGGCGCCGTCGATCCGCTGCCCCTGCTCACCATGTTCGACAAGCAGATCCAGCTCCGGATGGGCCAGGCGAACGTCAAGCGCTGGGTGCCCGACATCCTGCCGCTGCTCGTGGACGACGACCCGCTGGGCGTCGACGGCTTCGCCACGCACCACCTGTCGCTGGAGGAGGGCCCCAAGGCGTACGAGACCTTCCAGGCGAAGGCCGACGGCATGGTCAAGACGCTGCTCCGGCCCTGAGCCGCGACGAAGGGATTCACCGTGAACGCATCGCAAGGCCTGCGCGTCGTCGTCACGGGCGCCACCGGCAACGTGGGCACGAGCCTCGTACGGGCCCTCTCGCGGGACCCGGACGTCGGGTCCGTCCTCGGCCTGGCCCGGCGGCTGCCCGACCTCACCCTGCCCGGCGTCGAGTGGGGGAGGGTGGACCTCTCCCGCCCGGACAGCGCCCGGACACTCGGCTCCCTGCTCACGGGTGCGGACGCCGTCGTCCACCTGGCCTGGCGCTTCCAGCCCACCCACGACCCCGTCGTCACCTGGCGCAGCAACGTCGAGGGCTCCCTCCGCGTCTTCGACGCGGTGCGCACGGCCGGTGTCCCGGCTCTGGTCCACGCCTCGTCGGTGGGTGCCTATTCACCCGGGCCGAAGCGGGAGCCCGGCGTCGACGAACAGTGGCCGACCCACGGCTGGCCGGACGCCGCCTACTGCCGGGAGAAGGCATATCTGGAACGGGTCCTGGACACCTACGAACTGCGGCACCCGCAGATCCGGGTGGTACGGATGCGGCCCGGCTTCCTCTTCAAGGAGACGGCCGCCCCCGAGCAACGGCGCATCTTCGGCGGGAAATACCTCCCCGGCGTACTCCTCCGCCCCGACCTGCTGCCCTTCGTACCCGACCTGGAGGGGCTGAGGTTCCAGGTGCTGCACACCGACGACGCGGCCGAGGCGTACCGGCTCGCCGTGCTCGGCGACGTGCGCGGCCCCTTCAACCTGGCCGCCGACACCGTCACCGACGCCCACTCCCTCGGTGCGCTCCTCGATGCGCGGGTGGTGCGCGCGCCCCTGCCGCTCGTACGCGGCGCGCTGGCGACCGCCTGGCACGCCCGGGCGGTCCCGGCGTCGCCCCACCTCTTCGACGCCGTGCTGCGGCTGCCCGTCATGGACTGCGCCCGGGCCCGCGAGGAGCTGGGCTGGCGGCCTCGCTACTCGGCGTCCGAGGCGCTCACGGCGTTCCTGCGCGGCGTCGTACGCGGTACGGGCGAGGAGACCGCCCCGCTGACCGGCAGCCGGTGGAGCTGAGGAGGGCGGGCAGGGTGCAGGGCGACAGTTCGCCGCGCATGCCCACGGATGCCACCATGACAACCATGTCCCGCAAGGCGCTGATCGTCATCGACATGATCAATCCGTACGACCACGAGGACGCCGACCAGCTCCTTCCCTCGGCCGAGCGAGCCGTGCCCGTCATCGCGGGCATGCTGAAGGAGGCCCGGGGCAGCGGTGCACTCGTGATCTACGCCAACGACAACTTCGGCGACTGGCGCTCCCACCACGGGGAGATCGTGGCGGCGGCCATGGCGGGCGCCCGCCCCGACCTGGTCGAACCGCTGAAGCCCGACGAGAACTCGCTCTTCGTCGTCAAGGCCCGGCACTCGATCTTCTACGAGACGCCCCTGCCCTACCTGCTCCACCAGCTGGACGTGGACCACCTCGTCCTGACCGGCCAGGTGACGGAGCAGTGCATCCTCTACTCCGCGCTCGACGCGCACATCCGCCACATGGACCTGACCATCCCGCGCGACGGAGTGGCCCACATCCACCCCGACCTGGCCGACGCCGCCCTGCGGATGACGGAACGGAACATGGGCGCCCGGGTGTGCGCCGCCGAAGAGATCCACCTGTGACACCGCCGGGCCGGACCGGCACGAAAGGACACCCATGACGCGCGCCGCGCTGTTCGATGTGGACGGCACCCTGGTCGACACCAACTACCTGCACGTCACCGCGTGGTGGGAGGCGTTCCGCCAAGCCGGGCACACCGTGCCGATGCCCGCGATCCACCGCGCGGTCGGCCTCGGCTCCGACGACCTGGTCGCCCATCTGCTCGGCTCCGGCCGGGACCGGGACCAGGACGCCGGCATCAGTGCCACGCACTCCGCGCTGTACGCCACCTACTTCGACCGCCTGCCCCCGCTGGACGGCGCGGCGGACCTGCTGCGCGCCCTGGCCGGCCGGGGCTGGACGATCGTTCTCGCCACCTCCGCCTCCGGCCATGAGCTCAAGGCCCTGCGGCGCGCGCTCGACGCCGACGACGTGATCTCCGGCACCGCCAGCTCCGACGACGTGGACGAGGGGAAACCCGCCCCCGACCCGATCCGTCACGCGATGGACATCGCCGGCGCCACCAGCGAGGAGGCGGTGTACATCGGCGACTCCGTCTGGGACATGGCGGCGGCCACCAGGGCGTCGGTGCCGGCCGTGGGCCTGCTGTCGGGCGGCATCCCCCGGGCGGACCTGGAGGAGGCCGGGGCCGTGGAGGTCCACGCGTCCCCGGCCGCCTTCCTGGACCGCCTCGACACCGGCGTCATCGCCCGTATGAGCCCCTGAGCCCGGGCCCCTGAGCCCGAGCCCTCGGAGCTTCTCACCCCCTGAGCCCAGGGTTCTACGCCCTCAGCCGCCGCCGTCGCACAGGCAGAACGGGTGTCCCGCCGGGTCCGCGAAGACCCGGAAGCCGCGCTTTCCGCCGTCGTCGTCCAGATCGAGCGGTGTGGCCCCCAGGGCGAGCACCTCGCGCTGGGCGGCCTCCATGTCCTCCACCTCGAAGTCCAGGTGCTCCTGCTGCGAGTTCCGGTCGCCGCTCGGCCACTCCGGCGGCCGGTGGTCGGGGGCGAGCTGGAAGGCCAGGCGCGCCCCGCCGGGGACCCGGAGGTCGTACCAGCGGTCGTTGTCGTGCGTCACCTCCCCGCCCAGCACCTTCTGGTAGAAGCCGGCGAGCGCCGCCGGATCCGGGCAGTCGACGGCAACCAGGCAGTAGGTCGCGACAGCCATGTCATCCCTCACTCTCGGTGTACGCGGACATGCGGACGTCCCCCTCCCGGGTTCCGCGTCCGGCGCGGAGGAAACATGATCCGGAACGAGGGGGAAACACGATCCGGAACCAGTGGAGCCGGCACGTTTCGACCGCCGGGGATCGGTAACCCATCCCATATGGTGCAATTCGGATACACGATGATGACCGAGCAGTCGGGACCGCGGGCCCTCGTCGAGGACGTGGTGGCGGCCGAACAGGCCGGCTTCGACTTCTCCGTGACCTCCGACCACTACTTCCCCTGGCTGAAGTCCCAGGGCCACGCCCCGTACGCCTGGAGCGTGCTGGGCGCCGCCGCGCAGGCCACGACGCGCATCCCCTTGATGACGTACGTGACCTGCCCGACCACCCGTTACCACCCGGCCGTCGTGGCGCAGAAGGCCGCGACGCTGCAACTGCTCTCCGAGGGGCGGTTCCGGCTCGGGCTCGGCTCCGGCGAGAGTCTGAACGAACACGTGGTGGGCGGCGGCTGGCCGGACGCCCGGGTGCGGCTCGACAAACTCGAAGAGGCGGTGGAGATCATCAAGGCGCTCCTCGCCGGCGGCTACGTCAACCACCACGGCCCCCACTTCGACGTGGAGAACGCCAAGCTGTGGGACGTGCCCGAGGTGGCCGTGCCACTCGGTGTAGCCGTCTCCGGCGACCGGTCGTGCGAGATCGCGGGCCGGCTCGCGGACCTGGTGATCGCCACCGAGCCCAAGGAGGAACTGCTCACCGACTTCGACCGGCACGGCGGCGGCGGGAAGCCCCGGGTCGGCCAGTTGCCCGTCTGCTACGACACCGACCGCGACGCGGCGGTGAAGCGGGCTCACGACCAGTTCCGCTGGTCCGTCGGCGGCTGGAAGGTCAACTCGGAGCTTCCGGGCCCCTCCGCCTTCGACCAGGCCACACAGTACGTCCGGCCCGACGACATCGCCGAGGCGGTGCCCTGCGGCGACGACGTCGGGCAGTTCGTGGAAGCGGTGCGCCCCTTCGTCGACGCGGGGTTCACCGAGGTCGCCCTCGTCCAGATCGGCGGAGACCACCAGAAGCCGTTCATCGACTGGGCCCAGGAGAAGCTGCTGCCCGCGCTGCGCGCCCTGTGACACGTGCGTACGCACCCGGCCCGGCGAGGCACGGGTGCGTACGGAGTCACTTCACGTGAGCGGAGCCGTCGCGTCCGTTGGACGACCTGGCCAGCGCCCAGGCCGGAAAGACGAACCAGCAGACGAAGGACCACAGCGCCATCCCGCCCACCAGCCACAGGGCCAGCGTGTTGTGCAGCGCCACGCGCATGATCAGCAGCAGCGCCGAACACATCGTGCAGAACAGCAGCACGAGCCCGAGCAGGGTGAGCCGCGACGCCCACACCACGGTCTCCGGCTTCAGGTGGCGGCCGGTCAGCAGCCGGTGGAAGCAGACGGGCCCGATCAGCGCGGCCGCCGTGGCGGAACCGAGGAGCACGGTGACGACGTAGATCGTCCGGTCGGTGTCCGACAGGGTGCCGAAGCGCGGCTGGAAGACCACCGCCAGCAGGAAACCGAAGAGGATCTGCACCCCGGTCTGCGCGACCCGCAGCTCCTGGAGCAGTTCCGTCCAGCGGCGGTCCGCCCGCTCCTCGGTCGTCTCGTCGCGCCCGCGGTGGACGCCCTCGCGGTCGTCGTCCCCGCGGTCGTTCTCTTCGCCTCGTCCGTTGTCCATGTGCGGTGTCCCTCCCTCCCTCGTGCCGAAACCTTTCTGCGCGGGCCGCCCGGCCCGCGCAGAAAGGTTTCGGCCACGCCCCGCCGATTCAGCGGCTGACGGCCTTCAGAAGCTGCTCCTTGCTCATCGTGGAGCGGCCCTCGATGTTCTTCTTCTTCGCCTCTTCGTACAGCTGGTCCTTCGTGCGGCCCTGCGCGCCCTTGTGCGAGCGCTCACCGCCGCGCTGGGAGGCCGACTTGGGGTCGCGCGTGGACGTCCGGCTCGCCGTCTTCGACTCGCCGGAGCGGGCACGCTCCTTGTTCACCGTGCGGGCGGCGATCTCCTTGGCACGCTTCTCGGACGTGCCGCGCTTCTCCGCGCTCTCCTTCACGTGCTCGTACTGACGCTCACGCTTGGGGCTCGATCCTGCCGGCATGACGCCGTCCTCCTCGCTCTCGTCCTCGGCCACGCGGGCCCGGTCCGGGGGTCACCACCCGGGTTGCCGGGCGGCCACGTCCGAAACATGGCACCGCCTCGGCGGGGACGCCCACCGGGTCGTGCGCTCGGGTGACGCCCACGGCTGCCCGTACGCCCGGCCGACCGGTTCCGCAGGGCCGATCGGGGTCACTCACCGAGCCGCCCATAAGTGAACCCGCCGACTTCGGGTACCGGGGTCTCTGCGAGGCCGGGCCACCCCGGCGCGCGCCGGAAGACGAGGAGGAGCGGCGGATGGTCACGGGAGGGAACGCCCCGGCGGACGGGCAGCACGGTACGGATACGGACCCGGCGCCGGACATGCGGGCCCTCCGCCGTGAGCTGGAACGGCGCGTCGACGGCGAGATTCGCTTCGACGCGGGCAGCAGGGGCGCCTACGCGACCGACGGCTCCAACTACCGGCAGGTGCCCATCGGCGTCGTCGTCCCCCGCACGGTGGACGCGGGCGCCGAGGCGGTCGCCGTCTGCGCCCGGCACGGTGTACCGGTGCTCTCCCGGGGCGGCGGGACCAGCCTCGCCGGGCAGTGCACCAACGTCGCCGTCGTCATCGACTGGACGAAGTACTGCCACCACCTCGTCTCCGTGGACGAGGCCGCCCGCACCTGCGTGGTGGAGCCCGGCATCGTGCTGGACGAACTGAACCGGCAGCTGGCGGACCGCGGCCTGCGGTTCGGCCCGAAACCCTCGACGCACAGCCACTGCTCACTGGGCGGCATGATCGGCAACAACTCGTGCGGCGCGTCCGCGCAGGCGTACGGCAAGACCGTCGACAACGTCCGGCGGCTGGAGATCCTGACCTACGACGGGCTCCGCTGCTGGGTGGGCCCGACCTCCGACGCGGAGTTCGTGGAGATCGTCGGAGCCGGCGGCCGCCGGGCCGAGGTGTACCAGGGGCTGCGCCGGATCGTCGACGCGCATCTCGCCGACGTCCGCCAGGGGTTCCCCAGCATTCCGCGCCGCGTCTCCGGCTACAACCTCGACTCGCTGCTGCCGGAGAAGGGCTTCGACGTGGCCCGCGCCCTCGTCGGCAGCGAAGGCACCCTCGTCACCGTCCTGCGTGCCGAGCTCGACCTGGTCCCCGTCCCGCCCCACGAGGCGATGCTCGTCCTCGGCTACCCCGACATCTGCGCGGCCGCCGACGAGGTGCCGCGCCTGCTGGAACACAGCTCCCCGACGCAGCTGGAGGCGCTGGACGGCCGGATGGCGCAGCTCATGCGCGAGGAGGACAGCCACGTCGCCTCCCTGGACACCTTCCCGGAGGGCGACGGCTGGCTGCTGCTCCAGTTCAGCGGGGACACCCAGGAGGACGTGGACCGGCAGGCGCGCGACCTGCTGAAGGCGCTCGGCCGCGACGAGGACGACCCCGCGGTGACCTTCTCCGACGACCCGCCGCGCGAGCGCCGGATGCTCAAGGCCCGGGAAGCCGGGCTGGGCGTGACCGCACGGCCGCCGGACGGACGGGAGACCTGGGAGGGCTGGGAGGACTCCGCCGTTCCGCCCGAGCGGCTCGGCGACTACCTGCGCGACCTGAAGAAGCTCTTCGCCGAGTTCGACTACGACCACCCCTCCCTCTACGGCCATTTCGGGCAGGGCTGCGTGCACACCCGCATCCCCTTCGCGCTGAAAACCGCCGAGGGCGTCGGGTCCTTCCGGGAGTTCCTGTTCCGGGCGGCCGACCTCGTCGTCTCGTACGGCGGTTCGCTCTCCGGCGAGCACGGCGACGGGCAGTCGCGCGGCGAGCTGCTGCCCCGCATGTACGGTGAGCGGCTCGTCGCCGCGTTCGGTGAGGTCAAGGCCCTGCTGGATCCCGGCAACCGGATGAACCCCGGCAAGGTCACCGACCCGTACCGCACCGACGAGAACCTGCGGCTGGGCCCGCACTGGCGCCCCGCGAACGACGAGACGCACTTCCACTACCCGGACGACGAGGGCTCCTTCAACCGGGCCGTCATGCGGTGCGTCGGCATCGGCAACTGCCGCTCCCACAGCGGTGGCGTGATGTGCCCCTCCTACCGGGCCACGGGGGAGGAGGAGCACTCCACCCGGGGGCGGGCCCGGCTGCTCTTCGAGATGCTCGGCGGCCACCAGGACACGCCCGTCACCGACGGCTGGCGCTCCACCGAGGTCCGCGACGCGCTCGACCTCTGCCTCGCCTGCAAGGGCTGCAAGTCCGACTGCCCGGTGGGCGTCGACATGGCCACGTACAAGTCCGAATTCCTGGCCCACCACTACGCGGGCCGGCTGCGCCCCACCGCCCACTACTCGCTGGGCTGGCTGCCCCTGTGGGCCCGGCTCTCCCGCATCGCACCCCGTCTGGTCAACGCCGCCCTCGACGCCCCCGGACTCCGCCGCGTCGCCAAGCGCGCCGCCGGGATCGCCGACGAGCGGCAGCCGCCCTCGTTCGCCGAGGAGTCGTTCGTCGAGTGGTGGCGGGAGCGGGGGCTGCCGGAGCCCGACCCGGCGGACGCCCGGACCGTGGTGCTGTGGCCGGACACCTTCACGTCCTCCTTCCACCCCGGCATCGCCCGGTCGGCGGTACGCGTCCTGGAGGACGCCGGCTTCCAGGTCGCCGTCCCCCGGCAGGCCGTCTGCTGCGGGCTCACCTGGATCTCCACCGGACAGCCCGCCACCGCGAAGAAGGTGCTGCGCCGGACCGTCGAGGTGCTGCGGCCGTGGATCGAGGCCGGCACCCCGATCGTCGGCCTGGAACCGTCCTGCACGGCCGTCTTCCGGTCCGACGCGCCGGAGCTGATGCCGCACGACCAGGACGTCCAGCGCCTCGCCGGGCAGTTCCGCACCTTCGCCGAACTCCTGGTCAACGACGCCCCCGACGACTGGCGGCCGCCCGTCCTCACCCGGCGGGCCACCGTGCAGACGCACTGCCACCAGCACGCCGTCACCAAGTTCGACGCCGACCGCGAACTCATGCGCCGCGCCGGGCTCGACACCGAGGTCCTGGACGAGGGCTGCTGCGGGCTCGCCGGCAACTTCGGCTTCGAACGCGGCCACTACGACCTGTCCATGGACATCGGCGAGCAGGGCGTCCTGCCCGCCGTCCGGGGCGCCGCGCCCGACGCCCTGGTCGTCGCCGACGGATTCAGCTGCCGCACCCAGATCGAGCAGGGCGGGACCGGCCGCCGCGCCATGCACCTGGCCGAAGCACTCGCGCTCGGACTCGACGGGCCGCTGCCCGCCGTCCACCCCGAGAAGGCCACCGCGCGCCCCGCCCGCCCGGCCCCCGCCGCGAGCCGGCTCGTGACGGGCGCCGCGCTCACCGCACTGACCGCGCTCGGCACGGCCGCGTACGCCGCCCTGCGCCGGAACCGAAGCACGAAGCACCACCACCGATAGGAGAGCGAACCCATGGCCACCAAGGTCTCCGACTACGTCCTGCAGCGACTGCGCGAATGGGACGTCGACCACGTCTTCGCCTACGCCGGCGACGGGATCAACGGGCTGCTCGCCGCCTGGGGGAGGGCCGAGAACAAGCCGAAGTTCGTCCAGGCACGGCACGAGGAGATGGCCGCGTTCCAGGCCGTCGGCTACGCGAAGTTCTCCGGCAAGGCCGGCGTCTGCGCCGCCACCTCGGGCCCCGGAGCGATCCACCTGCTCAACGGCCTGTACGACGCCAAGCTGGACCACGTGCCCGTCGTCGCGATCGTCGGCCAGACCAACCGCAGCGCCATGGGCGGCTCCTACCAGCAGGAGGTGGACCTGCTCAGCCTGTACAAGGACGTGGCCTCCGAGTTCTGCGAGATGGTCACCGTCCCCGAACAGCTGCCCAACGTCATCGACCGGGCCATGCGCACCGCGTACGCCAAGCGCACCGTGACCGCCGTCGTCATCCCGGCCGACGTCCAGGAACTGGACTACTCGCCGCCCACCCACGCGTTCAAGATGGTGCCCTCCAGCCTCGGCGCGAGCGCGTACGCGCCCGTCCCCGCCGAGGACGACATCGCCCGCGCCGCCGAGGTGCTGAACGCGGGCGAGAAGGTCGCGATCCTCGTCGGGCAGGGCGCTCGGGGCGCACGCGCCGAGGTCGAGCGGCTGGCCGAGCACCTGGGCGCGGGCGTCGCCAAGGCGCTGCTCGGCAAGGACGTCCTGCCCGACGACCTGCCGTACGTGACCGGCTCCATCGGACTGCTCGGGACCCGCCCCAGCTACGAGTTGATGCAGGAGTGCGACACCCTGCTGGTGATCGGCTCCAGCTTCCCGTACACCCAGTTCCTGCCCGAACTCGACCAGGCCCGTGCGGTACAGATCGACATCGACCCCTTCATGATCGGTCTGCGCTACCCGTTCGAGGTCAACCTGATCGGTGACGCCCGGGCCACCCTCGACGCCCTGCTGCCGCGCCTCAAGCGCAAGAAGCACGGTTCCTGGCGGAAGAAGATCGAGAAGGACACCGCCAAGTGGTGGGAGGTCATGAAGGGCCGCGCCGCGGTCGAGGCCGAACCGGTCAACCCCGAGTACGTCGTGCACGCACTCGACGCGCTCCTGCCGGACGACGTCATGGTGGCCTCGGACTCCGGCTCCGCCGCCAACTGGTACGCCCGGCACCTGCGCTTCCGGGGCAACATGCGCGGCTCCCTCTCCGGCACGCTCGCCACCATGGGCCCCGGCGTGCCGTACGTCATCGGCGCCAAGTTCGCCCACCCCGACCGGCCCGCCATCGCGATCGTGGGCGACGGGGCGATGCAGATGAACGGCATGGCGGAACTCATCACGATCGCCAAGTACTGGCGCGAGTGGGACAACCCCCGCCTGATCGTCGCCGTCCTCAACAACGAGGACCTCAACCAGGTCACCTGGGAGATGCGCGCCATGTCCGGCGCCCCGCAGTTCCTGCCCTCCCAGTCGCTGCCCGACGTGCGCTACGCCGACTTCGCCCGCTCGGTGGGCCTGGACGGCATCCGCGTCGAGAAGCCCGACCAGGTCGAGGACGCCTGGCACCGCGCCCTGGCCTGCGACCGGCCGTTCGTCATCGACTTCCGGACCGACCCGGCCGTCCCGCCGATCCCGCCGCACGCCAGCCTGGACCAGATCGAGGCCGCCGCGTCCGCCATCGTCAAGGGCGACAGCGACCGGGTGGGCATGGTGCGCCAGGGCTTCAAGGCCAAGGTCCAGGAGATGCTGCCCGGCCACCACGACGGGTCCTCCGACAAGTGACCCCGCGCCCCGGCGACGCGGAAGCCCCCCTCATCGACCGGGTGGAGACCGCCGTCTACACCGTGCCCACCGACGCCCCCGAGGGCGACGGGACCCTGGCCTGGGACGAGACCACGCTCGTCCTGGTCCGGGTGGGCGCCGGCCCGACGAGCGGCCTCGGCTACACCTACGGGGCGCCCGCCACCGCCGCGGCCGTCGACCAACTGCTCGCGGGGGTGGTCACGGGGCGCAGCGCCTGGGACGTGCCCGCCGCCAACGAGGCCATGAGCCGGGCCGTCCGCAACGCCGGGCGTCCCGGACTCGTCGCCCAGGCGGTGTCCGCCGTGGACATCGCCCTCTGGGACCTGAAGGCCCGCCTCCTGGACCTGCCGCTGACCCGGCTCCTCGGCGCGAGCCTCCAGGAGGTCCCCGTCTACGGGAGCGGCGGCTTCACCCCGTACGACGACAGCCGGCAGGACCGGCAGCTGCGCGGCTGGGCGGAGGCCCAGGGCATCCCCCGCGTCAAGATCAAGATCGGCGAGTCCTGGGGCCGCGAGGAGCGGCGCGACCTCGACCGGATCGCGAAGGCCCGCCGCAGCGTCGGGGACGGCACCGAGCTCTACGTGGACGCCAACGGGGCCTACACCCGCAAACAGGCCGTCCGCGTGGCGCGATGCTTCGAGGAACACGGCGTGACCTGGTACGAGGAACCCGTCTCCTCCGACGACCCGGCCGGGCTCGCCCAGATCAAGGCGGCCACGACGGCCGACGTGACGGCCGGTGAGTACGGCTACACCCTGCCGTACTTCTGGCAGCTGGTCACCGCCGGTGCCGTGGACTGCCTCCAGGCGGACGCCACCCGCTGCGGCGGCATCACCGTCTGGCTCCGCGCCGCCGCGCTCGCCGAGGCCGCCGGGCTCGGCCTCTCCGGACACTGCGCCCCGCACGTCCACGCCCATGCCGCCTCGGCCGTACCCAACCTCCGCCACCTGGAGTGGTTCCACGACCACGTCCGCATCGAGGACATGTTCTTCGACGGGGTGCTCGACCCGGCCGGCGGCACCGTACGCCCCGGCGCGTCCGGCGCCCCCGGACACGGCCTGGAACTGCGCGCCGGGGAGGCGGAACGGTACCGCGTCCGGTGACCCGCCGGACCACAGAAGGAGGCGCATGACCCGCCCGCACCCTCCGCACGACAACCCGCCGCCCCACGTCCTGCGCGAGTACGCCCTCGTCGCCGACGGGGAGCGGGGCGCGCTCATCGGCCCCCAGGGCGACATCGCCTGGCTGTGCGCCCCGCGCTGGGACTCCGGCGCGGTCTTCGCCGCCCTCATCGGCGGCCCCGGCCATTACACCGTCACGCCCACCGAGCGCTTCGTATGGGGCGGCTCCTACGAGCCCGGGACACTGATCTGGCGCAACCGCTGGGTCACCGCCGCCGGGGTCATCGAGTGCCACGAGGCCCTGGCCTTCCCCGGCGACGCACGGCACGCCGTCCTGCTGCGCAGGATCCACGCCGTGGAGGGCGACGCCCGGGTGACCGTACGCCTCGAACCGCACGCGGACTTCGGCGCGCACCGCTCGCGGGACGTGCGGCGCGAGCGGCCCGCGGTGTGGACCGGGCACACCGGCCCCCTGCACTGGCGGTGGACCGGGGCCGAGGGCGCCCACCCCGTCCGCGACGGCCACCGCACGGGCCTGGCGGCGGAACTCACCGTCCCGGCGGGCGGCCACCACGACCTGGTCCTCGAACTCTCCGAGAACGAGGACGACATCCGGCGCGGCGAAGCGGTGGCCCCGGACCGGGCCTGGCACGCCACCCGGGACGCCTGGGCCCGCGCCGCCGAGCCGCTGCCCGACTGCCTCGCCCCCGACGACGCACGCCACGCCCACACCGTGCTGCGCGGCCTCACGAGCGCCTCCGGCGGCATGGTCGCCGCGGCCACCACCAGCCTTCCCGAGCGCGCCGAGGCGGGCCGCAACTACGACTACCGGTACGTGTGGATCCGCGACCAGTGCTACGCCGGGCAGGCCGCGGCGGCGGCCGGCGCGCACCGGCTGACCGACGACGCCGTCCGCTTCGTCGCCGCCCGCCTCCACGAGGACGGCCCCCGGCTCGCGCCCGCCTACACCGTCACCGGCGCCCCCGTGCCCGGCCAGGAGAAACTGCCGCTCCCCGGCTACCCGGGCGGCGGAAACCGGATCGGCAACCACGTCAACCGGCAGTTCCAGTTCGACGCGTTCGGCGAGGCGCTGCTCCTGTTCGCCGCCGCGGCCCGGACCGGCCGGCTCGGCCCGGACGGGCGGCGCGCGGCGGACATCGCGGTCGCGGCCGTCGAACGGCGCCACCACGAGCCGGACGCGGGGATCTGGGAGCTGGACGACCGGGCCTGGACGCACAGCAGGCTCATCTGCGCGGCGGGCCTGCGCGCCATGGCCGAGAACGTCCGCTGTGCGCAGGCGGCCTCCTGGGCCGGACTCGCCGATACGCTCCTCGCCCGGACGGCGGCCACCAGCACCCACCCGACCGGGCGCTGGCAGCGCGCTCCCGACGACCCCGGACTCGACGCCGCCCTGCTGATGCCCGCGATCCGGGGCGGGGTCTCCGCCCGCGACCCCCGGACCGTCCGCACGCTCGACGCCTACCGCGCCGAGCTGACCCACGACCACTACGCGTACCGCTTCCGGCACGACGAACGCCCCCTGGCGGAGGCCGAGGGAGCGTTCCTGCTGTGCGGCCACCTGATGGCGCTCGCCGAGCACCAGCAGGGCAACGAGCGCGAGGCGCTGCGCTGGTTCGAACGCAACCGGGCGGCCTGCGGGCCACCGGGCCTGTTCACCGAGGAGTACGACATCGGCCAGCGGCAGCTGCGCGGCAACCTCCCGCAGGCGTTCGTCCACGCGCTGATGCTCGAAACCTCCGTCCGCCTCGCCGCACCGGCCCCCACCGAAGGAGAGACACCGTGAGCCAGAGCGTCGTCATCACAGGAGCGAGCGCCGGAATCGGCCGGGCGGTGGCCCGGGCCTTCGGGGCGCGCGGGGCCGACGTGGCCCTGCTCGCCCGGGGCCGGGCCGGACTCGCCGCGGCCGCCCGTGAGGTGGAGGCGGCC
>NZ_JAAGNI010000410.1 GCF_010550605.1 Streptomyces sp. SID9727
CCCCGGCTCGGCCCGCAACAAGTCGGCGGCCGTCCGCAAGCGCCGCCTGACCCTGGGCGCCGCGGCCCTCGTGCTGGTGGCCGGGCTCGGCGCGGCCGGCTGGCTCGCCCTGAGCGGCGACGACGCGGACCCGGGCCCCCAGGACACCAGGAACTCGGCCCCGGCGGCCCCGTAGCCGGGTCCCGCGGACGGTGATCCGGCAGCCCGAGGAACGTACGCGCCGACAGCCGTTACGCTGGACCCGTGGCAGTCGTCGATATTTCCGAAGAGCTGAAGTCCCTCTCCTCGACCATGGGGTCGATCGAGGCCGTCCTGGACCTGGATGCGCTGAGGGGGGACATCGCCGTGCTCGAGGAGCAGGCGGCCGCCCCGTCCCTGTGGGACGACCCCGAGGCGGCGCAGAAGATCACCAGCAAGCTTTCCCACCTCCAGGCCGAGGTCCGCAAGGCCGAGGGCCTGCGCGGCCGGATCGACGACCTCGAAGTCCTCTTCGAGCTCGCCGAGGCCGAGGGCGACGCCGACGCGCTCGCCGAGGCGGAGGCCGAGCTGGAGTCCGTCCGCAAGGCGCTGGACGAGATGGAGGTCCGCACCCTCCTCTCCGGCGAGTACGACGCCCGGGAGGCGCTGGTCACCATCCGCGCCGAGGCCGGCGGTGTCGACGCGGCGGACTTCGCCGAGCGGCTCCAGCGGATGTACCTGCGCTGGGCCGAGCGGCACAACTACAAGACCGAGGTCTACGAGACGGCGTACGCCGAGGAGGCCGGCATCAAGTCGACCACCTTCGCCGTCGAGGTGCCGTACGCCTACGGCACGCTCTCCGTCGAGCAGGGCACCCACCGCCTGGTGCGCGTCTCGCCGTTCGACAACCAGGGCCGCCGCCAGACCTCCTTCGCGGGTGTCGAGGTGCTGCCCGTGGTCGAGCAGACGGACCACGTCGAGATCGACGAGTCCGACCTGCGCGTCGACGTCTACCGCTCCTCCGGCCCCGGCGGCCAGGGCGTCAACACCACGGACTCCGCGGTGCGTCTGACCCACCTGCCGACCGGCATCGTCGTCTCCTGCCAGAACGAGCGCTCGCAGATCCAGAACAAGGCGTCCGCGATGAACGTCCTCCAGGCGAAGCTCCTCGAACGCCGCCGCCAGGAGGAGCAGGCCAAGATGAACGCCCTCAAGGGCGACGGCGGCAACTCCTGGGGCAACCAGATGCGCTCCTACGTCCTGCACCCGTACCAGATGGTCAAGGACCTGCGTACGGAGTTCGAGATGGGCAACCCGGACGCGGTCTTCAACGGCGAGATCGACGGCTTCATCGAGGCCGGTATCCGCTGGCGCAAGCAGAACGAGAAGTAGTCCGAGAGGCGCCGCAACCCCCCCTCGTGGCAAGGCACATTGGCCCGGAACGGCCTTGACCGCCTCCCCGGCTCCCCGCAAGGCTGCGGGAGCAGGCTGACACGAGTGGCCACTGGGGGTAGCGGTACATGACGAAGAGGACGCGCATACGCGTCGCGCGGACGGCGGCGGGTGCGGTGATCGCCGCCGGCGCCTCACTGACCGCCGCGGGCGCGGCGCAGGCCGTCGGCATCGGCGTCGAGGTCGCGGGCGTGGAGATCGGCGCGCGGACCGCCGCCGAGCCGGGGGACGAGGACCCGGGCGGGGACGGCGACCCGTGCAGCCCGCTCGACCCGCGCTGCGAGCCGCCGGAGCCGCCGGCCACCCCGTCGCACCCTTCCGTGCCGCCGACCGGCCCCGCGGACCCGAGCGAGCCGCCCACAAACCCGGAGGACCCGCCGACCGCTCCCACGGACCCGGAGGACCCGCTTTCGCAGCCCGCGAAGCCCTCGGCGAAGCCCACCCAGGGCCCGGCCGGATCCTCGGGCCCGGGCGGCGGGACGGGCGGCACCGGTGGCAACGGCGGCGTCGTGGGGCAGATCGGGGTCTCGGGCGGCGGTGGCAACACCGACACCGACTCGGTCGGCAGCCAGCCCGTCGAGCAGGGCGAGGGCAAGGACGAACTCGCCGAGACCGGAGCGGGCCGGACGGCGTTCCTGCTGGCCGGTGCGGCGACGATGATCGCCGGCGGCATCGGCTTCCGTGTCCTGCCGCGCCGGATGGGCAACCGCACGGCCGCGTAGAGCGACGGGAAGGGGCCCGGACCGCGCTCGGCGGTCCGGGCCCCTTCCGTACACCGGCCGGTGGCGGGCGCTACACGGTCTGGTGGGCCAGCAGGGCCAGGGCGGCCAGGAGCGCCACCAGCAGCGCGGCCAGCGCCGCCGGGCTGATCCCGGCGAAGAGCCCCTGCTCCCGCTCCCGCATCCGCTCGCGGCTCGCCCGGCACACGGGGCAGCGACCCTCGGTGACGGGCGCCGCGCAGTTCGCGCACACCAGTCTGTCGTAGGTCATGCGCTTTCCTCCTCCCGCGCGGCGGAGCCGCACAAGCCATCTCTCCGCACAACGCTCACGGAAACGCGACCGTTCCCCCTACCACTGTGCCAGCTCGTGACGCATTCGGCCCGCCCCGCCGTCACACCCGGGCCCCTTCCCCGCCGAGCCGCCCCGGAATCGGGGCCGTTTCACCGTAAATCACCCATCCAGGTACGCGTGCCTGCACGGCTCAGTCCGGTTCGCGTATGGTCACGCTCACCTACTCCCGGCCGACCGTGGTGCATCCGTGATCCGATTCGACAACGTCTCCAAGACCTACCCGAAGCAGAGCCGTCCCGCTCTCCGGGATGTGTCGCTCGACATCGAGAAGGGCGAGTTCGTCTTCCTGGTCGGCTCGTCCGGCTCCGGCAAGTCCACCTTCATGCGGCTCATCCTGCGCGAGGAGCGGGCCAGCACGGGCGCCGTCCACGTCCTGGGCAAGGACCTCGCGCGCATGTCCAACTGGAAGGTGCCGCACATGCGCCGCCAGCTGGGCACCGTCTTCCAGGACTTCCGGCTGCTGCCCAACAAGACCGTCGCGCAGAACGTGGCGTTCGCCCAGGAAGTGATCGGCAAGCCGCGCGGCGAGATCCGCAAGGCCGTGCCGCAGGTCCTCGACCTCGTCGGACTCGGCGGCAAGGAGGACCGGATGCCCGGCGAGCTGTCCGGTGGTGAGCAGCAGCGCGTGGCGATCGCGCGGGCCTTCGTCAACCGGCCCATGCTGCTGATCGCGGACGAGCCGACCGGCAACCTGGACCCGCAGACCTCCGTCGGCATCATGAAGCTGCTGGACCGGATCAACCGGACCGGCACCACCGTGATCATGGCGACGCACGACCAGAACATCGTCGACCAGATGCGCAAACGCGTCATCGAGCTCGAGAAGGGCCGTCTCGTGCGCGACCAGGCGCGCGGCGTCTACGGCTACCAGCACTGAGCACCCAGCACTGAAAGGACGCCATGCGCGCCCAGTTCGTCCTGTCGGAGATCGGCGTCGGCCTCCGTCGCAACCTCACGATGACCTTCGCCGTCGTCGTCTCCGTCGCCCTCTCGCTCGCCCTGTTCGGCGGCGCGCTGCTCATGCGCGAGCAGGTCAGCACGATGAAGGACTACTGGTACGACAAGGTCAACGTCTCCATCTACCTCTGCGGCAAGGGCGACGCGGAGACGGTGGTCCAGTGCGCCAAGGGTGCGGTCACCAAGCAGCAGAAGGACGAGATCGAGAGCGATCTCAACAAGATGGACGTCGTGGAGAAGGTGATCTACGAGTCCAGCGACCAGGCGTACAAGCACTACCAGGACGAGTTCGGCGACTCCCCGATGGCCGGCAACATCACGCCGGACCAGATGCCGGAGTCCTTCCGGGTCAAGCTCAAGGACCCCACCAAGTACAAGGTCGTCGCGACCGCCTTCGCCGGGCGGGACGGGGTGCAGTCGGTCCAGGACCAGAGAAGCATCCTGGACAACCTCTTCGGACTGATGAACGGCATGAACGTCGCCGCGCTGTTCGTGATGGCGCTGATGCTCGTCATCGCGCTGATGCTGATCGTCAACACGGTGCGCGTCTCCGCGTTCAGCCGGCGCCGGGAGACCGGCATCATGCGGCTCGTCGGCGCCTCCGGCTTCTACATCCAGGCCCCGTTCATCATGGAGGCCGCCTTCGCCGGACTGATCGGCGGTGTGCTGGCCTGCGTCATGCTGCTGGCCGGGCGGTACTTCCTGATCGACGGCGGTCTGGCGCTCCAGGACAAGCTCAACCTGATCGACTTCATCGGCTGGGACGCGGTGCTCACCAAGCTGCCGCTGGTGCTGGCGATCGGCCTGCTGATGCCCGCCGTTGCCGCTCTCTTCGCCCTGCGCAAGTACCTGAAGGTGTGATGTGCGCCCCGTGAGGCGCACACCCAACGTTCCCTGCGCCTCCGGGGTGTTGTCCTAGAATCGGCGCCATGTCGGACCCCGAATGTCGCGTCGGGCCCCGCGGTCTGCGCCGCGGGGCCGCCCTGACGCTGGTCTTCGCCGGCGTCCTCGCCACCGGGGCCGCGACCGGCGCGCTGCCCCGCGGCGAGATGCGGGAACCCCCGGTGCGGGCCCGGTCCGTGGCCGCCACCGCCGACCGCGACGAGGTCGCGGAGGCCGCCGCCGACGCGGTGGCCGACGGCAAGTCCGGTACGGAGGCGGCCGAGGAGGTCGTCAGCCGCAGCGGCGACCGCTGGGGCGCGGTCTACGACCAGCGCGAGTACCAGGAGTTCGAGGACGCGCTCGGCGGCACGTACACCGGGGTCGGCCTCGCCGCCCGGCGCTCCGCCGACGGCAAGGTCGCCGTCGCCCGCGTCCAGCCCGGCAGCCCCGCCGACCACGCGGGCATCCGCTCCG
>NZ_JAAGNI010000426.1 GCF_010550605.1 Streptomyces sp. SID9727
CGTGGCCCGGGCGAGCCGGTCGACGTCCGCGAGGCACTCGGCGGGGCGCAGCGGCGCGTCCTCGCGCCCCGCCGCGTCCTGGCCGGGCCCGGTCTCCCGGAGCGCGCCCAGCATCCTGCGCAGCCCCGACAGGGTCTCCCGGCCCGCCGCCTCCACCGCGCTCATCGCCTCCCGGGCGGCGTCCGGCTGGGTGTGCACAACCCTGGCCGCCGCACCCGCCTGGAGGGCGATGATGCCGACGCTGTGGGCCACCACGTCGTGCATCTCGCGGGCTATGCGCAGCCGTTCGGCGACGAGCGCCCGGTCCGTGGCCCGGGCCGTCAGATCCGCGTCGTGCTCGCGGCTCTCGTGCACCGAGCGGCCCACCAGCCAGGCGACGACCGCCGTCAGGGCGACGGCCAGCTCCGCCGACGTACCGGCGCTCCATCCCGCGAACACCCGGTAGCTCACGTAGGAGACCAGGACGAGGACCGACATGACGAGGGCGAGGACACCCGTGCGCAGCGGGCGGGCGGCGGCCGTGACGTACAGGGCGACGTCGACGGCCAGGAACTGCGCCATGGGTATCTCCGCCACCCCGAGCGGCATGGTGGCGAGCGCGGAGGCGGCGAGCAGCACCGCCATGGCGCCCAGCGGCCGCCGGGTGAGCCACAGACAGCCGGCCATGAGCAGCGCCGTGGACAGCACGTGGGTCAGCAGGCCGTCCCAGCGGTAGAACAGGACCCCGGGCAGGACCGACGCCCGCTGCTCGCCGGGCAGCCGGACCCGCGTGAGGAGGGTGAGCACCATGCCCGCGAACCAGGCAGCCGCCACCCACGCGCCCGGTGGGACGCGCTTGAGCAGGGGCAGCACAGGTGAGCTGGACATGTGCCGAGCGTAACCAGCGCCGAACCCCCGCACATCGGCCCACGGTTGTACACCCACGGGTGCAGACGGCCGCGCCCGGATGTCAGCGACGGCCCGACGACACGGCCCGGTCGCGGCCCGCAGGGTGGGATCCGTGATCGAAGTCAACGGACTGACCAAGCGATACGGCGGCGCCACCGCCGTGGACGACCTGACCTTCACCGTCCGGCCGGGCGAGGTGACCGGCTTCCTCGGGCCCAACGGGGCGGGGAAGACCACCACCCTGCGCATGCTCCTCGGCCTCGTCGAGCCGACCGCCGGAACGGCCGCCGTCCGGGGCCGCGCCTTCCGCGACCACCCGCGCGGACTGCGCCACGTCGGCGCCCTGCTCGACGCGGGCGACGTCCACGGCGGCCGCACCGCCCGCGCCCACCTCGCCGCGCTGGCCCGGAGCAACGGCATCCCCCGCGCCCGGGTCGACCGGGTCCTCGAAGAGGTGGGCCTCGCGGCAGCGGCCCGCCGGCGCGTCGGCGGCTTCTCGCTCGGGATGCGCCAGCGCCTCGGCATCGCCACGGCCCTGCTCGGCGACCCGCCCGTCCTGCTCTTCGACGAACCGCTCAACGGCCTCGACCCGGAAGGCGTGCTGTGGGTGCGCGGACTCTTCCGCGGCCTCGCCGCCGAAGGCCGTACCGTCTTCGTCTCCAGCCACCTGATGACCGAGATGGAGCACACCGCCGACCGGCTCGTCGTCATCGGACGCGGCACGCTCATCGCGGCCGAGAGCCTGACCGCGTTCGCCGCCCGCTCCGCCCGCCGCAGCGTCACCGTACGCACCCCGGACGCGGCGGCCCTGACGCCGCTGCTCACCGCCGAAGGCGCCTCGGTGACCGGGGACGGCGACCGGCTCACCGTGACCGGGCTCCCCGCCGAGCGCGTCGGCGCACTCGCCCTGCGCCACCGGGTGCTGCTGCACGAACTGACCACCCTCGGCGCCTCGCTGGAGGAGGCGTTCATGGAACTCACCGCGGACAGCGTCCAGTACCCGGCAGGAGACCCCCGATGACCACGGCCACCGCCACCCCCGTCGTCACGCGCGTCGAGGCCCGCGCGCGGTTCACCGACCTCGTCGCCGCCGAGTGGCTGAAGACGTGGTCGCTGCGCTCGACACCCTGGCTGTACGCGCTGAGCGCGCTGGCGGTCGTCGCGTTCAACGCCGGTACGGCCTACGACCACTACACGTACTGGTACCAGTACGACAAGGGCAGCCAGGAGTTCTTCGTCAGCCACCGCCTGGCCCTCGTCGACGCCTTCACCGACAACTCCGCCCTGGTGCTCGTCCTGGCCCTGGCCGCGATCGGCGCCGTCTCGGTCACCGGCGAGTACGGGACCGGGCTCATCCGCACGACGTTCACCGCCGTGCCCGCCCGGCGCTCGGTGATGGCCGCCAAGGCCCTCGTACTCGCCGCCGTCACCACGGCCTTCGGCGTGCTCGTCGCCGCCGCCTCCTTCGCCTCGACCCGGGCGATCCTGTCCGGACGCGGCGCCGAGGTCTCCCTCGGCGACCCCGGAACGCTCCAGGTCCTCGCCGCGTCGGCGCTGCTCGCCCCGGTCGCCGCGCTCACGGGCCTCGCGCTCGGCACGGTGGTCCGGCACACGGGGGCGTCGATCGTGGCGTGTGTGGTGGTGCTGCTCCTGCTCCCGATGGTCCTCAGCGACCGCCGCCACCTGACGGCCGTGCTCCGGCACACCCTGCCGTTCAGCGCCTGGGACCGCCTGGCAGGCGGGGCCCTTCCGCAGCCCCCGCCCGAGCTCTACCCGTGGTCGGCGGCGGGCGCCTGGACCGTCTACGTCCTGTGGGCGCTGGTCGCGGGGGCCGTGGCGGTGTGCGCGGTGCACCGCCGCGACCAGTGAGGGCGGCGGGGCCGCGCGTCACGCTCCCGGCGCGCCGAAGTAGTGCCCCTGGTCCAGGTCCTCGATGAGCCCGGGCCCAACCGGCTTCCAGCCGAAGCGGTCGCGGGTCAGCGCGCTGGACGCGGGCGAGTCGAGGCCCACCATGCCGGCCAGCCAGCCGAAGTGGCCGGCCGCGTCCCCCGGCGCGACGGAGGCCGCGGGGACGCCGAGGTGGCGGGCGACGGTCTCGGCGACGGACCGCAGCGCGACGCCTTCCTCGGCCGCCGCGTGCAGCGTGGAGCCGGCGGGTGCCTCTTCCAGGGCCAGCCGGAACAGGTGGGCGGCGTCCGAGCGGTGCACGGCCG
>NZ_JAAGNI010000450.1 GCF_010550605.1 Streptomyces sp. SID9727
GGCCCGGAAGGCGGCGAGCGCGGCGGCCTCGCCGGGCAGTGGACCGGTGGCCGGGCGGGCGGTGCGGGCGACGGCGTCGAGGGCGGTGGCCAGGCGTTCGGCGTCCTGGCGGGGACGGCCTTCGGCAGGGTCGACCGGTTCGCCGCGGAGCAGTTTCTCCGCCGCTTCCTTGTCAAGCCATGCGTCCTGCTCGTCGGCCATCACATGTCCTTCTGCGTCCACAGACGCGAATGCGTCACACCGGCGGGAGCCACCAGGCCGGTGCGTGGGGGGCGTTGTACGGGTACGGCACCGAGCCCTCCGGTCCGTCCCGGCCCGTCCTCCGTATTCTCCCGCAAGGACGCCGAGGGGCTGCCGGGCCCCTCCGGCTCCGCCCCGTACCGCCGGGCGCTGTCCGCCGTGCCGGAGACGGGGACGGGGCCGGGGACGGAGCCGGGCTGTCCGCTCCCGCCGCCCGGGCGCGGGGCCGCGGTTCCGGCCGCGTCCGCCCGGAGGAGTTCGGCGAGCCGCTTCAGCCCCCGGTGGGCGGCGGTGCGCACCGCACCCGGCCGCTTGCCGAGGGTCTGCGCGGCGCTCTTCGCGTCGAGGCCGACCACCACCCGGAGCACCACCGCCTCGGCCTGGTCCTGCGGCAGCTGGGCGATGAGCGACATGGTGCGCCCGGTCGCCAGGGACTCGATCGCCTCGTCGGCCGTGTCGGATCCGGCCGGCTTGTCGGAGAGCTCCGTCTCGTCGCCGCCGACGGCGGGGCGCCTGCCGCGCATCCGGAGGTGGTCCAGCGCCCGGTTGCGGGCTATGCGCGCGGCCCAGCCCCGGAAGCGGTCGGCGTCCCCGCTGAAACGGTCGAGGTCACGCGCTATCTGAAGCCACGACTCGGACGCCACGTCCTCGGCGTCCGGCTCCCCCACCAGCGTCCTTATGTAGCCAAGCAGCCGCGGCTGCACAGCGCGGTACACAGTACGGAAGGCGTCCTCGTCCCCGCGCTGCGCCGCGAGCACCGCGGCAGTAAGCCCCGCGTCGTCCCCCAGCACTACCTCAACCCTGCCCTGCTGTCCGAATCGCAGCTGGTCACCACTGCCGCGCCACCCTGCGCGACTCAGCACGCTACGTCCTTGGCGTCCACCGCGTCCATGACTTGTACAACCCGCAACATTCCATCGCCCCGCCCCGGTGTGACAGAAAACGCACCCACGGCGCAGAGATGAGTACGGGGTCGCCCTGCGGCCCCGCGGAAGACGACCGGGGCCTCTCCTGTGGGGGGTGGCGGCCCCGGTCGTCCTCGTTCTTCCCGCCACCGCTCCCCGGGGCTCAGGACCGCACCCGCCCCCGTCGGGCCGCCGCCGCCCGGAGCACCCGTTGGCCCTCCGTGGAGACGTCGCGGATCTGGCGCAGGCCGGCCGCGGCGGGGGCGGCCTCGTCCATGGCGGCCAGCATCTCCAGGATCGCGGCTTGGCGGGCCGCCTCGCCGGCCAGCAGCGGGCCCGCGCCCGAGGGGTCGCCCGCACGGCAGCGGGCCACCGGGTCCGGGGTCGCG
>NZ_JAAGNI010000463.1 GCF_010550605.1 Streptomyces sp. SID9727
CCGCCCGCGGCCAGGGCGGGCGCCACGACGGCGAGCGCGCAGGCCAGCGCGGTGACGGCGGCGACCAGCCACACCTGGCCGGTGACGCCGGTGTCCAGGCGGAGCCCGATCCGGGAGAGCTCGCTGCGGTCGGCCAGGAGCCGGGTGAGCGGGCCGGAGAGCAGGGGGGCGACGACGGCCGCGGGCAGCGCGAGGAGCAGCGCCTCGGCGGACGCGAGCCAGGTGATCCGGGCCCGCGAACCGCCGCGCGCCCGCAGCAGTTCGGTCTCGCCCGCGCGCTCGCTGCTGAGCAGCCGGGCCACGAGGAGCAGGGCGTATCCGGCGAGCAGGACCAGCTGCACGGCCACGATCGTCAGTGTCGAGCGGGAGACCAGCAGGGCGCGGTCGATCTGTTCGAGGACGGTGGGCAGCGAGGTCCGCGCGGTGCCGCCGCCCTTGAACACGGGGGTGGCCAGCAGCTTCTTCGGGCCGGCTGCCGCCGCGTCGTGCAGCGCCTCCATCCGGTCGGTGGTGACCGAGCGGAAGTCGGCGGACGCCAGCCAGGACACCTCGCCCGCGGTCGTCCGGCCCGAGCCGAGCACGGTGGGGTCGGTGAGCAGGGGACCGTAGGTGGTGAAGGCCACCTTGCGGACGCCGCGTCCGCCGAGCGCGTCCAGCTGCCAGTACGGATCGGCCTGGTCGGCGGCCTTGTAGAGCCCGGTGATCACGACGTCCACCGGTTTGCCGCTCAGCCGGTCGGTGAGCCTCAGCCGGGCGCCGGGCTTCAGCGACAGCGTCTCGGCGGCGGACGCGGGCAGGGCGGCCTCGACGGGCGCGCCGCTCTTCCCCGCCCCGGCGGCGGGCATGCGTCCGGCGGTGAGGCGGACGCGGCTGCGGTCCAGCGAGGCGAAGTGCGTCAGGTCGGGGTCGCCGCGCCGGGCGGCCGGGTCCTGGAGGCCGCGCGGCAGCGCGTACGGACCGGAGGTCTCCAGCTTCCGCACGGTCACCGGCAGGCCGTCGAAGGTCTCCCGGGCGGCCTCGCGCGTCGCCGCGTCGGCCCGCTGCCGCTCGTCCGGCCCCAGCGGGGCGGAGACCACCAGGGCGGCCGGCACGGCGGAGCGGTGGGTGAGCGTGTGGCGCAGCGCGGCGTCGCCGACGGAACCGGAGAACGCGGTGAGCGCGGCCAGGACCGAGGTGGTCAGGAGCACGGCCAGCACGGCCGCCGCGAGGAGGAGCCGATGCGCCCTCACCCGCAGAAAGACGAACCCCGTCACCCGGCCCCCTAGTCACCGCTCACCGCACGCCCGCCCCCGGCGTCGCTCAGGATGCTTCCAGACGGCTGTGTCCGTGGAAACCGCTTACGGGTACACCTTGATGCATTCGTGACCGGTATCCGGCCGTGGAGCACCGGATTCCGCACGGATGTGGGCGGTCCGTGACCGGGGGTCAGCCGTCGGTGTTCACCATCGAGGCGGCGGCGTAGGTGAGGTAGTCCCACAGCTGCCGCTCGTGCTCGGGGGCGAGGCCCAGCTCGTCCAGCGCGACGCGCATATGGCTCAGCCAGGCGTCGTGCGCGGCGCGGTCCACCCGGAACGGCGCGTGCCGCATCCGCAGCCGGGGGTGCCCGCGCCGGTCGCTGTAGGTACGCGGTCCGCCCCAGTACTGCATGAGGAACAGCGCGAACCGCTCCTCGGCCGGCCCGAGGTCCTCCTCCGGGTACATCGGCCGCAGCAGCGGGTCCTCGGCGACGCCCTGGTAGAAGCGGTGGACCAGGCGCCTGAAGGTCTCCTCGCCGCCGACCTGCTCGTAGAAGGTCAGCTCCTGCACCGTGTCGCGCGGAATCTCAGTCACCCGTCCATGGTCGCAGACGCGCGGCGCGGCGGAGCGGCCGGTGAGAGGCTTCCCTCCTCACCGGCCGCTCCGCCGCGCGCCGTTGTTCAGTCCCGGCGGACCGTGATCGTCGTCCACGCGCCGACGTGCACCTGGTCGCCGTCCTGGAGCGGGACGGGGACGTACGGCTGGATCGGCTCCTCGGCGCCGTTGACCGTCGTGCCGTTGGTGGAGTTCTGGTCGACCACGGCCCAGCCGCCGTCCGGCTGCTGCACCAGCACGGCGTGCTGGTGGGAGACGCCCGGGTCCTCCGGCGGCACCGACAGGTCGATGTCCGGGGACTCGCCCGTGCTGTGCCGGCGGCGGCCGATCGTGACCTGCCCGCCGGTGAGCGCGAGCTGCTGCTCCGGGGAGTACGCGGGCAGGTTGAGCCCGGTCGCCTCGGGGCCGCTGCGCTGCATCATCGCCAGGAAGTACTCACGGTCGGGCGCGATGAACGCGGTCCAGTTGTCGGACAGCGGGGGCCGTCCGGGCCCGGGCCCGTGCTGCTGACCGTGGTCGCCGTGCTGCCCGGGGCCGGGGCCCTGCGGACCGGGGCCGCCGTGCTGCGGGCCGGGGCCGTGTTGCCCGGGCCCCTGCGGACCGGGACCGTGCTGCCCGGGCCCCTGCGGACCGGGAC
>NZ_JAAGNI010000480.1 GCF_010550605.1 Streptomyces sp. SID9727
CTGCACCTGGGCGGGGCGCGCGGCGACCTGGCCGCGGTGCGGGCGGCCGTCGAGGCGGCGGGCGGCAGCTGGGGCGAGGCCCTGGCGATCTGCGAGCGGGCCGCCGCCGCCTTCCCGGACACCCTGTGCGTCGGCGTCGACCTGCTGCCCCTGGCCGGCTGGCGGCGGTTCGCCGTCGGTGAGGTCAACGCCTTCGGGGACCTTCTGCCCAGGCTCACCGGCCTGCCCGGCAGCGGTGCCGAGGGCCTGGACACCTACGCGGCGCAGATCGCCGCCGTACTGGAACGAGCAAGGAACAACCGTGTCAGCACCACCCCCTGAACACTGCCCCGACCCCGACATGAGCGAGGTCGTGGGCAGCCACGACCTGCTGTTCGTCACCCTGGACACCCTGCGGTACGACGTCGCGGCCGAACTGGCCGCCGCCGGACGCATCCCGAACCTGGCCCGCCATCTGCCCGGCGGCGCCTGGGAGGAACGGCACGCCCCGGGGAGCTTCACGTACGCCTCCCACCAGGCGATGTTCGCGGGGTTCCTGCCCACCCCGGCCGCGCCCGGGCCGCATCCCCGGCTGTTCGCCGCCCGGTTCGCCGGCAGTGAGACGACGGCGGAGCGCACCTTCGTGTTCGACACCCCGGACCTGGTGTCGGGGCTCGCGAAGGAGGGGTACCGCACGGTGTGCGTCGGCGGTGTCGGCTTCTTCAACCTCCGGGGTCCGCTGGGCTCGGTGCTCCCCGGGATGTTCCAGGAGGCGCACTGGGAGCCGGAGTTCGGTGTGGCCTCGCCCACCTCGTTCGAGGCGCAGGTGGCGCGCGCCGAGGAGGTGGTCGCCGCCCTGCCGTCCGAGCAGCGGCTCTTCCTCTTCGTCAACGTCTCCGCGCTCCACCAGCCGAACTGGTTCCACACGGCCGGGGCGACCCGCGACGCCGGTGACAGCCGTGCGACGCACGCCGCCGCCCTGGAGTACGTGGACGCCCACATCGGCCGGCTCTTCGCCGCCGCGAGCAGCCGCCGCCGCGCCTTCGCCATCGTCTGCTCCGACCACGGCACGGCCTACGGCGACGACGGCTACACCGGTCACCGGCTCGGCCACGAGTCCGTCTGGACCGTCCCGTACGCCCACTTCTTCCTGGAACCGGGGGCCGTCCGATGACCCTGACGCACACCGTCCGTCCGTACGAGAGCTACGTGTACGCCTACCCGCACAAGACGGCGTACCGCCCGCTCGCCGGGCAGCCCGGCGGGCGGCCCTCGCTGCGCGAGCTGTGGGCGGGGGAACGCAAGGACGCGCTCTCCCTCTATCTGCACATCCCGTTCTGCGAGGTCCGCTGCGGCTTCTGCAACCTCTTCACCCGGATCGGCGCCCCCGACGAGCTGGCCTCGCGCTATCTGGACGCGCTGGACCGGCAGGCGAGCGCCGTGCGGGAGGCGCTGGGCGACGCGGAGCCGGTACGGTTCGCGGCGGCGGCGTTCGGCGGGGGCACGCCCACCTTTCTGACGGCGGGCGAGCTGGAGCGGCTGTGCGACATCGCGGAGAAGCGGATGGGCGCCGATCTGCGGTCCGTTCCGCTGTCCGTGGAGACGTCCCCGTCCACCACGACGGCCGACCGGCTGGCCGTGCTCGCCGAGCGGGGCGCGACCCGGATCAGCATCGGGGTGCAGTCCTTCGTGGAGGCCGAGGCGCGCGCGGCGGTGCGCCCGCAGCACGCGGCCGACGTGGAGCGGGCGCTCGGACTCATCCGGGACACCTCCATACCCGTGCTCAACATCGATCTGATCTACGGCATAGACGGCCAGACCGAGCGCACCTGGCGGACATCGCTGGACGCCGCGCTGCGCTGGCGGCCGGAGGAGCTGTACCTCTACCCGCTGTACGTGCGCCCGCTGACCGCCCTCGGCCGGCGCTCCCCCGGTGAGTCCGACGCGGCCTGGGACGAGCAGCGCCTGCGCCTGTACCGGGCCGGCCGCGACCATCTCCTGGCCCACGGCTACGAGCAGGTGTCGATGCGGATGTTCCGCCGCGCCGGCGTCCCGCGCGCGGAGGGGCCCGACGACTACGCGTGTCAGACGGACGGCATGATCGGCCTGGGCTGCGGTGCCCGTTCCTACACCTCGCGGCTGCACTACTCCTTCGACTACGCGGTCCGGACGAACGAGGTCCGGGGCATCATCGACGCCTACACCGCCACCGAGGACTTCTCGCGCGCCGAGGTCGGGCGGTACGCCGACGGGGAGGAGGCGCGCCGCCGCCATCTCCTCCAGTCGGTGCTCCAGGCGCGGGGCATGCCCGTGGCCGAATACCGCGAGCGGTTCGGCAGCTCGCCGTACGAGGACTTCCCTGCGGAGCTGGCCCGGTTCGAGGCCCGGGGCTGGCTCGACGACGGGGCCCCGGCCGAGGGGCTGCTGCGGCTGTCGCCGGAAGGGCTGGCGTACTCCGACGCGCTGGGGCCGGAGCTCTTCTCCCCCGCCGTGCGGGCCGCGATGGCCGCGTACGAGCTGAAGTGAGCGACCCGTGGACCTGACGATTCTCTACCGGGGCCCGCTCGCCTCCTGCGACTACGACTGCCCGTACTGCCCGTTCGCCAAGCGGCGCGACACCCCCGGGCAGCTGCGGGCGGACCGGGCGGCGCTCGAACGGTTCACCGCGTGGGTGGCGGCGCAGAGCGGTGACCGGATCTCGGTGCTGTTCACGCCGTGGGGCGAGGGCCTGGTGCGCTCCTGGTACCGCCGGGCGATCGTGGAGCTGGCGGGCCTGCCACACGTACGCCGGGTCGCGATCCAGACGAATCTGAGCGGCCGGACGCGGTGGCTGGCCGAGGCGCCGGAGGTGGTCAGGGAACGGATCGCGCTCTGGTGCACGTACCACCCGGGGCAGACGCCGTACGAGCGCTTCCTCGGCCGGTGCGCGGAGCTGAGGGACCTCGGGGTCCGGCACAGCGTGGGTGTCGTGGGGTTCGACGCGCATCTCGGCGAGGCGCGGCGGCTGCGCGCGGCGCTCGCGGACGAGGTGTACCTCTGGGTCAACGCCGCCGAGGGGCACACCTACACGGACGAGGAGGCGGAGCGGTGGACGGCGATCGACCCGTTGTTCCCGTACAGCCGCCATCCGCACCGCTCGGCGGGGCTGCCCTGCCGGACCGGTGAGTCGGTGATCTCGGTGGACGGGGACGGCACGGTGCGCCGCTGCCACTTCGTCCGGGCGGAGCTGGGCAATCTGTACGACGGGAGCTATCGGCGGGCGCTGGGGCCGCGGGCCTGCCCGCTCGCCGTCTGCGACTGCCACATCGGCTACGTGCACCTGGAGACGCTGCCGCTGTACGACGTCTTCGCGGGCGGGGTCCTGGAGCGGATCCCGGCGGCGCTGCCGCTGCCCCCGGTCGCCGCGACGCGGTCGCGGGGCGACTGAGGACAGAGGACGGCGGAGGGGGCTGTCAGAGCGGCAGCAGGTCCGGCCGCTTCGGCTCGACGTGGTCCCCGGAGGACTCGCCGCGCAGCCGCCGCCCGATCCACGGGACCAGGTATTCGCGCGCCCAGTGGATGTCGTCCCGGCGGATCTCCAGCGTGCCGCGCGGGGGCTGCGGCGGCCACGGCTGGTCCGGGTCGGCCGGCACGTCGAGGCCGAGGACCTGGGCGGCGCGGAGCGCGACCCGGGTGTGGCCCTCGGGCGACAGGTGGAGCCGGTCGCCGTCCCAGGCGCGCCGGTCCTGCACCGAGCGCAGCGACCAGAGGTCGAGGACCGGGCAGTCGTAGCGGTCGGCGATGGCCCGGACGTGGGCGGTGTAGGTGGCGATCTTGCCGCGCAGATGGCGCAGCACGGGGACGCCACGGGTGTCGAAGCCGGTGGTGACCATGACGGTGCCGACCGACCGCGTGAGGTCGGCGACCGCCCGCTCGAAGCGTTCGGCCACGTCGTCCGGGTCGGTGCCCGGCCGGATGATGTCGTTGCCGCCTGCGCAGAAGCTCACCAGATCGGGGGCGAGCTCCTTGGCGCGGGGCACCTGCTCCTCGACTATCTGGTCGAGGAGGCGTCCTCGTACGGCGAGATTGGCGTACCGGAAGTGCCCGTGCGCGGGAACGGGTGGGCCCACGAGGCCCACCGGTGTGCCGGGCTCGGGAAGCCGGTCCGCGAGGAGTACCGCGAGCCGGTCGGCCCACCCGACGAATGTTCCGTCCGGGCCGGGGTCGCCGACTCCCTCGGTGAAGCTGTCGCCAATCGCCGCGTACGACCCGATGGCGCCCTGTCGGTCGATGACGCCCTGCTGGATGTTGTTCGAATCGTCTGCCACAAACGCATATCCTGCACCCCGGAATGTGACCTACGCGACCGTAATAAGGGGTTGACGGAGGGTGAGATAAGCCACCCGGTCAGTTTTCGGTAAAGAGGGAATAAGGAGAGGGACGGAGTGCCGCGGCACTCCGTCCCTCTCCGCTGTTCAGTGACCCGGATCACCGGGCCGGTACCACCTGGATCAGACGTAGATCCCGTGCGACGCCAGGTAGGCGATCGGGTCGACGTCCGAGCCGTACTCCGGGCCGGTGCGGACCTCGAAGTGGAGGTGCGGGCCGGTGGCGTTGCCGGTGGAGCCGGAGAGGCCGACCTGCTGGCCCGCGGTCACGGTCTGGCCCGCCGAGACGGAGAGCGAGGACATGTGGCCGTACTGGGAGTAGCGGCCGTCGGCGTGCTTGATGACGACCTGGTTGCCGTAGGCGCCGCCCCAGCCCGCGGTGACGACGGTGCCGGAGGTGATCGCCTTCACGCTGGTGCCGGTGGAGACGGGGAAGTCGATGCCGGTGTGGCTGCCGCTGGACCAGTTGGCACCGGAGGCCCGGTAGGCGGTGGTGTGGTTGCCCGGGACCGGGTGGACGTAGCCGGAGGCGTTGTCCTGGGCGGCCGGGGCCGCCTCGGTCTTGGCCTCGGCCTGAGCCTCGGTCTTCGTCTCGGTCTTGGGCGCGGCCTTCGCCTCGGTCTTCTCCGCCGTCTTGGCGGGCGCCTCGGACGGAGTGGCGGCGGCCGGGGCCGCCTTGGCGCCGAGGGTCAGCTTCATGCCGGGGAAGATCAGGCTCGGGTTCCCGCCGACGACCTCGCGGTTGTCCTGGTACAGCTTCTGCCAGCCGCCCTTGAGGTGGTGCTGGGCCGCGATCTTCGACAGGTAGTCGCCGGAGACCACGGAGTAGGTGGTGGTGCCGGTGCTCTTCGCGGGCTTGGCCGGGGCGGTGTGCGCGGCGGCCGACTTCGACGTGGCCGGGGCGGACTGCTCCGCGGCGTGGGCACCGGTGGCGCCGAGCAGCGGAAGCGCGATGACGGCGCCGCCGGCGCTCGCGGCGACGACGCCGCGGGCGATGGCGCTGGACTTGGGACGGCGGTGCTTACCCGAGTTGGGCATGAAGAATTTCCTCTCCGGCGCCTGCGAGGTGAGCTGTCGGGTTCGGGCTGGAGATGCCCGGCCGCGCCTGGCGCGACTTCACCCCTAGCCGTCCGGTCGTCCCGGTCGGCGGCTTACCTGGTTCCCCCGCTCCTGCCACACGGTGAGTGGATGCGAAATTCCGGACGGCGGCAGGATTGGGCGTTCCATCCGGATGGACATGGAACGTAAGCGAGCCGGGACGACGGAAACAAGCCGCGGGTTCGGCACCGGATTCCGCCGCGGAAATGCGGCGCGGAATTCCGGTCACACTCCGTGGATTACGGATCTTGGCTTTCCGCGCGGCGCGGGGAATACCCAGCCGGGGCGTCACCACACACCGTCACGGATATGATCCCGCTCACGAGCGGGTGATCATCTCCCGTTCAATCGGGACAGTTTGGCCATAACGCACCATTACGGACACATCATGGCCGTCAGGCACGGCACCGGGTCACCGAGCCGTGGTGCACCGCCACCCAGGACAACGGCTCGTGCGCGAGAACCCCGGTCGCGGGCGAGATACCTGCACCAGGAACCGATGTCGTATCGTCGCGGTCGTGGACCCGTCGGCGACACGCGCCGGGGCAGAGCCTCCAGGAGTGACCGTGACGCAGCAGCTGCCGCAGATCCCGCCGACGGAGCCCGTGCTCACCGGCGTTCGCAACTTCCGCGACCTGGGCGGGCTGCCCACCACCGACGGCCGCCGGGTACGGCACGGCCGCCTCTACCGCAGCGGCCACCTGGCGCACGCCACGGCCGAGGACGCGGCCTTCCTCGGCGGGCTCGGCCTGCACACGGTCTTCGACTTCCGCAACGCGGCGGACCACAAGCTGGACGGCCTGGACATCGAGCTGCCGGGCGTACGGAACGTGAGCATCCCGCTCAGCGACCCGGCGGACGGGGCGCAGTTCTGGCGGATGGTCCGCGATGGCGACCTGGCGGACCTGCGCTCGATCCTGGCCGACGGCAAGGGGACCCGCCGCATGGTCGCCTCGTACCGCTCGATCATCCTGGAGCGCACCGCCGAGCACAGCCGGGTGCTGCACGCCCTGGCCGAGGACAGCGTGCCCGCCCTGATGCACTGCGCGGCCGGCAAGGACCGGGCCGGGCTCTCGATCGCGGTGACGCTGCTGGCGGTGGGCGTCGGGCGGGACACCATCGAGGCCGACTACCTCAAGTCGAACGACGCGCACCGCCGCTACCGCATCCGGCGCAGCGACACCTCGGCGGCCGGGATGTCCCCGGAGGTGCTGGAGCTGCTGAACCCGCTCTTCGGCGCCCAGCCCGACTACCTCGCCGCGGCCTTCACCGCCATCGACGAGACCTGGGGCGGCACCGACCGCTATCTCACCGACGGCCTGAAGCTCGCGCCCGCCACCCGGGAGCGGCTGCGCGAACGCCTCCTCGACGAGAGCTGAGACGACCGGGCCTACTGGTTGTGCATGCCCACCGCGAAGAGCAGGTACAGGAACGCGGCGATGACGTGTCCGACCACGAGATAGGCGAAGAGCCGGATGACGAGTCCGCGCGGCATCTTCTTCTCCTGGGTGTCGGCACCGGGGCGCGGGGCCGGGGTGAGCGGGTCGTAGTGCTCTGAATCGGACATGACTGGCCTCTCTGGCTGCCGGGAATGGGGCGGCGGAAACGTCTCAGCCGCGGTGGACCGGGCCGCCGAGGCACAGGTCGGCGGCAGGGCTCTGCAACAGGGTGTGGACGAAGAGCAGTTCGGAGCCCTCGGGTTCGGGGGCCGCGATCCGGTGCGGGGTGAGCGAGTCGAAGTGCGCGCCGTCCCCGGGCGCGAGGTCGTGCACCGTCTCGCCGAGCGTCACCCGGAGACGGCCGGTCAGGAGGTACAGCCACTCCTCGCCGGGGTGGACGCGGACCAGGTCGCCCTGGGCGCCGTACGGCACGCGGACGCGCAGCGCCTGCATGGCCCGGCCGGAGCCGCCGGCCTGCTGGTACATCCAGCCGTCGGCCGCCGCGCCCTCGAAGGGGCGGCCGCGGACGATCGCGTCACGTTCCGGGGGCATCTCGCCCAGGAGTTCGGAGACCGTCGTACCGTAGATCCTGGCCAGCTGGAGCAGCATCGGCAGCGAGGGCTGGCGCCGGCCCGTTTCGAGCCGGGAGAGGTGGGCGGGCGAGAGCCCGGCCCGCTGGGCCGCGGTCTCCAGGGTGAGACCACGGCCTCGGCGCAGATCGCGCAGGCGTGGCGCGACACCGGGCAGCTCGTCGGCCGCCAGGTCGTCCGGAGGGTTCATGCCTCCATTGGGCCAAATTCTTTCCCCTGAGGCAAATTTCTTGCCTCAGGGGCAAAAACCCTCAGCGGTTGGCGACGGCCTGCTTCACCAGGGTCCGTCCGAAGTCCCACATCAGTCCCCCGCCGCTGTGCGCGTCGTCCATGACGGCGGTGAACGCCTCCACGAACCGGTCGACGTCCGCGTCATCGATGACCAGCGGCGGGATCAGCTTGATCACTTCGAGGTGGTCCCCTGAGACCTGCGTGAGGATGCGGTGCTTCTGGAGCAGGGGCACCACCACCATCTGCGCGAAGAGGCCCTTGCGGGCCGCCTGGAGCATGGTCCACCGGCTGCGCAGCTTCAGCGACGTGGGGCGGCCGAACTCGATGCCGATCATCAGTCCGCGCCCCCGCACCTCGTGCAGCAGCTCGTAGCGCCCGACGAGCGCGGACAGCCGCTCGCGGAGCAGGTCGCCGGTGCGGCGCGCGTGCGCGACGGTCTCCTCGTCCTCCATCACCGACAGCACCGCGAGCCCTGCCGCCATCGCCTGGGCGTTGGAACCGAAGCTCGCGGAGTGGACGAGGACCCGGTCCATCGAGGAGTAGACGCGCTTGAAGATCCAGTCCCTGCCGAGCGTCGCCCCGACCGGCACGTAGCCGCCGGAGAGCGCCTTGGCAACGCAGACGAGGTCCGGTTCCACCCCCTCCTCGTGCTGGTACGCGTAGAAGTCACCGGTCCTGCCGAGGCCGGTCTGCACCTCGTCGGCGATGAGCAGGGCCTTGTGCCTGCGCAGCAGCTCCTGGGCCTCGCGGAGGTAGCCGGGCGGCGCCGCGTGCACCCCCTTGCCCTGGATCGGCTCCACCACCAGGGCGGCCACATCGCCCCGCTTCAGCTCCCGCCGCAGCGCGCCGAGGTCGCCGAGCGGGATCGCGGTGTCGGGCAGCAGCGGGGCGAAGCCGTCCCGGAACCCGCCCTCGCCGTTGACCGAGAGGGAGCCGGTGGTCAGCCCGTGGAAGGCGTGCTCGCAGTACAGGACGCGGGGCCGGCCGGTGGCGTACCGGGCGAACTTGAGGGCCGTCTCGACGGCCTCGGTGCCGCTGTTGCCGAAGAACACCCGGTCCAGGTGCGGGCTGTGGCTCAGCAGCTTCTCGGCGAGCAGGCCGGGCAGCGGCTGGCAGTCGAACCGGGTCAGGTCGGCGAGCGAGGCGTCGAGGACGTCGTGCAGCGCCTTGCGTACGACGGGGTGGTGGCGGCCCAGGCCCATGACACCGAATCCGGCGAGCATGTCCAGGTAGTCGTTGCCGTCCGCGTCCCAGAAGTGCACGCCCTCGGCCCGTTCGTAGACCTTGTCGAAGCCGATGGTGTGCAGCATGCGCGGGAGCTGGTGGTTGAGGTGCCTGGTGTGCAGCTCGTAGCGTTCGGCGCCGCGCTCGGCGAGAAGCCGCGCCAGATCGAAGCCCTTGGGCTCGTCGTCCTTCATGCCCCGCTCTCCTTGTGCCCGTTGCCCCGGGCGTCGTGCCCCGTGCCGCCGGCCGCCTTCCGGGCGGCCGTGACGGCGCTGATCCGGCCGGCGATCTCGACCGGTGTGAGTCCGATGTCGGCCAGCACCTCGGACCGCTTGCCGTGCGCGAGGAACTGCTCGGGAATGCCGAAGGTGCGCAGCGGTACGTCGACGCCCGCGTCCCGCAGCGCCTGCCCGACCGCCGAACCGACGCCCCCGGCCCGGACGTTGTCCTCGACCACCGCGACGAGCCGGTGCGCGGCGGCGAGCGGCGGCAGCGCCGCGTCGACCGGTTTGACCCAGCGGGGGTCCACCACGGTGCAGCGGACGCCGGCGCCCGACAGCAGTTCGGCGGTGCGCAGGCAGACGGAGGCCATCACGCCGACGGCGACCAGGAGCACGTCGGCGTCCTCGTCGCGTCGCAGCACGTCCATCCCCCCGATCCGGCCGACCGCCTCGATCGCGTCCCCCACCGACTCCTTCGGGAACCGCACGACGGTCGGCGCGTCGTCCACGGCGACCGCCTCGCGCAGCTCCTCGCGCAGCCGGTCCGCGTCGCGCGGGGCGGCGATGCGCAGTCCCGGCACGACCTGGAGCACGGACAGGTCCCACATGCCGTTGTGCGAGGCCCCGTCGGGCCCGGTGACCCCGGCCCGGTCCAGGACGAAGGTGACCCCGCACCGGTGCAGGGCGACGTCCATCAGGAGCTGGTCGAACGCCCGGTTGAGGAAGGTGGCGTAGACGGCGACGACCGGGTGCAGCCCGCCCGTGGCGAGCCCGGCGGCGCTGACCGCCGCGTGCTGCTCCGCGATGCCCACGTCCCAGACGCGGTCCGGGAACGCCTCGGCGAACTTCGTCAGCCCGACCGGGTCGAGCATCGCGGCGGTGAGCGCGACGACGTCCGGGCGCTCCGCCCCGATCGCCGCGATCTCGTCCGCGAACACGGAGGTCCAGGACGGGCCGGCGGCGGGTACGAGCGGGGCGCAGGTCAGGGGGTCCATCGCGCCGACGGTGTGGAAGCGGTCGGCCTCGTCGCGCAGGGCGGGGGCGTACCCGCGCCCCTTCTCGGTGATGCAGTGGACGAGGACCGGGCCCCGGTAACCCTTGGCGCGGTGCAGGGCGGCCTCGACGGCGGCGGTGTCGTGTCCGTCGACCGGGCCGATGTACTTCAGCCCCAGGTCCTCGAACATGCCCTGCGGGGCGACGAAGTCCTTGAAGCCCTTCTTGGCTCCGTGCAGCGACCCGTACAGCGGCTGCCCGATGACGGGGGTGCGTTCCAGGAGCCCCTTGCCCCAGGACAGGAAGCGCTCGTAGCCGTCGGTGGTGCGCAGGATGGACAGGTGGCGGGCGAGGCCGCCGATGGTGGGCGCGTAGGAGCGCTCGTTGTCGTTGACGACGACGATCAGCGGGCGGTCCCCGGCGGCGGCGATGTTGTTCAGGGCCTCCCAGGCCATGCCGCCGGTGAGGGCCCCGTCCCCGATGACGGCGACGACGTGGCTGCCGCGGGCGCGTACCTCGCCTGCCTTGGCGAGGCCGTCGGCCCAGCCGAGGACGGTCGAGGCGTGCGAGTTCTCGATGACGTCGTGCGCGGACTCCTCGCGGGACGGGTAGCCGGAGAGCCCGCCCTTGCCGCGCAGCTTGGAGAAGTCCTGGCGTCCGGTGAGCAGTTTGTGCACGTAGGTCTGGTGCCCGGTGTCCCACAGGATGCGGTCGACGGGCGAGTCGAAGACCCGGTGCAGGGCGATGGTCAGCTCCACCACCCCGAGGTTGGGGCCGAGATGGCCCCCGGTCCTGGCCACGGCCTGCACCAGGAACGTACGGATCTCTTCGGCGAGTCCGCCGAGCTGTGACGCGTTCAGTGCCTTCAGATCGTGCGGCCCCCGGATGCTCTGCAGCAGCGTCATGCCCCGGGCCCCCTCTCTCTGTGGTCCTGTTTCCTGCCCAAGGTGACGGCCGGGCTCCGCGCGGGAGCCCGGCCGGGTGACGCGGATCAGTTGCCGCTGACGGTCTCGCGCATCGCGCGCAGGGACTCCTTCAGGGAACCCATGGTGGCGAGGACGGCGGTGGGTTCGTAGCCGCAGTGCGCCATGCAGTTGGCGCAGCGCGGGTCCTTGCCCCGGCCGTACTTGTCCCAGTCGGTCTCCTCGATGAGCTGCCGGTACGTCGGCACGTAGCCGTCGCTCATCAGGTAGCAGGGCCGCTGCCAGCCGAACAGGGAGTAGTTGGGGATGGCCCAGGCGGTGCACGGGAAGTCGGCCTTGCCCTCCAGGAAGTCCAGGAAGAGCGGCGAGTGGTTGAGCCGCCACCGGCTGCGGTTGCCGCCGGCGAAGGACTTCTTGAACAGCTCCCGGGTCTGCTCGACGCCCAGGAAGTGCTCCTGGTCGGGCGCCTTCTCGTACGCGTAGGCGGGCGAGATCATCATCTCGTCCACCTTGAGGTCGTCGTTGAGGAAGTTGAGCACCTCGATGATGGTCTGCGGGGTGTCGGTGTTGAAGAAGGTGGAGTTGGTGGTGACCCGGAAGCCGCGCCGCTTGGCCTCCTTGATCGCCGCCACCGCCTCGTCGAACACCCCTTCCTTGGCGACCGACTCGTCGTGCCGCTCCCGGAGCCCGTCGATGTGCACGGCGAACGCGAAGTAGGGCGAGGGCGTGAACTTCTCGATCTTCTTGCGCAGCAGCATCGCGTTGGTGCAGAGGAAGACGTACTTCCTCCTCGCCACCAGCTGGCGCACGATCTCGTCGATCTGAGGGTGCATCAGTGGTTCGCCGCCGGCGATGGAGACCATCGGGGCGCCCGATTCGAGCACGGCGCCGACGGCCTGGGCCACGGGCATGCGCTGTTTGAGGACTCCGGCCGGGTGCTGGATCTTCCCGCAGCCCTCGCAGGCGAGGTTGCAGGCGTACAACGGCTCCAGCTCGACAATCAGCGGGAATTTGTCCCGCTTGCGGAGCTTCTGTTCAATGAGATACGTCGCAACCTTGATGGACTGACGAAGCGGCATGGCCATCTGGCTCACCTCCTGGGGAGCAGCAAAGATCGGTGCCATTCATAGAAAGCCGGCAGGACGGCACGGAGAACGCGGAAAGCCGATATTCCACCGCGGAACGTGCCGATGCGGACGAGCTCATGCTCCGGAGCGTCCACGACCACCCGTACGGCGGCAACCGGGCGTGGCCCGGACCGCAGGGCGGTACGCAGGGTCGCGGCGGACTCCATGTCCACCGCGATCGCCCCGGTGGCCCGCAGTTCGGACCGCTCATGTCCCCGGACGACATGGTCGGACCCGGTCAGCGGGCCGGTGTGTACGGTGCGCCCCGGTACGGCCCTGGCCAGCGCTTCGGCCAGCAGGTCCGCTCCGGTGCACGGGACGGAGTCCCCGGCGGCCCGGGTCTCCTCGGCCACCACCAGGTCGCCCGGGTGCATCCCGGGCGCGAGGCCGGCGCAGAACCCGGAGGCGATGACGGCGGTGTCCGCCGCCGCGCCGTCCCGCCCGAGCGCGCGCGCCACGGCGGTCTCGGCCGCCCTGGGGCCCATGCCGGTGCGGAGCACGGTGACCCGCGCCGGGGCGTCCACCGCCCTCCCCCTGCCGGTGCGCAGGGCGAGCTGTTCGATGCCGAGCGCGCAGGCGATCAGCAGCGGGGCGGCCGGCCCGGACTCCCCCATCAGGCCCCCTCGTGCGTCGGTGTGCGGCCCGCGAACGGATCGCCGTGCACGTACCGCCCGAGGGCGGTGAGCGGGAAGACCTGACGGTAGAGGTGGTAGTTGATGGAGAAGTCCCAGGGGAAACCGGTGCCCGTGAAGTAGGGCTCGTCCCAGGAGCCGTCGGCCTGCTGGGTCTCGGTCAGCCAGGCGATGCCCCGGGTCACGGCGACGGTGTCCCGCCGCCCCGCGGCGAGCAGCGCGAGGAGCGCCCAGGCGGTCTGGGAGGCGGTGGAAGCCCCCTGGCCGATCCACTTCTCCTCGGTGTAGGAGCGCAGGTCCTCGCCCCAGCCGCCGTCGTCGTTCTGGACGGACTCCAGCCACTCGACCGCGCGCCGGATCGCCGGGTGCGACGGTGGCAGCCCGGCGGCGGTCAGCGCGGGGACCACCGACCCCGTCCCGTACACGTAGTTGACGCCCCAGCGCCCGAACCAGCCGCCGCCCGCGTCCTGTTCGGACAGCAGCCATTCGACGCCGCGCCGGGTGACGGGGTGCGCGGCACGCCCCTCGACGGCCAGCATCTCCACCACGTGCCCGGTGACGTCGGCGGACGGCGGGTCGATGACCTCACCGAAGTCGCAGAAGGGCAGCCGGTTGGGGAAGGGGCTGGTGTTGTCCGCGTCGAACGCGCCCCAGGCGCCGTTGCGGGACCGCATGCCGACGTTCCAGCGCACCCCGCGTTCGATCGCGGCGTCCACCCGGGCCTGGTCGGGGTGGCGGACCCGGCGCAGGGCGAGGACCACCTCCGCGGTGTCGTCGATGTCGGGGTAGTTGTCGTTGTGGAACTCGAACGCCCAGCCTCCGGGCTCCAGTCCGGGCCGGCGCACCGCCCAGTCGCCCGGCCGGACGATCTCCTCCGCGAGCATCCAGTCCGCCGCCTTCACGAGCGCCGGGTGGTCGGGGGCGACCCCGGCGTCGACGAGCGCGATGGTGGCCAGGCAGGTGTCCCAGACCGGGGACTGGCACGCCTCGATCATGCGGGTGCCGTCCTCGCGCCACACGGCGAAGCGGTCGAGCGATTCGAGTCCCGCCCGCATCACCGGGTGTTCGAGGTCGTAGCCGAGGAGGTGCAGCGCGATGACCGAGTAGACGGCGGGCGGCTGGATGCCGCCCCAGCAGCCGTCGTTCTCCTGGCGTTCGATGATCCAGCGGGCGGCGGCGTTCATGGCGACCCGGCGCAGTCGGCGCGGCGCGAAGCGGTGGTAGACGTGCAGCGCCTTGTCGAGCCGCTGGAAGAACCCGTCCCAACTCCGCGCCGGTGCGGGGCGCTTGGGCGGATTCGGGTGCTCCGGGTCGGTGTGCAGCTCGTCCAGGGCGAAGGGGGCGGGCCGCACCGGCCGCTTCGCCGACACGATGGTGAGCGGCACGATGGTCTGACGGGCCCAGCATCCGAAGTCGTAGATGTTGAGCGGGACCCACTTCGGGAAGAACATCAGCTCCGGAGGGAGCTCCGGCAGGTCGTCCCACTTCCACCAGCCGAAGAGGGCCAGCCAGATCCGGGTGAAGACCCGGCTCGCGGCGATGCCGCCCTGCTCCCTGACCCAGCCCGCGGCCCGGGCCATGTGCGGGTCCTCGGGCCGGTCGCCGGCCAGCCGCAGCGCGACGTACGCCTCGATGGTGGTGGAGAGGTCCGCGGGGCCGCCGTGGAAGGTCGCCCACGTCCCGTCGCCGAGCTGTTCGCCGCGGATGAACCCGGCGGCGGCCCGGACCGTGGCGGGGTCCTGGATGCCGAGGAACTGGCGGAGCAGAAGGTCCTCGGCGTCCATCGTGACGTTGGTGGCGAGGTCGCCCTTCCACCAGCCCTGTTCGTCCTGCCTGCCGAGGAGATGCTCCACCGAGCGCTCCGCGGCCCGCCGCGCGGCGGCCTGTACACCGTCCGCGGCGATGGTTGATTCGGTTGTCTTTCTGCTGGCCGAGGCTGCGCGGGGGTCAACGGCCCCGGTGCTTCCGTCGGTCGTCGCTGTCATGGCTTCCCCTTCGTGCAGGTGGTCCTCTGCTGTGCTGGGGTCTCCGTCGGCCGGCGCCCGTGGGGGCGCCGGCCGGCGACTGCGAGTCATATGGACCAGATAGTGATCATCTCTTTCGTACGACGACGAAGTCCGCGAGCGCCGTGAGCTGCGCCCGCACGGGTTCCGGCATGTCGACACCGTGCAGCACCTCTATGGCGACCGCATGCTGACGACGCGCCTCCTGGGCGGTCCACTCGCGACCGCCCGCCTCCTCGATGAGCGCCGCACGGGCGGCGAACTCCTCCTCGGAGAAGCTGTCGAAGTCGCTGCTCTTGGCGTCGGCGGCGAGCAGTTCGCCGAGGCGCTCGGAGGCCGGTCCGCCCGCGGCGAGCGCGGCGACGACCGGCAGGGACTTCTTGCGCTGGCGCAGATCGCTCCAGGTCTGCTTGCCGGTGGACTCGGGGTCGCCCCAGATGCCGAGGAGGTCGTCGACCGCCTGGAAGGCGAGGCCGAGGTGGTGGCCGTACGCCTCCAGGACGTCGGCCGTGCGGTCGTCGGCACCACCGAGCACCGCGCCGATGGAGCAGGCGCAGGCGAGGAGGGCGCCGGTCTTGTTGCCCTCCATCTCCAGGCACTCCTCGACGGTGACGCTCTCGCGGTGCTCGTAGGAGATGTCCTGGGCCTGCCCGTCGATGAGCTTGCGGGTCGCCGTGGTCAGCCGCCGGGCCGCGCGGCCCGCCTCGGCCGTGCCGAGCTCCAGCAGTATGTCGTAGGCCAGGGCGAACAGGCCGTCGCCGACCAGGATGGCCTGGGCGGGGCCGTGCACCTTCCACACGGTGTCGCGGTGGCGCCGCTGCTCGTCGCCGTCCATCAGGTCGTCGTGCAGCAGCGAGAAGTTGTGCACGAGTTCGACGGCGACGGCACCGGGGATACCGGCCTCCGCCGCGGCGCCGGCCGCCTCGGCGGACAGCAGCGCCAGCGCCGGGCGGACGGCCTTGCCGCCGTCGCCGTCGGCGGGCCTGCCCTGGGCGTCGATCCAGCCGAAGTGGTAGGCGGCCACGGTGTCCATGGGCGGTGCGAGCCGGTCGACGGCGGCCCGGAGCACCGGCGCGGAAAGGGCCCGTCCGCGCTCCAGAAGCGCGGTGACGTCCGTGGTCTCCGCCACGGTGTCGGAAGCCGGATTCGCCGGGGTCACTGACTCTCCTCTTGTTCCGGTGGTACTGCTCATGCCGCCTCCTGCAGCGGATGTTCATGGGGGCGGCCGAGCGCCAGGAGCGCGGCGTCGGCGGCACTCGCGCCACTGCGGACCGCGCCCTCCATCGTGGCGGGCCAGCCGGTGGCGGTCCAGGCGCCTGCCAGGAAGAGTCCGGGGGCGCGGGTGAGCGTCCCGGGGCGCAGCCGGCCGACGCCGGGCGCGGGCGCGAAGGTCGCGGTGCGCTCGCGGGTGACGAAGAAGTCCCGGATGCCGGCGCCTCGGGCGGCGGGCAGCAGCCGTTCCAGTTCGGGCAGGTAGCGGGCGCGCAGTTCGGCGACGGGCAGGTCGATCTCGTCGCCGGCCGCGGACTGGGAGACCGCGAGGTACTGCCCGGGTCCGGTGAGGCCGGACGCCTCGGTGCGGTCGAAGACCCACTGGACCGGGGAGCCGAGCGCGGCGAAGAAGGGCCGCCTCAGCACCTTGCGGTCGTAGACGACGTGCACGTTGAGGATCGGGGACGTACCGATCTCCAGGAGCTTGTCCGGTGCGTCGAGCGCGCCCTCGGGCAGCAGGGCGTGGGTCTCGCGCTGCGGTACGGCCAGGACGACCGTGTCCGCCTCGATCCGTTCGGCGCCGGTGTCCACCACCCAGTGCCCGTCCTCGGCGCGGGCGAGGCCCTGGGCCTTGGTGCGCAGTTCGGTACGGACACCTGCGGAGTCCAGGGCCTTGCGGCTCATCGTGTCGTGGATGTCCCCGAGCGGTACGGCGGCCCAGCCGATGTCGGCCGCGCCCGGGTCGGAGAGCAGCCCGGTCTTGAAGACCTTCGCGGCGAGTCCGAGCGAGGCGTTGGGGGCGGTGGCGTTGAGGGTGGCGACGCCGACGAGGTCCCACAGCGCCTCGATGGTGCGCGGCGACTGGCCGTGCCGGGCGAGCCAGCTGCCGAAGTCCTCGGCGTCGAGGGCGGGGTCGTCCGGGTCGAGCCGGCCGAGGGCGAGCGCGGCACGGGCGACGCCGGTGCGTTCGGCGAGCGACAGGTGCGGGTATCCGGCGAGACCGGCGGCGAGGTGCAGCGGGACCGGGAGCGCGTTGCGGCGCAGCCGTCCGAGCCGGGGGCCCGCGGGTCGCCCGACGTCCAGCACCGGCACGTCCAAACGGTTTTGCAGCGGTGCCAGGCGGGCGCCGTCGACCCGGTCGAGGAACCAGCGGTAGGCCGTGCAGCACCGCAGGTAGACGTGCTGGCCGTTGTCGACGGTCAGCTCGCCCCGGCGGAAGGAGAAGGCGAGCCCGCCGAGCCGGGGCCGCCCTTCGAGCAGGGTCACGTCAAGCCCGGCATCGGCCAGGCGGAGCGCCGCCGTGACACCGGCGAGTCCGCCGCCGATCACGACCGCGCGGGAAGGGCCCAGCACGTCGTCGTTCACGCGTTCCCCTCTCGCCGGCAGTTCGCCCATCGGCCCTGCTCGGATCGGTCCTGCCCAGACAGGGACGCGGCCGCCCGGCCGGGGGTTGCCCGCCGTCCGCCGCGTTCTTCCTTGATGCACATGGTGCGCGAGATGTACCTGAGGCGCATTCAGACACGCCCTCGGGCCGTGCGCCGCGAGATGTGCCGGGCGTCGAGACCGGACAGGCCGCGCACCGCGACGTACGCCTTCTCGTGTCCCGGGAGCGAGACCCGGCCGCGCAGCACCGCCTCGGGGTCGCGCTCGATGCGGTCGAGGAGCCTGCGGTAGATGCCGGCCATGGCCGCCACGCAGGCGCCGCTGCGCCGGTCGAGCATCGGCAGCAGCCGGTAGCCCTCGGCGAACAGGGCGCGGGCGCGCCGGACCTCGAAGTGGACGAGGCCCGCGAAGTCGGAGCCGGGCGGCGGGGTGGCCCGCTGGAAGCCCGCGGAGCAGCCGAACTTGGCGAGGTCGTCGGCGGGCAGGTAGGTGCGGCCGTTGCCCGCGTCCTCGCGGACGTCGCGCAGGATGTTCGTCAGCTGGAGGGCGAGGCCGAGCGTGTCGGCGTACTCGGGGGCGCGCTCGGCGCCGGGGGCGCCCGGCTCCGTACCGAACACGCCGAGGCTGAGGCGCCCGATGGCGCCCGCGACGCACCGACAGTAGACCTTGAGGTCGTCCCAGGTCTCGTAGACGGCTCCGTCCACGTCCATCAGGACGCCGTCGATGAGCTCGTCGAGCCCTTCGAGCGGCAGCGGGAACCTGCGGGCGGCGTCGGCGAGGGCGACGGCGACCGGGTCGGTGTCGTCCTCCTCGACCTTGCCGGTGCGGACCCGGTCGAGCAGGGTGCGGGTGCTCTCCAGGCGGACGCGCTTGGACTCCGGCTCCAGTTCGCCGTCACCGATGTCGTCCACGCGACGGGAGAATGCGTACAGGGCCGACATGGCCTGCCGCTTCTCGGCCGGCAGCAGCCTGATGCCGTACGCGAAGTTACGCGCCTGCTGTCCGGTGACCGCCTCGCAGTAACTGTATGCGGCCTGCACCGGTGCCGACATGTACGTCGTCTGTCCCTCCACGGTCCGGCTCACCCCTCTCTACGCGCTTTTCGCAAGACAACTCCCACTTCGCGCAGCAGGCTGGGCTTGGTGGGTCCGGGTGGTCCGGGCAGTACGTCGAATCCGGCGGCCGCGATCGCGGTGAGGGCGGCGCGTCCTCCTCCCACGAATCCGGCGAGAAGCAGTCTGAGCCTGCCGTGGACGCTACCCACCAGGGGGGTGCCTTCATTCAGCAGATCCCGGGCGCGTTCCGCTTCGTACGCGATCAGGGAGCGGACCGACGCGTTCGCGGTGGGCGCCGCGAGGTCGCTCTCGCCGACGTGGAACCGGGCCATGTCCTCGGCCGGAAGGTAGACGCGGTCGCGGCCGAGGTCCTCGGCGACGTCCTGGAGGTGCTCCACGATCTGCAGTGCGGTGCACACGGCGTCGGAGCGGCGCAGGCGCTCGGGGCTCGCGGTGCCGGTGAGCTGGAGGACGAGGCGGCCGACGGGGTTGGCGGAGAGCTCGCAGTAAGCGAGGAGTTCCTCGTACGTGCCGTAGCGGCGGACCTTCTGGTCCTGCCGGTTGGCCTCGATGAGACCGATGAACGGTTCGGGGGTGAGCGCGCGGCGCCGGGCGGTCGGCCGGAGCGCCCGCATCAACGGGTGGTGCGGGGTCTCGCCGGTGGTCGCGAAGACGCGGCGCAGATCGCTCTCGAGCGCGTCGAGCATCGCGAGCCTGTCGTCGCTCTGGGCCGGGTCCAGGCCGAGGTGCACCGCGTCGGCGCCGCCTGGGGCGAGGTCACCGTCGCCGATGTCGTCCACGAGCCGGGCGAAGCCGTAGACGGCCATGAGGTCGTCGCGCCAGGCGCGCGGCAGGAAGAAGGGGGCGACCGGAAAGTTCTCGTGGGCTGCCTTGTCGAGGGTTCCGGATGCGGCGGTGTCGGGCCGCGTCTGCCGGGTACGGGTCACTGCGGACCGCCCTGCGCGGGGACGGCGTGAGCACCTCGGAGCGGGAGATCTTCCGTCATAGCCGTCACAACTCCCGTTCTACACTGCTGACCCAAAATACCCCATTCCGGACACGCCGCCCGCCCTTCCGAGTGTCGGGGACGGCTCCCGACCGTCCCCCGGGCGGTATCGCCCCACTTGCGGCGAATCAGCACCGGTACAGCTTACGTTGTACAACGCTCATCCAAACGCCGGGGTCCGGGCCGTGCGGGACCGGACCCGAGGCCCGCGTCAACTTTCCCCCCGCCGGAGCGCGTTCACGTCATCCGGCGGTAGGAGATCGCGACGGCCGCCGTACGACGAGGCGCGGATCTCCGGACTCCGCTCCGCGGTCCGGACATGGCGCGGCCTCCGCCGGAGAGGTCCGGCGGAGGCCGCGAGCCGTGCGACGCTGGGCGCCCTACTTGCCGGTCTCCCGTTCGTAGGCCCGCAGGACCTCCTCGGTCGGCCCGTCCATCAGGAGCTCGCCCTTCTCCAGCCACAGCACCCGGTTGCAGGTGTCCCGGATCGACTTGTTGCTGTGGCTGACCAGGAAGACCGTCCCGGCCTCCTTGCGCAGCTCCCGGATCCGCGCCTCGGAGCGGATCTGGAACTTGCGGTCACCGGTCGCCAGCGCCTCGTCGATCATGAGGACGTCGTGGTTCTTGGCGGCCGCGATGGAGAAGCGGAGGCGGGCGGCCATACCGGAGGAGTAGGTGCGCATCGGCAGGGTGATGAAGTCGCCCTTGTCGTTGATGCCCGAGAACTCCACGATGTCGTCGTAGCGCTCGCGGATCTCCTCGCGGCTCATGCCCATCGCGAGACCGCCGAGCACCACGTTGCGCTCGCCGGTCAGGTCGCTCATCAGCGCGGCGTTGACGCCGAGCAGCGAGGGCTGGCCGTCCGTGTAGACGCTGCCGCTCTCCGTCGGCAGGAGTCCCGCGATGGCGCGGAGCAGCGTCGACTTGCCGGAGCCGTTCGTCCCGATGAGTCCGATCGCCTCGCCCCGGTAGGCGGTGAAGGTCACCCCGCGCACGGCGTGCACCTTGCGCACCCCGCGCTCCGCGCCCTTCTCGCGGCGCATGATCCGGCTCAGTGCGGCGGTGGCGCTGCCCTTGCCACCGCCGCCGCCGTTGACGCGGTACACGATGTGCACGTCGTCGGCGATCACGGTGGGGACGCGCCCCGCGGTGTTGTCGTCAGCCACGGCCGTACCGTTCCTCTGCCTTCCAGAAGTACACGAAGCCCACGATGCCCACCACGATCGACCAGGCGAGGGCGACCACCCAGACGTGGTCCGGCAGGTTCTCGGAGCCGTATCCGTCGATCAGGGCGAACCTGACCAGGTCCATGTAGATGGCCGCCGGGTTGTACTGGAGCACATCGGTGATCCAGGCCGGCTTGTCCGCGAGCATCACCGGGATGGAGAACATGACCCCGGACGCGTACATCCAGGTGCGCATGACGAACGGCATCAGCTGTGCCAGGTCGGGGGTCTTGGCCCCCATCCTGGCCATGGCGAGGGCCAGTCCGGTGTTGAAGAAGAACTGCATCACCAGGGCGGGGATCACCAGCAGCCAGGAGAGCCGGGGGTAGCTGCCGAATCCGACCGTGACCGCGATCAGCACGATCATCGAGTACAGCAGCTGCTGGAGCTGCTGGAGCGAGAAGGAGATGGGCAGCGAGGCGCGCGGGAAGTGCAGGGCCCTCACCAGGCCGAGGTTCCCGGAGATCGCGCGTACGCCGGCCATCACGGAGCTCTGCGTGAAGGTGAAGACGAACACCCCGGTCACCAGGAACGGGATGAAGACCTCCTGCGGTATCCCCTTCTTCGTGCCGAGGATCAGCCCGAAGATGAGGAAGTAGACCGCCGCGTTCAGGAGGGGGGTCGCCACCTGCCACAGCTGGCCCAGCTTCGCCTGGCTGTACTGGGCGGTCAGCTTGGCCCGGGAGAACGCCAGGATGAAATGGCGTCGCCCCTGGAGCTGGCGCACGTACTCGAGGAGTCCGGGCCGGGCACCGCTGACCGCAAGGCCGTACTTCGCGGCCAGCTCGGCCGCGCTCAGACCGTCGTCGGCCGATGGCGGGCTGCTCACCGCAACCGCGCCACCATGGGTTGTGTCACTCACCAGAAGAAACTCTCGTATTCGAAATGCGCAGCCAGTCGCGGGCGCGGCTCAGGGCGGACAGGTCCCGACAAGAAAAATACGCCTCATGCTCCCAGAGGGGAGCCTCTCAGATGACCGGAGGGCGGCCCAGCCTGGTCAGTCGCCACACCGTACGCCACTTCATCGGGCGGCGCGGTCCGCAGGGAGTCCGCCAGCCCTCCCGGAAGCCGCCGAACCACGCCTTGAGCGCCTCGCCGGACGGCCGGCGCAGCAGGGTCAGCAGCATCCACACCCCGAGGTACACCGGCACGAGGGGCGCGGGGAGGTTGCGCCGGGCCAGCCAGACCCGGTTGCGGGCCACCATGCGGTGGTAGACGGCATGGCGGGACGGGGCCGTGGTGGGGTGGTGCAGCACCATGTCCGCGCGGTAGTCGATCAGCCAGCCGGCGTCCAGCGCCCGCCAGGCGAGGTCCGTCTCCTCGTGCGCGTAGAAGAAGTCGCCCGGCAGCGGGCCGACCTCGGCCAGCACCCGGGTGCGCACCGCGTTGGCGCCGCCCAGGAACGTGGTCACGCGGGACGAGCGCATCGGGTCGGCGGCGCGCAGCCTCGGCACGTGCCGGCGCTGGGTGACCCCGGTCTCCGGGTCCGCGATGCGGAAGCTGATGATGCCGAGCCGGGGGTCGTCCGCGAACGCCTGCCGGCACAGTTCCGCGGTGTCGGTGAGGGGCAGCAGCCCGTCGTCGTCCAGGAAGAGCAGGGCGTCCACGTCGGCGCCGGAGGGCCCGAACGCCTCGATGCCGACGTTCCGTCCGCCGGGGATGCCGAGGTTCTCGGGCAGCTCGACGGTGCGGACCCCCGGGGGGACGTCGGGTACGGGCGAGCCGTTGCCGACGACGACCACCTCGATCCGGTCGCCCTCCTGGGCGGCGACCGAGTCGAGCAGGGCGCGCAGCTCGGCCGGGCGGTTGCCCATGGTGATGATGACCGCGCCGAGTTTCATGGGTGTGCTCACTTCAGCCTGCTCGATGCCAGGACCGACACGAGGTGCAGCAGGGTCTGGAGCAGGGCGATGCCCGCCAGGACCGCGACCGCGAGGCGGCTGAAGAAGAAGTCGTCCCGCACCTCGTCCAGGACGGCCGCGACCAGGATGACCAGGGACGCCTCGACGCAGAGGATGAGCCGGTGGAACTTGAGCGCGCCGGCGGCCCGGCGGGCGAACGCCATGCCGGAGGAGCGCGGCTCGGAGGCGGACTCCTTGACCGGCGGCAGTCCGCCCTGGTGGCGGGCGACGCCGACCAGGTCCGTCTCGGCCTTGATCAGGATCGCGCCGAGCGCGGCGAGCGTGCCGAGGAAGGCCCACAGCCAGTCGATGCGGCCGGTGCCCCACAGGTCGGCGGCGCGCAGGCCGAAGCCGACGAGCACGGCCGCGTCGCACAGGTAGGCGCCGACCCGGTCGAGGTAGACGCCGCCGAGCGAGAACTGCTTCTTCCAGCGCGCGACCTCGCCGTCCACGCAGTCGAGCAGCAGGTACAGCTGGACCATCACGACGCCGAGCACCGCGCCCCAGATGCCCGGGACGAGCAGGGCGGGCGCGGCCAGCACACCGGCCAGCGTCATCAGGTAGGTCAGCTGGTTGGGCGTGACCTTGGTGTTCACCAGGTACCGGTCGATGCGCAGGGAGACCTCGCGCATGTATATCCGGCCCGCCCAGTGTTCACCGCTGCGCCGGTCCTTGACGCCCGGCGGGTGAACGACCGGGCGGAGTTCAGCTACTGATGGTCTTGGCATAGTCGGCGTACGCGTCCCTGATCTGGTCGGTGGAGAGGCTGAGGTGTTCCAGGACCGTGAAGCGTCCCGGGCGGGTCTGGGGGGCGTACTCGACGGCCTGGACGAATTCGTCGGCGGTGAAGCCGATCTCCTCGGGCGTGACCGGCAGGCCGTGCCTGCGCAGTACGTCGGCGAAGAGGCCCGACTCGTCCACGGCGCCGCGCAGGTGCATGGCGAAGGCGGCGCCGAGGCCGACCTGCTCGCCGTGGCTGGCGGCCCGCTTCGGGAAGAGCAGGTCGAACGCGTGGCTGATCTCGTGGCAGGCGCCGGACGAGGGCCGGGTGTCGCCGCTGATCGAGATGGCGATGCCGGAGAGCACCAGCGACTCGGCGAGGACGGTGAGGAACTCGTCGTCGGCGACGGTGCCGGGGTGGCGCAGGACGGCCTCGCCGGCGGTACGGGCCATGGCGGCGGCGAGTCCGTCGATCTGTTCACCGTTGACCTGGTGCGAGAGTTCCCAGTCGGCGATGGCGGAGATGTTGGAGATCGCGTCGCCGATGCCGGACCGCACGAAGCGGTCGGGGGCGGTACGGATCACCGACAGGTCGATCACCATGGCGATGGGCATGGGCACGCCGTAGGAGCCCCGGCCGTTGTCGTTGTCCAGGGTGGCGACCGGCGAGCAGAGGCCGTCGTGGGCGAGGTTCGTGGCGACCGAGACCAGCGGCAGGCCGACCCGGGCCGCGGCGTACTTCGCCACGTCGATGATCTTGCCGCCGCCGAGGCCGACCACGGCGTCGTAGCGCTTGCCCTTGATGTCGTCGGCCAGCTGCACCGCGGCGTCGATGTTGCCGCCGGAGACGCAGTACCAGTCGGCGCCCGGCAGGGCCGGGGCCAGCTTCTCGCGCAGGGCCAGCCCGGAGCCGCCGCTGATCGCGATGGCGAGCTTGCCGGAGGCGGAGATCCGCTGGTCGGCGAGGAGCCCGGCCAGATCGTGCATGGCACCCCGGCTGATGTCGACGAAGACCGGGGACGGGATGAGTCGGGTCAGTACCGGCACGCGATCTCCCGGCCCTTCGCGAGGTCGTCGTGGTTGTCGATCTCGACCCAGCTCACGTCACCGATGGGGGCGACGTCCACGGTGAAGCCGCGGTTGACGAGCTCCTGGTAGCCGTCCTCGTAGTAGAGGTCCGGGTCGCGCTCGAAGGTGGCCTTCAGCGCGTCGGCCAGCTCCTCGGCCGCCTCGGCCTCGATGAGGGTGAGGCCGATGTACTCACCGGTGGCCTCGGCCGGGTCCATCAGCTTGGTGATCCGCCGGACGCCCCTGCCGTCCTCCACGACGACCTTCATCTCCTCGTCGGCGAGGGACTTCACCGTGTCGAGGGCGAGGATGATCTTCTTGCCGTCGCCGCGGGCGGCCAGCAGCGTCTTCTCGACGGAGACCGGGTGCACGGTGTCGCCGTTGGCGAGAAGCACGCCGCGCTTCAGCACGTCACGGGCGCACCACAGGGAGTAGGCGTTGTTCCACTCCTCGGCCTTGTCGTTGTCCACAAGGGTCAGCTTCAGGCCGTAGGCGGCCTCCAGCTCCTCCTTGCGGGCGTAGACGGCCTCCTTGCGGTAGCCGACGACGATCGCGGCCTCGGTGAGCCCGATCTCGGCGAAGTTGGCCAGCGTGAGGTCGAGGATCGTCTTCTCGCCGTCCACCGGCACGAGCGCCTTGGGCAGCGTGTCGGTGTAGGGGCGCAGGCGCCGTCCTGCGCCGGCTGCCAGTACGAGGCCGATCATGCGGGTTCTCCTTCGTCGTGAACGGCGGGCGCCCCGGAGGACACCCAGAAGCGGATGGACTCCACCAGCACGATCACTGCCACGGCCACGGCGAGCGCGGTGAGCGCCGTGGTGAAACCGGAGGCTCCGGTGAGTGCGGCGGCGAGCACGGCCACGACCAGGGTCCGGCCCTCGTGTCCGCCGATCGTGCGCACCAGCCACTGGGGCGGGGCGCCGGTGCCGCCTCGGATGCGGTACACCGTGTCGTAGTGATGGTAGGCGACCGCCGAGACCAGTCCGAAGGCCGCGGGGAGCGCCCCGTCGATGTCGCTTCGGGCGGCCAGGATCAGGACCGTGCAGTACTCGGCGGCCCGGAAGACCGGGGGCACGAGCCAGTCGAGGGCGCCCTTGAGGGGGCGGGCCACGGCTATGCCGGAGCAGATGGCGTAGAACGCGGCGGCGATGACCGTCTGGCGGCTGCCGAAGGGCTGCTGGAGCGCGGCGGCGATCAGCGCGCCGGTGCCGACGAGGGCCACCACGGGGGCGGTCCAGGCGCCGCCGATCCTGGGCCCCCGGGCGGCGATCAGCTGGGCGATCGGGCCGGAGTCCGCGAGGTCGGCGAGGGCCTGGGCGGCGCGGTCGGTGCGTCGGGCCTTGCGGGTCAGGGAGCGCAGGAGACGGCCCGCGGTGGTGTAGCAGGCGGCGAATGCGCAGCCGATGAGCAGGGCGTAGAAGACGACGCGCGGGGTGGTGACGGCGGTGAGCACGGCGATCATCGCCCAGCGCTCGCCGATCGGGAGCACGATCATGCGCCGCAGCCAGACCGTCCAGCCGACGCTGTCGAGCTTGTCGGAGAGGGCGGCCGTGGGGCTGCTGTTCGCCACCGCGTCGTGGTTGGCCTCGTTGAACGAGAAGTCGATGATGTGGCGGCAGGACTGGAGGACCATCGCGCCGAGCGCCAGCGCCCAGACGTCGTCGCCGTTGCGGGCGGCGCCGAGGGCGAGGCCCGCGTAGTAGGCGTACTCCTTGGCGCGGTCGAAGGTGGCGTCCAGCCAGGCGCCCATCGTGGAGTACTGGAGCGAGTAGCGGGCGAGCTGCCCGTCGGTGCAGTCCAGTACGAAGGAGAACAGGAGCAGGAGGCCCGCCGCGACGTACCCGCCCCGGGTGCCGGTGGCCGCACAGCCGGCCGCTATCAGCGCGGTCAGCAGGGAGGCGGTGGTGACCTGGTTCGGGGTGAGTCCCCGGCGCGCGCACCAGCGGGCGATGTAGCGCGAGTACGGGCTGATGAAGTGGGTGGTGAAGAAGCCGTCGCGGGCCTTCACCGCGCTGCGCAGCCGGACCGCTTCGTCGTCCACGGCCTCGACGTCCGACCGGGCGGCGGCGCGGCCGGTCTCGTCGGTGGGCACGGTGGCGACGAGTGAGCCCAGCTCGGGGCGCTGCACCTGGGTGCCCCCGGCCTCCATGGCCGCCGCGAGCCTGCCGGGCACCGTGCGGTCGGTGACCGTGGCGGTGCCGCCCGCGGGCACTCCGGCGCCGACCGCGTCGGTGGTGGCGCGCAAGGCTCCGAGCAGGGCGGGGCGTGCCTCGGCCTGTGCGGTGAGGGCGCCGGGCACGGTCGCCGCGGGGAAGCGGGGGTCGGTCAGCGCGAGCCGCAGGGCGTGGCGGTGGCCGACGAAGCGGGGGTCGACCAGGGCTACGCGGTGGGCCGCCGGGACGGCGGCCAGCAGGGTGGCCGCTTCGGTGACGTCGGCGGCTGCCCGAACGTCGAAGCCCAGCGACCGCAGATCGTCCTCCAGTGACGATCCGGGCAGCGGAGCACCTGTGAGAATGGCGGTCGACAGACGAACTCACTCCTTGGGTGCTGACACGGATCGGCACGCGACAGTGCGGCCAGAAGCGGCCGGCGGCATGTCGGCAGAGGCTATCGGATGAACGGAAGCGCGAGTTCACCGCCCGTTCGTGCTCCGTTCCGGGCGGGGCCGGTCCCCGCGCTCCGCCCGCGATCATCATCGTCGATGGCCGCCCCGCCTGACAAAACCGGGCGCCTGCGTACCGCGCCAGGGCTCTGACCTGCGTGCGTTTACGCAGGTCAGAGCCAATGACAACGGTGTTCAGTGCCGTGTTGCCCGATACCCCCCACCCGTAGTTGACTGGCAGGGCCCGGGCCGGACGCCCGGGTCCGCGAGACGACCGGGAGGCGTCCCCATGGGGGCAGGGCACGATCACGGACACGCGCACGGGCCGGCCCTCACCGGCACGGCCGCCGCCGCGCACAGAGGGCGGCTGCGCATCGCGCTCTGCATCACCCTGGCCGTGACGGTCATGGAGATCGTCGGCGGTGTGCTGTCAGGCTCCCTGGCGCTGATCGCCGACGCGGCCCACATGGCGACCGACGCCCTGGGGCTGGGGCTGGCGCTGCTGGCGATCCATTTCGCCAACCGGCCGGCCGGCCCGAACCGCACCTTCGGCTACGCCCGGGCGGAGATCCTGGCCGCCCTGGCCAACTGCTGCCTGCTGCTCGGGGTGGGCGGCTATCTGCTCTTCGAGGCCGTGGAGCGCTTCATCGACCCGGCGGAGACCCGGGGCGGGCTCACGATCGCCTTCGCCCTGGTGGGTCTCGTCGCGAACGCGGTGTCGCTGTCGCTGCTGACGCGCGGGCAGCAGGACAGCCTCAATGTGCGCGGCGCCTATCTGGAGGTGCTGGCGGACACGCTGGGTTCGGTGACCGTGCTGATCTCGGCGGGCGTCGTCATGGCGACCGGGTGGCAGGCCGCGGACCCCATCGCCTCGCTGGTCATCGGGCTCATGATCGTCCCGCGTACGGTGCGGCTGCTGCGCGAGACGCTGAACGTGCTCCTGGAGGCGGCGCCCCCGGGCGTCGACATGGGCGAGGTACGCGACCACATCACGGCGCTGCCCGGCGTGCTGGACGTGCACGATCTGCACGCCTGGACCATCACCTCCGGGATGCCGGTGCTCTCGGCGCATGTAGTGGTGCAGCAGGACCTGCTCGACTCGATCGGCCACGAGAAGCTGCTGCACGAGCTCCAGGGCTGCCTCGGCGACCACTTCGACGTGGAGCACTGCACCTTCCAGCTGGAGCCCAGCGGGCACGCGGAGCACGAGGCGAGGCTCTGCCGCTGAGCACCGGTCCGGCGCGGCCCGAGGTGTAGGGTTTCGCGGACGTGTGCGGGCGGACATGCCAGGCCCTCGAGTACGGACAAGCTGCTTTTGTACGGCAGACTTGAGCAGACTCGACGGGACCGGCTGCACGGGGCCGGGACCACAGCGAAGGATGGGTATGCCGACCACACCAGTCACCGCGGCGAACACCTCGTCGAACGGCACAGCGGAAGCGATCATGCTCGAACTGGTCGACGAGAACGGCACCACCATCGGCACGGCGGAGAAGCTCTCCGCCCATCAGGCACCCGGCCGGCTGCACCGCGCGTTCTCCGTGTTCCTCTTCGACGAGCAGGGCCGGCTGCTGCTCCAGCAGCGCGCCCTGGGCAAGTACCACTCCCCCGGCGTCTGGTCCAACACGTGCTGCGGCCACCCCTACCCGGGAGAGGCGCCGTTCGCCGCCGCCGCCCGGCGTACGCACGAGGAGCTGGGGATCTCGCCCTCGCTGCTGGCCGAGGCGGGCACCGTCCGCTACAACCACCCGGACCCGGCGTCGGGCCTGGTGGAGCAGGAGTTCAACCACCTCTTCGTGGGGCTCGCGCAGACGCGGCTGCGGCCCGATCCGGAGGAGGTCGGCGGGACGGCCTTCGTGACGGCGGCGGAGCTGGCGGAGCGGCACGGGCGTGAGCCGTTCTCCGCGTGGTTCATGACCGTGCTGGACGCCGCGCGTCCGGCGATCCGCGAGCTGACCGGGGACGGCGCCGGCTGGTAGGTCCGCGGAGCGGTCAGAGGGCGGTGCTCAGCGGCAGGGCCGCCCAGATGACCTTGCCGCCGCCCGCGGTGTGCTCGACGTCGCAGGTGCCGCCCGCCTCCCGGGTGATCTCGCGGACCAGCAGCAGCCCCCGGCCGCCGGTCTGCGCGTAGTCGGTCTCCAGCGCGGTCGGGCGGTACGGGTGGTTGTCCTCGACGGACACCCTGACCCAGTCCGCGCCCACGGCGACCTCCACGGCGAGCTCGGGTGAGAGCAGCGCCGCGTGCTTGACGGCGTTGGTGACCAGCTCGGAGACGATGAGCAGCAGGCCCTGGGTGATGTCGTCCTCGATCGGCACGTTCTGGCGCTTCAGCAGATCACGCACGGCGTGCCGGGCCCGGGGTACGGAGACGTCCGAGGCCGGGGCGGTGAACCGCCAGACCCCTTCGTACGGCACGGGCCGGGCGGGGACACTCCCGCGGCTCTCCATAGTCCGGCACCCGCTCTCCACTCGTAGGGACTTCACATCGAGTACAGGGTGGCGGGCGCGGTTGCTTCGGCCTGTGCTACTGAACACAAGTCGAGCCCTATTGACCGAACTCGACTTCAATCGCGCACATGTGTCGGTTTTCAGACCGCTTCTGCCCGTCCTGGGTGAGCGGGTCCGTCTTCGTGTCCGGACCGTCCACCCGGGGCCGGCTCTTCGTGCGTGACCGTCGCGCGCCCCCTTGCTGCTCGTAGGTTCGGACACCACGGATAGCATCCGGCCATGGACCGTACGGAACCCCGGGTGGAGCACACCGTCGCCGACGGTGTCGCCACCGTCGTCATCAGCAACCCCGCCAAACGCAACGCGATGACGGCCGCCATGTGGGAGGCGCTGCCGGTCCTGCTCGACAAGCTGGCCGCCGACCCTTCCGTGGGGGCCCTGGTCCTCAGAGGCGCGGGCGACACCTTCTGCGCGGGCGCCGACATCTCCTCGCTCCGGGACCCGGGGAGCGATCCGCAGAAGCTGGCCGTCGCGGCCGAGGAGGCGCTGGCCGCGTTTCCGCTGCCGACCCTCGCGGCGGTGCGCGGCCACTGCGTGGGCGGCGGGAGCCAGCTGGCCGCCGCCTGCGATCTGCGCTTCGCGGCCGAGGGCGCCCTGTTCGGAGTCACCCCGGCCAAGCTGGGCATCGTCTACCCCGCGTCGTCCACCCGCCGCCTGGTCGCCCTCACGGGGCCCGCGACGGCCAAGCACCTGCTGTTCTCCGGTGAGCTGATCGACACGGAGCGGGCGTTGCGGACGGGCCTGGTGGACGAGGTGCTCCCGGCCGACGGGCTGGACGAGCGGGTCGCCGCCTACGTACGCACCCTGGTGTCCCGGTCCCGGCTGACCCAGGCCGCCGCAAAGGAGTTCGCGGCCGGGCGCGAGGACCGGGACGAGCACTGGGCCGGGCAGGCGCGGGGCTGCGGCGACACCGCGGAGGGGGTCGCCGCCTTCCTGGAACGCCGCACGCCCCGCTTCGGCTGGGCGCCTACCGCAGGATGAAGCGGCTCCGGCCCCGCCACTCCTCGACGAGGTCGGCCGGAGCCTTGTCCGGCGACCCGGCGTCGTAGGGCGGCTGGGGGTCGTACTCCGTCAGCAGCTGTACGGCCTGGGCGGTGCGGTCGCCGGCGATGCGGCCGAGGAGGGTGAGGCCCATGTCGATGCCGGACGAGACCCCGGCGGCGGTGACGTACTTGCCGTCGAGGACCACGCGCTCGCCGGTGGGCTCGGCGCCGTGGTCCCTGAGCTGGTCGAGCGCCAGCCAGTGCGAGGTCGCGCGCCGTCCCTTTAGGAGTCCCGCGGCTGCCAGCAGCAGCGATCCGCTGCACACGGAAGTCGTCCAGGTGGTGGTCTCGTCCACGCGGCGCAGCCAGCCGAGCAGGTTCTCGTTCTCCATCTGGTGGTGCTGCCCCGGGCCGCCGGGGACGATCACCAGGTCGGGGGCGGGGGTCTCCTCGAAGGTGCGGTGGGCGACCAGTTCGAGCGTGCCGCTGTCGTTGCGTACCGCGCCCGCCCGTTCGGCGACGAAGACCGTCTCGGCGCCGGGGGCGCGGGACAGGATCTCGTAGGGGCCGACGGCGTCCAGCGCGGTGAAGCGGTCGAAGAGGGCGATGGCGATCTGCATGGGGTTGCTCCCTGTCTGTCGTACGGGTGGTCAGGAGTGGTCGGCGGTGCCGAAGCGGCGGCGGTATTCGGCCGGGCCCGCGCCGAGCGCCTTGACGAAGGCCCGCCGCATCGCCTCCGGCGTGCCGTAGCCGCAGCTGCGGGCGATCCCGGCGACCCCGTCGGTGGTGTCCTCCAGGAGCCGTCGGGCGTGTTCGAGGCGGACCCGGTCGACGTACCGGCCGGGCGTGGTCCCCGTCTCCGCCTGGAAGGCGCGGGCGAAGTGGCGGGGCGAGAGGCGGGCGCGGGCTGCCAGGGCCTCGACGGAGAGGTCGGCGCCGGGGTGCTCGGTGATCCAGTGCTGCACCTCGCGCAGCGGTTCCCGCCGTGCCGTCTGGGCGCTGAGCTGGGCGCTGAACTGGGACTGGCTGCCCGGCCTGCGCAGGAAGACGACCAGATGCCGGGCGACCGTCAGGGCGACGTCCCGCCCGTGGTCCTCCTCGACCAGGGCCAGCGCGAGGTCGATGCCCGCGGTGACCCCGGCGGAGGTGGCGATCCTGCCGTCCCGTACGAAGATCGGCTCGGGATCGACCTCGACGGCCGGGTACTCGCGGGCCAGCTTCTCGCACACGTTCCAGTGCGTCGTCGCCCGGTGCCCGTCCAGCTGTCCGGCCGCCGCGAGCAGCAGCGCCCCGCTGCACACGGAGACCAGCCGCTCGGGCAGCGGCCCGTGCGCGCGCAGCCAGTGGACGAGCGCGGGGTCGGGATCCCGGGTGCCCGCACCGCCGGGGACGAGGAGGGTGTGGGGTGTCGGCGCGTCGGCGAGGCTGCCGTCGGGGACGAGGGTGAGGCCGCAGGAGGTGCGGACCGGGGCGCCGGCCGGCGAGGCGGTGCGCAGCCCGTACGAGACGCCCGGGAAGCGCGAGGCCCCGGCGAAGACCTCCATGGGGCCGGTGACGTCGAGGCTCTGGATGCCGTCGAAGAGGACGACGAGCACGGATCGCTGCTGCATGTCCGCCATCCTGGGCGGCCCCCGCGATGGCCGCAATGACGGGTTCCCCACCTTTTCTGCCCTCACCGGCTGCGGCGCAGCTCACGTGCGCCAGGGGGTTCCTGCCCGTACCAACCAGTCGGTAACGTGCCGGTATGAGTACTCTCCCGCCTCGTGCCGGGCGGCGTTGCCACAACGCCCTGAACCCGCTGCACTCGTCGCTCTACTTCTCCCCCGACCTCGGCAAGGAGCTCGGCGGGATCGGGATAGAAGACCCCTCCGCCGCCTACTTCGCCACCCGCGCCGCCGCGATGGGCGCGGTCGGGGCGGAGACCGTGACCGCGACCTTCTACAACTTCAACCACGCGCTCGTGGCCCGGCACGTGCCCGCGATCTGGGACATCGCCCCGCCCGCGAAGGTCCTGGACGCGCGGCTGCGCGCCGCCGACGCGACGCTGCGCCGGCTGCTCGGCGAGGAGATCATCGCCTCCCCCGAGATGGCCGAGGCCGCGCGGCTCGCCCTGCGCGCCACGGAGGGCTGCACCCGGCACGCCCGGCCGCTGTACGCCGCGCACGCCGGTCTGCCGGTGCCCGACGAACCGCACCTGGCGTACTGGCACGCGGCGACGCTGCTCCGCGAGCACCGGGGTGACGCCCACCTCGCCGCGCTCCTCACCGCCGGGCTCGACCCGCTCGAAGCGCTGGTCAGCCACACCGCGACCGGGAAGGGCATGGCGATCCGCTGGCTTCTGTCCAGCCGGGGCTGGCGGCGCGCCGACTGGGAGGACGCGTCGGAGCGGCTGCGGGGGCGCGGGCTGCTCACCGCGGAGGGCGAGCTGACAGAGGAGGGCGCCGCGCTGCGCAAGGAACTGGAGGAGACCACGGACCGGATGGACCTCGGCCCGTACGAGCACCTGGGCGGACTGGGGGTGGCCCGGCTGACCGAGCTGGGGCGCGGCTTCCTCGCCACGGCCGCGGCGGCTGGCGCCTTCCCGGCGAGCGCGACGGGCTGACCCGCGAAAACGGCGTACCGCTCCCTGGGGTGGCCGGGCGACACGGCACCCGGCCACCCGGCACAATGCAGGACGTGTGGCTCCGGGACCGTCCCAGCGGCGGCCGGGGGCCCGACCAGCACAGCCAGCAGGAGAAGGCGAGTCGGTAGAACCGTGACGACGTCCATCGAAGGCAGGATCGCCGAGGAGCTCGGCGTACGCGAGCGGCAGGTGAAGGCGGCCGTCGAGCTGCTCGACGGCGGGTCCACCGTGCCGTTCATCGCGCGCTACCGCAAGGAAGCGACCGAGATGCTCGACGACGCGCAGCTGCGCACGCTCGAGGAACGGTTGCGGTACCTGCGGGAGCTTGAGGAGCGCCGGACGGCGGTCCTCGAATCCGTACGGGAGCAGGGCAAGCTGGACGAGGCTCTGCAGGCGCGGATCCGGGCCGCCGACACGAAGGCGCGCCTGGAGGACATCTACCTCCCGTTCAAGCCGAAGCGGAGGACGAAGGCGCAGATCGCCCGGGAGGCCGGCCTCGAACCGCTCGCCTCCGGCCTGCTCGACGACCCTACGGTCGATCCGCTCGCCGCCGCGGCGGCGTTCGTGGACGCGGACAAGGGGGTCGCGGACCCGGCGGCGGCGCTGGAGGGCGCCCGCGCCATCCTCACCGAGCGCTTCTCGGAGGACGCCGACCTGATCGGCGAACTGCGCGAGCGCATGTGGACGCGCGGGCGGCTGGTGGCCCGGGTACGGGCCGGCAAGGAGGAGGCGGGTGCCAAGTTCGCCGACTACTTCGACTTCGCCGAGCCGTTCACCGCGCTGCCCTCGCACCGGGTCCTGGCGATGCTCCGGGGCGAGAAGGAGGACGTGCTCGACCTGGTCCTGGAGCCGGAGGAGCCGTCCGAGACGCCCGGTCCTTCCTCGTACGAGAACATGGTCGCCCGGCGCTTCGGCGTGGGCGACCGGGGACGCCCCGGCGACAAGTGGCTGGCCGACACGGTGCGGTGGGCGTGGCGGACCCGCATCCTGGTGCACCTCGGCATCGACCTGCGACTGCGGCTGCGCACGGCGGCGGAGGACGAGGCGGTACGCGTCTTCGCGTCGAACCTGCGGGATCTGCTGCTCGCCGCGCCGGCCGGGACGCGGGCGACGCTGGGCCTCGACCCCGGTTTCCGTACCGGAGTGAAGGTCGCCGTCGTGGACGCGACCGGCAAGGTCGTCGCGACCGACGTCATCCACCCGCACGTCCCGGCCAACAAGTGGGACCAGTCGCTCGCCACGCTGGAACGGCTGGCCCGGGAGCACCGGGTCGAGCTGATCGCCATCGGCAACGGCACGGCGTCCCGGGAGACGGACAAGCTCGCCGGTGAGCTGTGCGCGAAGCATCCCGAGCTGAAACTGACCAAGGTGATGGTCTCGGAGGCGGGTGCCTCCGTGTACTCCGCCTCGGCGTTCGCCTCGCAGGAACTCCCCGACATGGACGTCTCCCTGCGTGGTGCCGTCTCGATCGCGCGGCGGCTCCAGGACCCGCTGGCCGAACTGGTGAAGATCGACCCGAAGTCGATCGGTGTCGGGCAGTACCAGCACGACCTGTCCGAGGTGAAGCTCTCGCGGTCGCTGGACGCGGTCGTCGAGGACTGCGTGAACGGGGTCGGCGTCGACGTCAACACCGCGTCCGCTCCGCTGCTGTCCCGGGTCTCCGGCATCGGCTCGGGGCTCGCCGAGAACATCGTGGCGCACCGCGACGCGAACGGGCCGTTCGCGTCCCGCAGGAGCCTGAAGGACGTGGCCCGGCTGGGCCCGAAGGCGTACGAGCAGTGCGCGGGCTTCCTCCGGATCCGCGGCGAAGACCCGCTCGACGCGTCGAGCGTGCACCCGGAGGCGTACCCGGTGGTGCGGGCGATGGTGAAGAGGACCGGCGGGGACGTGGCCGCGCTGATCGGCAACACGGGTGTCCTGCGGTCGTTGCGGGCCGACGACTTCGTCTCAGAGAAGTTCGGGCTGCCGACGGTGAGCGACATCCTGAAGGAACTGGAGAAGCCGGGCCGCGACCCGCGTCCCGCCTTCAAGACCGCCACCTTCAAGGAGGGCGTCGAGAAGATCGGCGACCTGGAGTCCGGGATGGTGCTGGAGGGCGTCGTGACGAACGTCGCCGCCTTCGGGGCGTTCGTGGACATCGGGGTGCATCAGGACGGGCTGGTGCACGTGTCGGCGATGTCGCGGTCGTTCGTGAAGGATCCCCGGGACGTGGTCAAGCCGGGGGACGTGGTGCGGGTGAAGGTGATGGAGGTCGATATCCCGCGGAAGCGGATCTCGTTGACGCTGCGGTTGGACGACGAGGCGGCCGGGGGCCGCGAGACCTCTTCGGGGGGTGAGCGGGGTGGGCGGCCGCCTCGGCCTCGGCAAGGGGGCGGGGGTGGTGGCCGCCAGTCCCGTGGCGGCGGGGGTCGGTCCGCGCCGGCGGCGGCTCCGGCGAGCGGGGCGATGGCTGACGCGTTGCGGCGGGCGGGGTTGCTGAAGGGCGAGTAGATGGGGGTCGGGGGTGGGGTGCGGGTTCGTTGCGCCTGCGGCGGGCCCGTTCCCCACCCCGCCCCTTCCCGAAACCGGGGCTCTGCCCCGGACCCCGCGCCTCGAACGCCGGCGAGGCTTGGTTTCGCGCCGGGACTTCGTGCCGGGGTGGGTTCTACGCAGCAGGGCTGAGGGTCAGACCGTCCGATACCACGCGGCCCTCGTGCAGCACCGTGCGGTCCTCCCCGCGGTCCATCACCGCCGATGTCACGGTCTCGCCCGCGAGCAGGAGCAGGTCCGCCCGCGCGCCCACCGTCACGCCCGGGCGGTCCGTCGTGGAGGCCAGACGAGGCGGTCCTCCCTGGAGGATGGACGCCCCGCCCACCGTGGCCACGGCCACGGCGTGTTCGATCAGGTCGTCCGCGCGGTAGCCGTTCGTGAAGGCCAGCTGCCAGGTGCGGTCCAGCATGTCGCCGTTGCCGTACGGGGACCAGAAGTCGCGCTGGCCGTCCTCGCCCAGGCCCACCCGGACGCCCGCGGCGGTCAGGTCGGCCAGCGGGAGGGAGTGGTGCCGGGCGGGTGCCACGGTCGCCATCGCGATGTCCAGTTCGGCGAACTCCTCGGTCAGGCGGCGCGTCGTCGCCTCGTCCACCGAGCCCAGGTCGTAGGCGTGCGAGATCGTCACCCGGCCGGCCATGTCCAGGGCGCGCACGCGCTCCAGGATCAGGTCGACGCTGAACACGCCGAGCGCGCCCGGCTCGTGGAGGTGGAAGTCGACCGGCGCGTGGTGGCGCTCGGCGAGGCCGAAGACGATGTCGAGGTGGCGTACGGGGTCGCGGTCCAGGGTGCACGGGTCGATGCCGCCGACCACGGCGGCGCCGGAGGACAGGGCCCGGTCCATCAGCTCCGGCACGCCCTTCTCGCGGACCAGGCCCGCCTGCGGGAACGCCATGATCTCGACGTCGCACCGCCCGGCGTGCGCCTCCTTCGCCGCGAGGACGCCCTCGAAGCGTTCGAGGCCGCAGTCCGCGTCGATCTGGGCGTAACTCCGTACGCGGGTGGTGCCGCGCTCGATCATGCGGCCCAGGGTGTACGTGGCCCGGCGGGCCACGTCCCACTCGTCCTCGCGCCAGTGCTCGCGGTCGTTCATCATCATGCCCCAGACGCCGGGGGCGCCCGTGTGCGGGCGGAACGGCAGGCCCATGCGCGTGGAGTCCAGGTGGCAGTGGACGTCCGAGAACGACGGCAGGGCGAGCCGTCCCCGCCCGGCCACCGTGTCCTCCGCGGCTGCGCGGGCCGGGTCGTGCGGGGTGATCGCGGTGATCACCCCGTCCTCGACGGTGAGGTCGCTGGGCTCTCCGCCCCATGGACGGACGTCGCTGATCAGCATCCGGTGCTTCTCCTGTGCGGGTGTGTGGGGTTCTCTCCATCGGGCGGGAGGATTCCCGCCAACGCCGTCAGGGACGGCTCCCTCCCCCGTTCGATGTGCGCGTACGCGAGTGCCGCGGCCAGGTCCGGCTTGCCCGCGTGGATCGCGGCGCAGATGTCCCGGTGTTCCGCGCACTGCACGTGCGGGTCGCGGCCACCGGTGAGGCTGAACAGCCACTGCACCAGTCCGAGCGAGGGCTGCCACGCGTCCCGGAGCAGCCGATTGCCGGTCATCGCGACGATCTCCGCGTGCAGGGCGGTGTTGGCCGCCGGGATCTCCGCCGCGTCGCCCCGTGCGGTGGCGGCCTCCGCCGCCTCCATCGCCGCCCGCAACCGCTCCCCGTCTCCCCCGGCCGCGCAGGCCTCGGCGGCCCGGCGGGCGGCGAAGACCTCCAGGCTGAGGCGGAGGTCGAAGAGTTCGGCGACGTCCCGCAGCGAGAGGTCGCGTACGGAGGCGCCCCGGCGCGGGGACATGACGACCAGGCCCTCGCCGGCCAGCCGGGTGAGCGCCTCGCGGACCGGGATGCGCGAGACGCCCAGGTTCTCGGAGAGCTCGCGCTCGCGCAGCCGTGAGCCGGGCGGGTGCGCCCCGGAGAGGATGCCCGCGCGGATCGTCCGCTCGGCCCGGTCGGCGTGCGAGGCGCCGGAGTCGTCGCCCGCTTGAGTCGTCACCAGACGACCGTAGCACTTGGTATGCCAAACGCTACGGTCGCGGGCATCGATACGGATGGCTGGGGCGAATATCGGGCGTCTGGCATACCAGACGCGGACCCTCAGACCTCCGTCACTCTGCCTTCCGCCACCTCGACGCGGCGCGTCGTGCGCACCGCCTCCAGCATCCGCCGGTCGTGCGTCACCAGGAGCAGCGTTCCGGTGTACGAGTCGAGCGCCGACTCCAGCTGTTCGATCGCCGGGAGGTCCAGGTGGTTCGTGGGCTCGTCCAGCACCAGGAGATTGACGCCCCGCCCCTGGAGAAGGGCGAGCGCCGCCCGGGTGCGCTCGCCCGGCGAGAGGGTGGTCGCCGGGCGCATCACGTGGTCGGCGCGCAGACCGAACTTGGCGAGCAGGGTGCGCACGTCGGCGGGCTCCGTCTCCGGGACGGCCGCGCAGAACGCCTCCAGGAGCGTCTCCGAGCCGTGGAAGAGCTTGCGCGCCTGGTCCACCTCGCCGACGACCACGCCGGAGCCCAGGCTCGCGTGCCCCGAGTCCAGCGGCAGGCGGCCCAGGAGCGCGGCCAGCAGGGTCGACTTCCCGGAGCCGTTGGCGCCCGTGATGGCGACCCGGTCCGCCCAGTCGATCTGGAGCGAGGCGGGGCCGAACACGAAGTCGCCGCGCACGACGCGGGCCTCGCGGAGGGTGGCGACGACCGAGCCGGAGCGCGGCGCGGAGGCGATCTCCATCCGCAGTTCCCACTCCTTGCGCGGCTCGTCCACCACGTCGAGCCGTTCGATCATGCGCTGCGTCTGCCGGGCCTTCGCGGCCTGCTTCTCGCTGGACTCGCTGCGGAACTTGCGGCCGATCTTGTCGGAGTCGGTGGCCTTGCGGCGGGCGTTCTTGACGCCCTTGTCCATCCAGGAGCGCTGCATCAGGGCGCGGCCCTCCAGCGCCGAGCGCTTGTCGGCGTACTCCTCGTACTCCTCGCGGGCATGCCGCCGGGCCCGCTCGCGCTCCTCCAGGTAGGCCGCGTAGCCACCTCCGTACAGGTTGATCTGCTGCTGGGCCAGGTCGAGTTCGAGGACCTTGGTGACCGTCCGCATCAGGAACTCGCGGTCGTGACTGATGACGACGGTGCCGGAGCGCAGTCCGGAGACGTACCTCTCCAGGCGTTCCAGGCCGTCCAGGTCCAGGTCGTTCGTGGGCTCGTCGAGCAGGAAGACGTCGTAGCGCGACAGCAGGAGCGAGGCGAGTCCGGCGCGGGCCGCCTGGCCGCCGGAGAGCGCGGTCATCGGCAGGTCGAGGCCGACGGTGAGGCCGAGTTCGGCGGCGGTCTCCTCGGCCCGGTCGTCCAGGTCCGCGCCGCCGAGGGCGAGCCAGCGCTCCAGGGACTCGGAGTACGCGTCGTCCGCGCCGGGAGCGCCCTCGACCAGGGCCTCCGTGGCGGCGTCCATGGCGGTCTGGGCGTCGGCGACGCCGGTCCGGCGGGCCAGGAACTCCCGTACGGTCTCGCCGGGGCGCCGCTCGGGCTCCTGGGGCAGGTGGCCGACGGTCGCGGTGGGCGGGGAGAGCCGGAGCTCGCCCTCCTCCGGCTGGTCGAGACCGGCGAGCAGCCGGAGCAGGGACGATTTTCCGGCGCCGTTGACTCCGACGAGACCGATCACGTCCCCGGGGGCGACCACGAGGTCGAGCCCGGCGAACAGCGTGCGGTCGCCGTGTCCGGCGGCGAGATCCTTGGCGACGAGAGTGGCAGTCATCAGGGGGCCGATCCTAATCGGCGGGACACCGTCTAGGGTCCGGGGCAAGCAGGCGGACCGGGAGGCGGCAGTGGTGGCGGACGTGATCGTGGTGGGCGGCGGGGTCAGCGGACTGACCACGGCGAAGGTGCTGGCCGAACGGGGGCACCGGGTGCGGGTGTGGTCGCGGGAGCCGGCCGGCGACACGACCTCGGCCGTGGCGGGCGCCCTGTGGTGGCCCTACCGGATCGAGCCGCTGGACCGCGTCGGCGGCTGGTCGCTGGCCGCGCTGCGGTGGTACGAGGAGCTGGCCGCCCGCCCGGAGGAGACCGGCGTACGCCTGGTCGACGGGCTCCACCGGGGCGAGCGCCTGGCGCACCTCGGCCCGTGGGCCGGGGAGTTGGCGGAGGCCGTGGAGACGGCCGAGGGCCTGCGGTGCCGGCTGCCGCTGATCGACATGCCGGCGCACCTGTCGTGGCTGGAGGACCGGGTACGGGCGGCCGGGGGCGCGGTCGAGCGCCGCACGGTCGCCTCCTTCGCCGAGGCCGCCGCGGAGGCGGGGACGGTGGTCAACTGCGCCGGGCTCGGTGCCCGCGACCTGGTCCCGGATGCCGGGGTGCGCCCGGTGCGCGGGCAGTTGGTGCTGGTGGAGAACCCGGGGATACGGGAGTGGTACACGGAGGCGGACCCGGCGTCGAGCGAGACCACGTACTTCTTCCCGCAACCGGGCCGCCTGGTGCTCGGCGGCACGGCGACGGCCGACGACTGGACCGCGGGGCCCGATCCCCGTACGGCGGAGGAGATCGTGGAGCGCTGCGCCCGGGTACGTCCGGAGATCGCCGACGCGAAGGTGATCGGCCACCGGGTGGGCCTCCGCCCGGCCCGGGACGCGGGGGTCCGCATCGAGGCGGAGCCCCTGGCCGGGGGCGGGCGGCTGGTGCACAACTACGGGCACGGGGGCGCGGGTGTGACGGTGGCGCTGGGCTGCGCGCGGGAGGCGGCCCGGCTGGTGGGGTGAGGGGCCGGCGCGCGACGGCACGGTGCGGC
>NZ_JAAGNI010000505.1 GCF_010550605.1 Streptomyces sp. SID9727
CCACCGCCGCCGTGCCGGGGGTACGGCGCTTCGGGACGCCCGCCGCCGACGCGGCGCGGGTGGCCGGGGCGGCGGCCAGGACGACTCCGGCGGCGGGGTAGCGGGCGCGGCCCGGATACGCTCGGGCCGTGGTGAAGGAAGAGAAGGACGTGAAGGCCGTCAAGGCCCCCCGGAGCGAGCAGACCCGCGCGCTGATCCTCGAAACCGCGCTCCGGCTCTTCCAGGAGCGCGGCTACGACCGGACGACCATGCGGGCCATCGCCCAGGAGGCGGGCGTCTCCGTGGGGAACGCCTACTACTACTTCTCGTCCAAGGAGCACCTGGTCCAGGGGTTCTACGACCGGCTCGCCGCCGAGCACGCGGAGGCGGTGCGGCCGGTCCTGGACGACGAGCAGGACCTCGCGGCCCGGCTGCGCGGGGTGCTGCTGGCCTGGCTGGACGTGGCGGAGCCGTACCGCCCCTTCGCCACGCAGTTCTTCAAGAACGCCGCCGATCCGGAGAGCCCGCTCAGCCCGTTCTCGCCGGAGTCGGTCACCGCGCGCGAGGCGGTCATCGCGATCCACGCGCGCTGCCTGACCGGCTCCACCACCCGGACGGACCCCGAACTGGCCCCGCTGCTCCCGCGGTTGATGTGGCTCGCGCACATGGGCCTGGTGCTGTTCTGGGTGTACGACCGGACGGCCGGCGCCACCCGCAGCCGCCGGCTGGTCACGCGTACGGTCCCGATCGCCGCCCGCGCGCTGGCGCTGTCCCGGTTCCGGGTGCTGCGGCCGCTGGTGCGGCAGGTGCACGAAGTGCTGGAGGAGTTCCTGCCGGAAACGACGGAGCGGGCGGCCGGACCGGACAGGTCCTAAGGGCTGTCCCGCAATTCCCGGTGGATCAGCGCGCGGCGTCAGATGCGGTGCATCGCAAGGCGGAGAGGCGCCCGCATACTGGACGTATTCGGGCGTTTCGACAACGCGGCGAGGTGCCGCAGCTGTCGTCGTGCGCCCGCCGGGAATTGCGGGACAGCCCTTAGCCGCCCGCGCGTCGTGGCGGGGTGGATCAGATCCAGCCGAGCTCCCACAGGCGCCAGACGCCCGTGCCGTCGGAGAGGTACTGCGAGCCGGAGACGTCCGACTTGGCGATGACGTAGTCCTTCTTCTGCCACAGCGGCACCAGCGGCACGTCCTCGCCGACCAGCTTCTGGAGGTCCTTGAAGTCCCCCGAGGCCCGGCTGCGGTCGCTGAACTGCAGCGTGGCGCCGATCAGGTCGTCCATCCTCTTGCTGGTGTAGCCGTTGTGGAGGGTGTTGTCGCGGCCGACGAGCGGCTGGCTGAAGGTGTCGGGGTCCGGGTAGTCGGGGAGCCAGCCGACGGTGTACATGTCGTACTCACCGGCCGCGTAGCCCTTCTGGAACCGGGTCCACTCGACGGCCTTGATCGTCACCTTGAAGAGCCCGGTGGCGTTCAGCTGACGCTGGATCTCCTTGGTCTCGTCGACGTACTGGTCGCCCTCGCGGTAGCCGAAGGTCAGGGCCAGCGGCGTCTGGACGCCGGCCTCGTCCATGAGCGCCTTCGCGCGCTCGGAGTCCGGTGAGGGGTAGGCGTCGAAGAACGGGGTGCTGTGCCCGATGGTGCCCTGCGGGATCAGCGAGTAGAGCGGCTCGACCGTGCCCTGGTAGACCTTGCTCACCAGCGGACCGCGGTCGATGACCGCCGCGATGGCCTGGCGGACCCTGCGGTCGGCGAGCGGGGCGTCCTTGCGGACGTTGAAGACGAGGTTGCGGATCTCGGCGCTGTCCGCCTCGGTGACGCGCTTGTCGGTGTCGCCCGGGTTCAGCTCGGCGAGCGCCGACGGCGGCAGCTGCCGGTGCGTCACGTCCACCTGGCCGGACTTCCAGGCCGAGAGGAGGTCGTCGGACTCCTTGTAGTACCGCACGGTGACCGGACCGCCGGTCTTGGAGATCGCGCCCTTGTACCGCGAGTTCGGCACGAGTACGGCCTTCGTGCCGGCCTCGTAGGACTTCAGGACGTACGGCCCCGAGCCCGTCACCTTGCCGTCGTTGCGCAGCTTGTGTTCCGAGTAGGAGTCCTTCTCCACGATCGCGCCGGCGCCCGTGGCGATCTTCTGCGGGAAGGTCGCGTCACGCGTGGAGAGGTTGAAGGTGATGGTCCGGCCCTCGGTGACCACGTTCTTCAGGCTGGGGAAGAGGACCGAGGGACCGGCGTCCGCCTTGATCTCCAGCATCCGGTCGAACGAGTACTTGACGTCCTCGGCGGTGACCTCGTCACCGTTGGAGAACGTCAGGTCGTCACGGAGCTTGCACTGGTATGTCTGGAGCTTGCCGCCGATGAAGCCGCAGCTCTCGGCCGCGTCCGGCTCGGGGACGATCCCGCCGGACTTGAACGTCATCAGGGACTGGTAGACGTTGCTGTACATCGCCCAGGAACCCGCGTCGTAGGCGCCCGCCGGGTCGAGCGAGGTCACCGCGTCGGTCGTACCGATGACGACCGGATCGGAGTTCCCGTCGTCCGAGGGAAGGAGTTGCCAGGCGACCACGCCTGCGATGACCAGTACCGCGAAAATCGCGAGAATCCGTAGCCGGATCGACCGCATTGACGTGCTCTCCCTTAACAGCCCCACCTCGGTGTCGCGCTCAGATACGCAGATCACCGCACGTTCGCGCTCAGCAAATCACACGATTTTCACATCTGGAAGGGGAGATCAGAGGCTCATAGCCAATTGTTTGTCAGTCGAAACCTTTGACGCTTACGCCGAATACAGAGGGTTCCCGGACGGTCACCCGTTCCGCCATTTCGCGGGCGTGCGCGGGGGATTACGCCTGCCGGGAGGCGAGCTCGACCACGGTGATGTCGGACGGCGCGCCGACCCGCACGGGCGGGCCCCAGGCCCCGGCGCCCCGGGTGACGTAGAGCTGGGTGTCGCCGTGGCGTTCGAGCCCGGCGACCGTCGGGTTGGACAGCTCCGCCACGTAGTTGCCCGGCCACAGCTGGCCGCCGTGGGTGTGCCCGGACAGCTGCAGGTCCACACCGTGCTCGACGGCCTCGTCGATCACCACGGGCTGATGGGCCATGAGCACGACCGCGCGGGCGGGGTCGCGGTCCCCGAGGGCGCGGGCGAAATCCGGGCCCTGCCCTTCGCTCTCGCCGGCGATGTCATTGACCCCGGCCAGATCGAAACCGCCGGTCTCCACCCGGGCGTTCTCCAGCGGGTGCAGCCCCAATTCCCTTACATGATCAACCCATTGGGCGGCGCCGGAGTAGTACTCGTGATTGCCGGTGACAAAGAACGCGCCGTGCCGGGCGCGGAGGCCGGCGAGCGGTTCGGCGGCCGGACCGAGATCGGCGACGGATCCGTCCACCAGATCACCGACGACCGCGATGAGATCGGGCTGCGTCCGGTTGACCGCGTCCACGATCCGTCGCGTATGGGAGCGGCCCAGGATCGGGCCCAGGTGGATATCGCTGACGACGGCGATGCGGAAACCGTGGGCGGACCTCGGCAGCCGCGCGAGCGGCACGGTGACCCGCTTCACCCGGGGCCCGCGCAGCACCCCGTACGTCCCGTAGCCCACGGTCCCCAGCCCGGCCGCGGCGGCGGCGCCCCCGACCGCCCGCGCCACGAACAGCCGCCGGGACGGAGCGGGGAGGGCGGACGCGGCGGACTCCGGCTCGGGCGCGGCCTCCGGCGCCGACGCCGGT
>NZ_JAAGNI010000518.1 GCF_010550605.1 Streptomyces sp. SID9727
CCGGAGCCACGGGCGGGGCCGGGAGGGACGGCGGACCCGCCTCCGGCGGGTCGGCGGGCGGTCCTGGCCGCGCGGGCGCACGAGGCGCCGAGGGCGCGGGCTCGTCGCCCTCCTCCCACGCCAGAAACGCCTCGCACGACACGCAGAATTCGCGGCCCGGCTCATTTCTCGTCCCGCACGTCTCGCAGATCACCGCACAGCACCCCCCGCGCCCTCGTCCGAGGGCAGGATCTCCAGCGTGAAGCCCACGTGGGCCGGCACCTCCGTGCCGATGAGTTCCTCCAGCCGGGCCCGGTCGACGGACCGGCCGCGCCCCTCCCGGAGCCGGATCGTCACCCAGGGGCGCGGCGCGCCGGGAAGCGTGGCGCCGGATCCGGTGGACCAGGCGGTGCCACCGCTCTCCGTGATCTCCGGGTCCGCGCCGGTCGCCAGGCGTACCGCCTCGGCGAGGCCGCCCGCAGTCCCGCGCCGGGCGTGCCGGGCCACCGCGCCGCGTACCGTCTCACGGCGCCGCTCGACCGGCCCGTCCGCAAGGGACTCCGCCGCCACCCACTGCGCCAGCCAGGCCAGGAAGTCGTCGGGGGCGCTGCGCGGGTCCAGGTGGGCGGGGAGGTTGTCGATGGCGAGCAGGACCGGGGCGAGGACGTCGTCCAGCGCGGCGAGGAAGCGGCGGACGAAGTCCTGCTCCAGGTAGACGGCGGGGAGCTGGTCGATGAGCGGGTGCGGGGTGGGGAGCCCGGGGACGCCGGTGCGCATGGGGTCAGCCTCCTCTCACGCGGAGCTGGTGCTCGTAGCTGAAGACCAGCGCGTGCCGGTCGAGCGGGATCTTGGTGGTGGCGTCCGTGCGCTCGCCGGTCACCGGGTCGGCGCGGTAGAGACGTACGTCCTCCACCAGGTCCACGCCCGGCACCCGCTGGAGAACGGCGAACGCCTCGCCGGACTGGACCGGGCGTCCGAAGGGCCAGCCCCGCCCGTGAGGACCGCCGGTCAGGGGGTTGAAGTACCCGTACAGCGCGGCGAGTGCCGCGTCGCGCACGCGGTCGCGGTCCGCGCCGGGCTCGGCCTGGACCGAGGCGACGACCGTGACGCCCTGGTAGAAGGGCGGTTCGACGGCGAGGCGGGCGCCGATCGGGCGGCGCTCGTCCAGGTGTCCGGCGATGAGGCGCAGCGTCTCGGCGGGCGGCACCAGCTCGTCGAACTCGATGCGGCCCTGGTCGTCGCTGCGCCCGGCCGGTACGACGAGGAGCCGTACGCCCTGGGCGGTGGCGTCGCTCTCGTCGCCGTCGGCCCCGGCCCGGACGCAGTGGACCCGGGCGGCGTCCGGGGCGACCTCGCGGGCCAGGAGTTCGTAGTCGTGCGGGACGACGGCCCGGTGCAGGGTGCGCAGGGTCATCGGGCCGCGCACCCGGGCGCTGTCGACGCTCTCCCCGTCGACCCCGCCGAGCGCGGGTCCGCGGTTCTCGACGCGGGCCACGTACGGGATCGCGCTGCGCAGGATCTTGAGGGTCGAGCGGGCGACGTTGCCCCGCAGCCCGCCTCCGGTGCGGTACGAGCGCACCCGGACCGTGGCGCCCTTGGCGGGGACGGCGCCGTAGTACCGGATGGAACCGTCCCGTTCGCGTACGGCGGGGCCGAACTCGACGCGGCCGGAGTTCGGGTCGAGGGTGATGTGCCGGTCCTCGGGGCCGGAGTGCGCGAAGTCGTCGACCCTGGTCCAGCGGGTGTACTCCGGCTCGGTGCCGCTCGCCGGGTCCGCGACCTCGACCACGAAGTCCCCCGGCACGACGGGCGAGCGGGCCAGGGTGAACGCCTGGCCCGGTACGCCCTCCGCCGCGCCGAGCACTTCGTCGGTGATGGTCTCGGCGTGCTCGGCGGCGACGGTGGCGCCGATGGTGAAGGCGGTGACGGACCGGACCACGGGCGGCGCCAGGTAGGTCGGGCGGCCGGGCTCGGCCTCGATCAGGCGGCAGCGCAGCCAGCCGCCGGTGCGCCGGACGACGGCGGCCGGGGTGTGGGTCCTCGGCAGGTGCAGGATGAGTTCACCGGACCGGTTGAAGCCGCCGGTGTCGTCCTTCTCGACCTCGCAGGCCGCCCAAGTGGCCCCGTCCCACGCCTCCCAGACCAGGGGCGGGCGCAGCGGGTCCACGCCGACGCCCTCGACGCGGCAGTCGAGCCGCAGGACGACCACACCGGCCGGCACGGCGGCCGAGAGGCCCACGTAGAGGCAGTCGCCGGGTGCGGGGGTCGCGCCGAAGCAGGCCACGTCACGCCCGATGGCGAGCTGTTCGGTGCGGTCGACCACCTCCTCGGCGGCGGGCCAGGTCGCGAGGTGGGCGAACGAGCAGGGCACAACGGCCAGTTCGGACGAGGTGGTGAAGACGACCGCCTCCTCCGTCTCCGTACGCACGGTCGCCACTTCGGTCCCGGCGCGCACCACGACGGGGTCGGGGCGGGGTGCGGACAACCGGAACGTCACCTCGGTGCGTGCGGCCGTCGGCGGGTGCAGCCGTACGCCGATCAGGTCGAGGAAGGTGAGGTAGCTCTTCTCCGGCACCCGGTTCACGCGGTAGACGAGCTGGTCGACCATGGTCGCGAACGCCTCGATGAGCGTGACACCCGGGTCCGACACGTTGTGGTCGGTCCACTCCGGGCAGCGCTGCTGGACCAGGCGTTTGGCCTCGTCCACCAGGCCCTGGAAGCGGCGGTCGTCCAGATGGGGACTGGGCAGCGTCACGCGCCGGCCTCCTCGTCGTCGGGGTTCGTCTCCGGCCCGTGCGGGGGGATCACGTAGAACGGGAAGACGAGGTTGCGCGGGTCGTTGGAGCCGCGCACCGTGTAGCCGATGTCGATGTAGAGGACCCCGCTGTCCGCCGCGTCGAACCGGACGGTGACGTCGGCGACCTCGATGCGCGGTTCCCAGCGCTCCAGGGCGAGTCGCACCTCGTACGCGAGCTGCCCGGCCGTTCCCGCGTCGGCGGGGGCGAACACGTAGTCGTTGACGGCGCAGCCGAACTCGGGCCGCATCGGCCGCTCGCCGGGCGAGGTCGCGAGGATCAGCCGGATCGACTCCTCCAGTTCGCGTTCGCCGCGTACCAGGGCGATGGACCCGGTGGCGTCCGTACGCGGCGGGAAGGCCCAGCCGGCCCCGATGAACTGCTCTCCCATGTCCGTTCAGCCTCCGATCAGCACCGTGGCGCAGCCCGAGAGGATCGGCGCCCCGCAGCCGCTCAGGTCGCCGACGCGGGCGGCCGGCCTACCGCCGATGAACACGCTCCGGCTGCCCGGGGGCGCGAGCGGAGTCGGCGGGTGTCCGAGCGGCGACGCACACTGGTGGGTGGTGCCGACCGTGGCCGCGGGTCTGCCGCCGATCAGCACCGAGACCACCCCGGGCGGCCCGACCGTGCCCGGGTGCCCCGTGGGGTCGCCGACCCGGGCGGCTGCTGCTGACGGCATGCGGGGCGCTCCTGTTCGCTGCGAATGGGGGTACGTCAGTTGAGCTGGATCGTGGGCGCGTTGACGGAGACCGATCCGCCGCTTTTCAGGTCCGCGCGCCGGCTGCCGTCGACCGTGACCTGGCCGCCGTGCACCTCCACCGCGCCCTCCGTGGACAGGGCGACCTTGCCATTGCCGCCGTTGAGGGCGACCCCACTGCGGGAGGTGAGGGTGACGCTCTCGCCGGTCAGGGTCAGGTCCCCGCGTCCGGCGTCCAGGGAGACGCCCTTGGCGGCCGTGACGGAGACCTGTTCCTTGGCGTCGATGGTGACGCTGCCGTCGCTGTTGATGACGACGGCGGTGCCCCGCCGGTCCAGGTCGATGGTGAGCTTCCCGTCTCCGGTGCGCAGCCGTACGCCCTGCGGGCCGTTCGCCGCGTCCAGCAGTTCGAGCTGGTTGCCGCTCTTGGACGCGAACGCGCGACGGTTGACGGCGCCGGTGGTGGGATCGACCAGGTCGCCGCCGGCCGCGTCGGGGGCGCCCGGGGTGCCGGACGCGCCTGGGGCCGAGCCCCCGGGCCGGTCCTTGCCGTTGTAGAGCCCGGCCAGCACGTACGGCCGGTCCAGGTGCCCCTGCTCGAAGCCGACCAGCACCTCGTCGCCGACCTCGGGGATGAACGCCTCGCCGCCCCCCGTGCCGCCGGACTGCGCGGTGCGCGCCCAATCGCTCGCGTACTCGTCGGACAGCCAGGGGAAGCGCACCTTCACCCGGCCCGAGCCCTCCGGGTCCTGGGTGTCCGTGACCGTCCCGCTGACCAGGCCGGACCAGCGCGGACCGCTCCCGGACGCGCCGGAGGCGGCCGTGAGCCCGAGCAGCGACCGTTCCTGCTGACCGGAGACGGTGATCCAGGTCTCGTAGCCGCGTACGGCGTCGAAGACGTGGCGCGAGGAAGTGACCGTGTAGCGGCCCTCGAAGGGCGCCCCGACCGCGTTGAGGGCGACCGCGCTGCCCGCCGTGACCTCGGGGTTGCCCCGGATCACCGCCTCCAGTTCCGCGAACGAGCCGGCGATGCGCTCGGCCAGCGCCTTCGCCGCCTGGTCCACCTGCGCCTGGGTGCCGTACGCGGCGTCGGTGACGACGAACCTGGCCTCGCCGAAGGGGGCGGTGACCTCGGCCGCCGTGACGCCGAGGTCCAGCGTGGCCGACTTCCCGGCGGGCGACCGGCCGACCAGCGGTTCCTTGGCTCCGATGTCCCAGCCGCGCACCTCGACCTCGGAGACCTGTTCGGCGGCCGAGACACCGGCGCGGCAGCGCAGCAGGTTGCTGCCGAGTTCGAGGACGAGCGGGTCCCGGTCGGCGCGCGCGGAGCTGTCCGGCGCCCCGCTCGCCTCGGCGGGCCGGGTGATGTGCAGCTGCCCGTCGCGTACGTACGCCTGGGCGCCCGCCTCCTCGGCGAGTCCCCGCACGAACTCCCAGTCGGTGACGTTGGGTTGCGCGAGGTGCTCGATGACCGGGCCCGCGATGTCCACGGTGCCGGGTGTGAGCCCGGCGCGCTGCGCGACCTGGCCGCAGATGTCGGGCAGGGTCATGTTCTGGTAGCTGGCGACGCGGCGGCCCCGCAGCAGCCGGTGCGACTCGTCCAGGCCCCGGACCACGGTGAAGGTGCCGGTCTCGTCCAGCTCGACCTCCAGGGCGGTGACCGCGCCTTCCAGGAGCGGCCTGGGGGCGGTTCCGCCACCGGCCCGGGCGAGGAGCCGGGCCTCGCTGCCGATCTTCAGGCCCGTCTGTTCGAGCAGGACGCGGTCCGGGTCGCGGAACCGGAGCAGGAAGAGGTCGGGGAGCGTGCGGCTGTCGTCCACGTATCCCTCGACCAGGGTGTTGAGGAACTTCGCGGGCAGCGGACGGCCGTCGAACTCCACCACCAGCGCGCTGGCGACCCCGGGGCGTGTCATCGGCCCACCCCTCGGCCAGCGTTGTCGTCCAGGCGGCTCAGCTCGTCCAGCGCCGGCAGCAGCAGCTGGGTGCCCGGGGCGAGCCTGATCGGGTCGTCGATGCCGTTGGCTTCGGCGATGACCCGCCAAGCGCCCGCGTCGCCGTACTCCCGATGGGCCAGCGACGGCAGCGAGTCCCCGGACGCGACCCGGTGCACCCGCCGGGCCGCCAGCGCCCCGGACGTGGGGTTCTGGCCGGGCGTCTCCCCGCTGATCTCCTCCATCGTCACCTGGCACACGGCCCGGATCGGCACGCCCGACGTGGTGAACAGCGTGTACTTGGCGGCGACTTGGCTCACGTATCCGGGGAAGCCGGTCAGACCGCCCCAGTGGAACACCACCCAGGGCGGCGAGGAACGCTGCTGCTGCCTGGTCTCGTTCGTCGGCACGCAGCACGCGAACAGCTGCTCCACCGCCGTCACGACCCGGGTGTCCTGGGTGTCGCCCGCGTCGAAGAACATCTCGACGGTCAGCTTGCTGGGCTGCGAACCCTGGTACTCCGGCGGACCCGAGCTCTTGGCGCCCTTGGCCGGGGTGCGCTTCCAGGAGGCCGCCTTCGTCAGGCTCAGCTCCTTGGGGTTGAACTGGAAGTCGATCCGCCCGCACGGCCCGCCGGGAGTGAGCCCGCCCCCGGTGGGCGGGGTGCGCAGCTCCAGGTAGGCGTGCTCCAGCTTCGGCCTGGCCGAGCCGCCCTTCGCGGCGGACGCCACCCCGGACGTCCCGGCCGCGCTGAAGGCGATGGGTCCCGCGGCGCTCACCGTGCTCAGCCCTCCATCACATAGCCGTGGTGGGCGATCTCGATCGTCTCCATCGCGACCTTGGGCGACTCCGGGGTGAACGACGGCCCGGTCCACCGCACCGGCACGACTTCGAGCAGCCCCCACTGGGCGACCTTGCGGCCGTCGCCGGTCCGCGCCTCGATGTGCGCGGTCTTGCGGCTGAACCCGGTCGTCATGGTGGCGAACCAGCGCGCCACCTTCTCCGTCTCGCGGGTCAGCGGACGCGACAGCTTGACGTTGGAGTACTTCAGCCGGGTCGGCAGCTGCCACACGTGCCCGTTGTTGCCGCCCTCCTCACGCGTCTCCAGGACCACTTCGCAGCCCAGCCCGTCGCAGGTGTTGAAAGACCCGAGCTCGATGTCGTCGATCGTCACGACGAAGCAGACGCTGACTGCGGGGTCGTCCGGGGCTGGAGCGGTGGCCATGGCGCGTGCCTCTCGGTCAGTGGCGGGTGTTGATGAGGGAGCCGGAACGTTCGCGTTCGAGCCTCAGGTCGGCCTTCAGCAGTCTGCTGAGGGGCGCGTAGAGAGCCCGGACCAGCTCGTCGGTGACGGGCGGCGTCCGCGGTACCCCGTCGGGGTTCACGGACGGGCTCGTCGTCGCCGCCGGTTGCTCCGCGGCCGGTGGCTCGGGCTCGGGCCCCGGCTCCGGATCGGGTTCCGGCAAGGGCGGCGGCGGGGGTTCCTCGGCGGTCTCCGAGTCCCGCTGGACGACCGGCCGCGAGGTGCCGTCGCTGGGCGCGGACGGGAAGACGACGCTCCCGTCGGCCATCCGCTGCGCCACCCCGGCCGCCACGGCGACGGCCCCGGCGTTCCGGACGGAGGCGGGGACGCGCGGCCCTTGGCCGGGGACCGCCGGCCGGGCGGGCGGCGG
>NZ_JAAGNI010000532.1 GCF_010550605.1 Streptomyces sp. SID9727
GCCAGCGCCTCGGCCGTCGCGCCCAGACCCCGGCGCAGCAGGACCGCCGGAGCGGCCAGCGCCCCGGCCGTCACCGCGGTCAGCACCGCGCTGCGCCCGCCGATGCCCAGGTCGCCCCAGCTGACCAGGGTGAACGCGAGGGCGGCGACCGCCAGCAGCAACCCGCCGAGGGCCAGCAGCACGTTCTGCACGCTGCGCTCGGGGGCCGGACGCGCCGGTCCGAACCCTCCGGGGCCCGGGCCCCAGGGCGCGACCGGACCCCGGGGAGCGGGCCCGGTGGCTTCCAGTGCCCGCAGCAGCCAGGCGCGGCGGGTCAGCAGCTGGGCCCGGCGGGCGTCCAGCCGGGCGAGTTCACGGTCGAGGAGCGCCAGTTCCTCGGCGGGCGGCGGCACATGTTCCATGGACGCGAGTGTGCTGCGCGCCACGTGGCCGAACATGCGTCCGCGTACTCAGATGCCCGCCTGAGTACGCGCCTCCCGGGGCCCATCATGGGGAAGTGAACTGGAACCACTACCGATTCGTCAGCGTATGGAAGCTTCAGGCGCCGCCCGACGCCGTGTACGCCGAGCTCGAACGCGTCGAGGACTATCCGCGGTGGTGGCCGCAGGTCCGCGAGGCCACCCGGTCCGGCAGCGAGACGGGCACCACCCGCATCCGCTCCCTCCTCCCGTACGACCTCGTCACCACCGTGCGCGAACGGCGCCACGACCCGGCGCACGGCGTCCTCGAAGCCGCGCTCGGCGGCGATCTCGACGGCTGGGTCCGCTGGACGGTCACCCCCCACGGCCGCGGCTCCCGCGTCGTGTACGAGCAGGAGGTCGAGGTGCGCCGGACGCTGCTGCGGGTCCTCGCGCTGCCCTGCCGGCCGGTCTTCCGCGCCAACCACGCCCTGATGATGCGGGCCGGGCGGCGCGGGCTCGCGGCCCGGCTGGAAGCGGTTTGAACCACGGCCGCCCCGCCCTGTATGGTTCAACCCGTTCCCGGGCGATTAGCTCAGTGGGAGAGCGCTTCGTTCACACCGAAGAGGTCACTGGTTCGAACCCAGTATCGCCCACCCCGGAGAGGCCGGTCCGTCAGCACCACCGACGGACCGGCCTCCGTGTGTCCGGACGCCGACCGCTCATGCCGCCGTGCCCAACTCCGGCCGCAGCGGCCAGGCCGGGTCCACCGTCTCCGGCGTCCCGCTCCGTGCGAACCACGCCTGCAGCCCCCGCGCCTGCGCGGCGTGCCACACCGCCTGGAGCGTGTGCAGCTCCGCCGGGCTCAGCCGTTCGAGGCGGGCCGAGAAGCGGCGTCCCACCGCCCGGACCAGTTCCAGCGAGGCCGCCGCGTCCGCCGCCGCGTCGTGCGCCCCGTCCAGCAGCACCCCGTACAGCTCGCACAGGTCCGTGAGCGTCCGCCGGCCCTTGCGGTAGCGGTCCAGGTGCTTGTCCAGCACCCGGGGGTCGAGCACACACAGCGACGAGCCCTCCAGGTAGGCGCCCAGCGACGACGCCCGGTGCCGCTTCAACTCCCGGTCCAACAGGGTCAGATCGAACGGTGCGTTCATCACGACGAGCGGTCGCCCCGCCGCGCGCTGCTCGGCCAGCGCCCGCGCCATCTCCTCCACCGCCGGCGCCGGCCAGCGCCCGTTGCGCTGGAGGTGGTCGTCGGTCAGCCCGTGGATCTCCGTCGCCCCCGGAGGCACCGGAACCCCCGGATTCACCAGCCAGCGGGTGACGCGCACCGGGCCGTCCGCCCGGTCCTGGACCACCAGGGCGGCCGAGACGATCCGGTCCTCCTCGACGTCCACACCCGTCGTCTCCGTATCGAAAGCGGCCAGCGGCCCTTCGTACCAATGAGTCATCCCCGAACTCCTCGCGCACGCACGGCGGATGGCGGGATTCCTCCGCCCGGTCCGGTGATACCCGCGCCCTTTGCCTGATACGCCGTTTGCGCACGGTCCGGTGCGGTGACAACACAAGTACCGGCAGCGGAAGTTGACCGCCCGGCACCTCTCATCCCCATCGGTACGGCCCGGAAGGCTTACGGAGCCATGGCGCTCGCGCAGCCCGACCCGAGCGGGCTGCTGCCCCAGCGGACCGCACCGCTGCGCGGCGGACTCGCCACCACCGCCTGCATGGAGACCCTCCAGGTGGGCTACCTCCACGCCGTCGCCGCGGCGGCGGGCTGCTCGCTGTCGCAGCCCTTCCCGGACAACGGCATCGACTGGCACGTCAGCCACGGTTCCGCCGGCCATCTCGTGGACGACGAGGTGACCATCAAGGTCCAGCTGAAGTGCACCTACCAGATACCGCCCCGGCCGCCCGGCCCGTCCTTCGCCTTCACGCTGGACAACGCCCACCTGGTGAAGCTCGCCCGGACGCCCGTCTCGGTGCACAAGATCCTGGTCGTGATGCTCGTGCCCCGCAGCCAGGACGACTGGCTGCGGGCCGGCCCCGACAGCCTCGACCTGCGGCACTGCTGTTACTGGACCAACCTGGCCGGCCACCCCGTGACCGGCCGCCACCGGACCACCGTGCGGCTCCTGACCTCGCGCGTCTTCGACGACCGGGCGCTCTGCGAGATCATGACCCGCGTCGGGGCGGGAGGGAGACCCTGATGCACGAGCCCGTACGCCTCCACGGCGAGGCCGCCCCGCCCTCCTGGGGCCTGCCCGACCCCGCCCGTGTCGACCCCGGCGTTCTCGGCACCCTGCTCGCCCGGCACGGCTGGCGGCGGCGCGGGGGAGAGGACGGCCCGTACGGCCGCTGGACCCCGCCCGGCGGCACCACCAGCCTCCTCGTGCCCCGCACCAGGACCTTCCCCGACAGCGAGGAGCTGCTCGGCGAGGCCCTGACCGCGCTCGCCCGCAGCGCCGCCCCCTCCGCCCGCGAGATCCTGGTCGCGCTGACCGTCCCCAGCGACGAGATCCGCTGGCGCCGCGAGGTCCCCGAGCCCGCCGTCGGGGCCGCCGACTGGCTCGGCGCGGTACAGCTGCACAGCGCCGCCCGCCAGATCCTGCTGGCCGGTGCGCTCGCCGCCCGGGGCCCGGCCGGCTACCACGGCGCCCG
>NZ_JAAGNI010000122.1 GCF_010550605.1 Streptomyces sp. SID9727
CAGCATGGTCGTCGGCGACACCGACGACCGCGTCGAGCTCCAGTCCCTGGGCACCGGACGCCGGGTCCGCGGCGCCCTCGCCGTCGGCACCGGGGCGGCCCTCGGCACCGCCGAGCGGTACGCCGTGCACTCGGCGGTCGCCCTGCTCACCCTCACCACCGCCCGCTCCCGCGCCCTCCAGGGCGCCGAACAGCGACTCGGCGCGGCGGTGCTGCGGATGCTGCTCGCCGGCCAGCCCGACCACGCCCGCGCCGTCGCCGGGGACCTCTACGGCGGGCTGCTCGACGCCCCCTTCCGGCTCCTGATCGCCGAGGGCCAGGACCCCTCGGCCACGGCGCTCCTGGCCGACGCGCTGGACACCGCCGCCGACCGGTCCGGCGAGACCCTGCTGATGGTCCCCGAGGGCGAACGCCTCCTGGTGCTGGCCGCCGACGGCGGTGCGGCGGTGACCGCCTGCCAGGCGTACGCCGAGGCGCAGGACGGGCAGACCCCGCGCGAACCGGCCACCGCCCGGGAGACCGACATCGTGGTCGGCATGTCCGCCCCGGCGGGCCCGGTCGCCGTGTCCGCCGCGTACAAGCAGGCCGAGCAGGCCCTCTCGGTGGCCCGCCGCCGGGGCCGCGCCCTGGTCGAGCACGCGGAGCTGGCCACCGGGTCCGTGCTGCCGCTGCTCGCCGACGACGCGGTGCGGGCCTTCGCGGACGGCATGCTCCGCGCCCTGTACGAGCACGACGCCAAGGGCCGGGGCGACCTCGTCGCCTCCGTGCGCGCCTGGCTCTCGCACCACGGCCAATGGGACGCCGCCGCCGCCGACCTGGGGGTCCACCGGCACACCCTGCGGTACCGGATGCGGCGGGTGGAGGAGATCCTCGGGCGCTCGCTGGACGACCCGGACGTCCGGATGGAGCTCTGGCTGGCCCTGAAGGTCACCACACCGCCTGGCCAATAAGGCGTATCGGGGCCGCGGTCCGCTCCACGCGGGACAAACGCCAGGCGGTCCCGGCGGCCCTACCGTGGGGGCCGACACACCCCACGCCATCGAAGGGCCGGAACTCCATGACCTCCACCCACGCCTTCTGGCTGGCCGGCCGCCAGGCCACCGGCGAGGAAAGCTTCGACGTCACCAACTCCTGGGACGGGCGCCTCGTCGCGACGGTCTCCGTCCCGACCGAGGCCCAGGTCGAGGAGGCCGTCGCCGCCGCGCACGCCGTGCGCGAGGAGTTCGCCGCGACCCCGGCCCACGTGCGCGCCGCCGCGCTCGACCACGCGGCCCGCCGGCTGGCCGAGCGCACCGAGGAGATCGCCCAGCTGATCTCCGCCGAGAACGGCAAGCCGATCAAGTGGGCGCGCGGCGAGGTCGGGCGCGCGGTGTCCGTCTTCCGCTTCGCCTCCGAGGAGGCCCGCCGGTTCAACAGCGGCGAGGCCCAGCGTCTGGACACCGACGCCGGCGGCACCGGCCGGCTCGGCCTGACCCGGCGCTTCCCGCGCGGCACGGTCCTCGGCATCGCGCCCTTCAACTTCCCGCTGAACCTGAGCGCGCACAAGGTCGCCCCGGCCATCGCCGTCGGCGTCCCGATCATCCTGAAGCCGGCCCCGGCCACCCCGGTCTCCTCGCTGGTCCTGGGCGAGCTGCTGGCGGAAACGGACCTCCCGGCCGGCTCCTGGTCGGTGCTCACGGTCCCCAACGACCGGATGCCGGCCCTGGTCCAGGACGAGCGGCTGCCGGTGATCTCCTTCACCGGGTCGGCCCCCGTCGGCTACGCGATCATGGACTCGGTGCCCCGTAAGCACTGCACGCTGGAGCTCGGGGGCAACGGCGCCGCCGTCGTCCTCGGCGACTACGCCTCCGACGAGGACCTGGACTGGGCCGCGGGCCGCATCGCGACCTTCTCCAACTACCAGGGCGGCCAGTCCTGCATCTCGGTCCAGCGCGTCATCGCCGACGCCGCGGTGTACGACCGGCTGCTGCCCAGGATCGTCGCCGCCGTGGAGGCCCAGGTCACCGGCGACCCGTCCGACCCCACCACCGACGTCGGTCCGCTCGTGGACGAGGCCGCCGCCCGGCGCGTCGAGTCCTGGGTGGACGAGGCCGTCGCGGCGGGCGCCCAGCTCCTCGCGGGCGGCAAGCGCGACGGGTCGACGTACGCGCCGACGGTCCTCGCCGGCCTGCCCGGCGGCGTCACCCTCGCCACCGAGGAGGTCTTCGGCCCGGTCCTGTCCGTGCAGAAGGTGACCGGCGAGGCCGAGGCGTTCGCCGCCGTCAACGCCTCGCAGTACGGGCTCCAGGCGGGCGTGTTCACCCACGACATCCAGGCCGCCTTCCGCGCCCACCGCGCGCTGGAGGTGGGCGGCGTGATCATCGGCGACGTCCCCTCGTACCGCGCCGACCAGATGCCGTACGGCGGAGCCAAGCAGTCCGGCGTGGGCCGCGAGGGCGTCCGCTACGCGATGGACGACTACACCTACGAGCGCGTCCTCGTCCTCACGGGCCTCGCGCTCTGACGCCCACGCGGGCGGACGCCGCACCCGGCGGCGGGCAGTGGAGTGGCGGCCGACCCGATCGGCGCCCCGAGGCTGGTCGGGCCGGCGGGAATCGGGTACATACGGACGAGTAGAACCGGACAGGTACGCACGGGCGGGCACCCCCGCCCGTGCGCCTGCCGGGTCCACCCACCCGACGACGCGGCGAGGTGAGCCCTCATGTCCGCTCCATCCGCACAACAGCCCACGCCCAAGGTCACCGAACGCGAAGCGCGCCAGGTCGCCGAGGACGCCCGGGAACAGGACTGGCGCAAACCCAGCTTCGCCAAGGAGCTCTTCCTCGGCCGCTTCCGCCTGGACCTGATCCACCCGCACCCGCAGCCCGCCGGCGAGGACGTCCGGCGCGGTGAGGAATTCCTCGCCCGGCTCCGCGAGTTCTGCGAGACCCGGGTCGACGGCGCCCTCATCGAACGCGAGGCGAGAATCCCCGACGAGGTCGTCAACGGCCTCAAGGAACTCGGCGCGCTCGGCATGAAGATCGACGTCAAGTACGGCGGCCTCGGCCTGACCCAGGTCTACTACAACCGGGCCCTCGCCCTGGCCGGCTCCGCGAGCCCCGCGATCGGCGCGCTGCTCTCCGCCCACCAGTCGATCGGCGTACCGCAGCCGCTGAAGACCTTCGGCACCCAGGAGCAGAAGGACACCTTCCTGCCCCGGCTGGCCCGTACCGACATCTCCGCGTTCCTCCTCACCGAGCCGGACGTGGGCTCCGACCCGGCGCGGCTCGCCACCACCGCCGTCCGGGACGGGGACGACTACGTCCTCGACGGGGTGAAGCTGTGGACCACCAACGGCGTCGTCGCGGACCTGCTGGTCGTCATGGCACGCGTACCGAAGTCGGCGGAGGGCAAGGGCGGCATCACCGCGTTCGTGGTCGAGGCGGACGCCCCCGGCATCACCGTGGAGCACCGCAACGCCTTCATGGGCCTGCGCGGCATCGAGAACGGCGTCACCCGCTTCCACCAGGTGCGCGTGCCCGCCGCCCACCGCATCGGACCCGAGGGTGCCGGGCTCAAGATCGCGCTCACCACGCTCAACACCGGCCGGCTCTCGCTGCCCGCGATGTGCGTCGGCTCCGGCAAGTGGTGCCTGAAGATCGCCCGCGAGTGGTCCGCCGTCCGCGAGCAGTGGGGCAGGCCCGTCGCCCGGCACGAGGCCGTCGGCTCCAAGATCGCCTTCATCGCCGCGACCACCTTCGCCCTCGAAGCGGTGGTCGACCTCGCCTCGCAGATGGCCGACGAGGACCGCAACGACATCCGCATCGAGGCGGCGCTCGCCAAGCTGTACGGCTCCGAGATGGGCTGCCTGATCGCCGACGAACTGGTCCAGATCCGCGGCGGACGCGGCTTCGAGACCGCCGCGTCCCTCGCCGCCCGGGGCGAACGGGCCGTGCCCGCCGAGCAGATGCTCCGCGACATGCGGATCAACCGGATCTTCGAGGGCTCCACGGAGATCATGCACCTGCTGATCGCCCGCGAGGCCGTCGACGCCCACCTCAAGGTCGCCGGCGACATCATCGACCCCGACAAACCGCTCTCCGCCAAGGCGAAGGCGGGCGCCAACGCGGCCGGCTTCTACGCCAAGTGGCTGCCGAAGCTCGTCGCGGGACCGGGGCAGCTCCCGACCACCTACGCCGAGTTCAACCCGGCGGGCCACCCGGACCTGGCCACGCATCTGCGGTACGTCGAACGCGCCTCGCGCAAGCTGGCCCGCTCCACGTTCTACGCCATGTCCCGCTGGCAGGGCCGGATGGAGACCAAACAGGGCTTCCTCGGCCGGATCGTGGACATCGGCGCCGAACTCTTCGCGATGAGCGCCGCCTGCGTCCGCGCCGAGCACCTGCGCGCCACGGACGAGCACGGCCGCGAGGCGTACCAGCTCGCCGACGCCTTCTGCCGCCAGGCCCGCATCCGCGTCGAGGAGCTGTTCACCCGGCTCTGGTCCAACACCGACGACCTCGACCGGCGCGTCGTGGAGGGCGTCCTGTCGGGCACGTACGGCTGGCTGGAGGAGGGCGTGGTCGACCCGAGCGGCGAGGGCCCCTGGATCGCCGACGCCGCCCCCGGCCCCTCCACCGAGGAGAACGTCCACCGGCCGATCCGCTGAGCCACCGGGCCGGTGCCGGCGGGGCGCGTCCAGTCGCTGGACGCGCCCCGCCGCACGTCCCGGTCCACGGCAGGATGGACGCCCGTGACCGTCATCCATGTCCCCGGCTCCAAGTCCGTCACCGCGCGCGCCCTCTTCCTGGCCGCCGCCGCGAACGGCCGCAGCACGCTCGTACGCCCGCTGAGCTCCGACGACACCGAGGGGTTCGCGGCCGGGCTGACCGCGCTCGGCTACGAGGTCGAGCAGGAGGCGGAGGCGTGGCACATCACCGGCCGCCCCGCCGGGCCCGCCGCCACCGAGGCCGACGTCTACTGCCGTGACGGGGCCACCACCGCCCGCTTCCTGCCCACCCTCGCGGCGGCCGGCGCCCGCGGCAGCTACCGCTTCGACGCCTCCGCGCAGATGCGCCGCCGCCCCCTGGCCCCGCTCACCGAGGCCCTGCGCACCCTCGGCGTCGACCTGCGCCACGAGGAGGCCGAGGGCCACCACCCGCTGCGCATCGAGGCCGCAGGCATCAAGGGCGGCGAAGTCACCCTGGACGCCGGGCAGTCCAGCCAGTACCTCACCGCCCTGCTGATGCTCGGCCCGCTCACCGAGACCGGTCTGCGGATCACCGTCACCGATCTCGTCTCGGCGCCCTACATCGAGATCACCCTCGCGATGATGCGCTCCTTCGGCGCCCGGGTCACCCGGGGCGGTGAAGACGGCGCCGTCTTCACCGTGGAGCCCGGCGGCTACCGCGCCACCACCTACGCCGTCGAACCCGACGCCTCCACCGCGAGCTACTTCTTCGCCGCCGCCGCCCTCACCGGCCGCGAGATCACCGTCCCCGGACTCGGCGCGGGTGCCCTCCAGGGGGACCTGCGGTTCACCGACGTCCTGCGCCGCATGGGCGCCGACGTGCACATGACCGCCGACTCCACCACGGTCCGCTCGACCGGCACCCTCCGCGGCCTCACCGTCAACATGCGCGACATCTCCGACACCATGCCCACGCTCGCCGCGATCGCCCCCTTCGCCTCGGCGCCCGTCCGCATCGAGGACGTCGGCAACACCCGCGTGAAGGAGTGCGACCGGCTGGAGGCGTGCGCGGACAACCTGCGGCGCATGGGCATCACCGTCACCACGGGCCCCGACTGGATCGAGATCCTGCCGGGCACGCCCGCGCCCGTCGAGATCGAGACCCACGGCGACCACCGCATCGTCATGTCGTTCGCCGTCGCCGGCCTGCGCACCCCCGGCATCACCTACGACGACCCCGGCTGCGTACGCAAGACGTTCCCCCGCTTCCACGAGGCGTTCGCCGCCGCCACGGGCTGAGCGGGGACGCGCGGGGACGGGGGACACGGACGGGGCGACCCGGGACACCCTGTCCCCGCACACGGAGGGAGCGGCGACAATGGGGCGCATGACCGACAGCCCTGCCCCTCTCGCCGACCCGCACCTCGTCTTCGACGCCGTGGAAGGACGCCGGGATCTCGTCATCCTCGGCTCCACCGGGTCCATCGGCACCCAGGCCATCGACCTGGTGCTGCGCAACCCCGACCTCTTCCGCGTCACCGCGCTGTCCGCGGCCGGCGGCCGGGTCGCCCTCCTCGCCGAGCAGGCCCGCCTGCTGAAGGTGCGCACGGTCGGCGTCGCCTCGCCCGAGGCCGTACCGGCCCTGCGCGAGGCGCTGCGCCAGGAGTACGGGGCAGGCGAGCCGCTCCCCGGGATCCTCGCCGGACCCGACGCGGCGACGGAGCTGGCCGCGAGCGACTGCCACACCGTGCTCAACGGGATCACCGGCTCCATCGGCCTCGCCCCCACCCTGGCCGCCCTGAAGGCGGGCCGCACCCTGGCGCTCGCCAACAAGGAGTCCCTGATCGTCGGCGGCCCCCTGGTCAAGGCGCTGGCCGCCCCGGGGCAGATCATCCCCGTCGACTCGGAACACGCCGCGCTCTTCCAGGCGCTCGCCGCCGGCACCCGCGCCGACGTGCGCCGGCTCGTCGTCACCGCGTCCGGCGGCCCCTTCCGCGGCCGGACCAGGAGCGAGCTGGCCGAGGTCACCCCGGAGCAGGCCCTGGCACACCCGACCTGGGCGATGGGCCCGGTCATCACCGTGAACTCGGCCACCCTCGTCAACAAGGGCCTCGAAGTCATCGAGGCGCACCTGCTCTACGACATCCCCTTCGACCGCATCGAGGTCGTCGTCCACCCGCAGTCGTACGTGCACTCCATGGTCGAGTTCACCGACGGATCCACGCTCGCCCAGGCCACCCCGCCCGACATGCGCGGCCCGATCGCGGTCGGCCTCGGCTGGCCGCTGCGCGTCCCCGACGCGGCGCCCGCCTTCGACTGGACGAAGGCGTCCACCTGGGAGTTCTTCCCGCTGGACACCGAAGCCTTCCCGTCCGTCGGCCTCGCCCGGCACGTCGGCGCGCTGGGCGGCACCGCGCCCGCCGTGTTCAACGCGGCCAACGAGGAGTGCGTCGACGCGTTCCTGTCCGGGAAGCTGCCCTTCAACGGCATCATGGACACGGTCACCGCGGTGGTGGGCGAACACGGAACGCCCGCCTCGGGAACTTCTCTCACCGTCGCGGACGTACTGGAAGCGGAGACCTGGGCGCGGACCCGGGCCCGGGAACTCTCGGCCAAGGCCATTGCGGAGGCACGCGCATGAGCATGACGACGATCCTGCTGACGATTCTCGGCATCGCCGTCTTCGTGTTCGGTCTGCTCTTCTCCATCGCCTGGCACGAGCTGGGACACCTCTCCACCGCCAAGCTCTTCGGCGTCCGCGTCCCCCAGTACATGGTCGGCTTCGGCCCCACCATCTGGTCCCGCAAGAAGGGCGACACGGAGTACGGCATCAAGGCCATCCCGGCCGGCGGCTACATCCGGATGATCGGGATGTTCCCGCCCGGCCCCGACGGGAAGCTGGAGGCCCGCTCCACCTCGCCCTGGCGCGGCATGATCGAGGACGCCAGATCCGCCTCCTTCGAGGAGCTGCAGCCGGGCGACGAGGACCGCCTCTTCTACACCCGCAAGCCGTGGAAGCGCGTCATCGTGATGTTCGCCGGCCCCTTCATGAACCTGGTGCTGGCCGTCGCGATCTTCCTCGGCGTCGCCATGTCCTTCGGCTTCCAGACCAACACCACCGAGGTCGCCGGCGTCCAGAAGTGCGTCATTCCGCAGAGCGCGAAGCGCGAGACCTGCGAGAAGTCCGACGCCGTCTCGCCCGCGCAGGCCGCCGGGCTGAAGAAGGGCGACCGGATCGTCGCCTTCGACGGTGAGCGGATGGACTCCTGGGACGCCCTCTCCGACCGCATCCGCGACACCATCGGCCCCGCCACCATCACGGTCGAGCGCGACGGACAGGAGAAGGACCTGCACGCGGTCCTCCTGAAGAACGCCGTCGCCAAGAAGGACGCGCACGGGGAGGCGGTCGCCGGCGAATTCGTCACGGCCGGCTACCTCGGCTTCGCCGCCCAGACGAAGATCCTCCCGCTCTCCTTCGGTGACTCGGTCGTCCGCATGGGCGACATGGTGGAGAACGGCGTCGACTCGATCATCGCCCTTCCCTCCAAGATCCCCGCCCTGTGGGACGCCGCCTTCGGCGACGGCGAGCGAGCGTCGGACTCCCCGGTCGGCGTCGTCGGCGCAGCACGCATCGGCGGCGAGGTGATGACGCTGGACGTCCCGGCGGAGAACCAGATCGCGATGATGCTGTTCCTGCTGGCCGGCTTCAACCTCTCGCTGTTCCTCTTCAACATGCTGCCGCTGCTCCCGCTCGACGGCGGCCACATCGCGGGGGCCCTGTGGGAGGCGCTGCGCCGGAACACGGCCCGGATCTTCAAGCGCCCCGACCCCGGCCCGTTCGACGTCGCCAAGCTGATGCCCGTCGCCTACGTGGTCGCCGGGGTCTTCATCTGCTTCACCCTGCTCGTCCTCGTCGCCGACGTGGTCAACCCGGTCAAGATCACCTGACCCGGGCACGCCGGACGCGCCCGGCGCACCGCGAGTGACCGGCGGTGTGCGGGGTGCGTCCGGCGGGCCGACATTCCGTACGGGGCCGGACGCGGTGTGCTCCCGGCCGTCCCCGGTGACGTAACCTCGAAGGCCGGAGCCCGCCGATACCGGGACCTCGATCCACACCTTGGGGATGCTCAGCGCATGACTGCGATTTCTCTCGGAATGCCCGCCGTTCCGACCAAGCTCGCCGAACGGCGGGCCAGCCGGAAGATCCAGGTCGGATCGGTTGCGGTCGGCGGGGACGCCCCCGTCTCGGTGCAGTCGATGACGACGACCCGTACGTCGGACATCGGCGCGACGCTTCAGCAGATCGCCGAACTCACCGCCTCCGGCTGCCAGATCGTACGTGTGGCCTGCCCCACACAGGACGACGCGGACGCCCTGAAGACCATCGCGTCCAAGTCGCAGATCCCGGTGATCGCGGACATCCACTTCCAGCCGAAGTACGTCTTCGCCGCCATCGACGCCGGCTGCGCGGCGGTGCGCGTGAACCCGGGCAACATCAAGCAGTTCGACGACAAGGTCAAGGAGATCGCGCGCGCCGCGAAGGACGCCGGCACGCCGATCCGGATCGGCGTCAACGCGGGCTCGCTGGACGCCCGGCTGCTGAAGAAGTACGGCAAGGCCACCCCCGAAGCGCTGGTCGAGTCCGCGCTCTGGGAGGCGTCGCTCTTCGAGGAGCACGACTTCCGCGACATCAAGATCTCGGTCAAGCACAACGACCCGGTCGTGATGGTCAACGCCTACCGACAGCTCGCCGCCCAGTGCGACTACCCGCTGCACCTCGGCGTCACCGAGGCCGGCCCCGCCTTCCAGGGCACCATCAAGTCGGCCGTCGCCTTCGGCGCCCTGCTCAGCGAGGGCATCGGCGACACCATCCGCGTCTCGCTCTCCGCGCCGCCCGCCGAGGAGGTCAAGGTCGGCATCCAGATCCTGGAGTCGCTGAACCTGCGCCAGCGCCGCCTGGAGATCGTCTCCTGCCCCTCCTGCGGCCGCGCCCAGGTCGACGTCTACAAGCTCGCCGACCAGGTCAGCGCCGGCTTGGAGGGCATGGAGGTCCCGCTCCGCGTCGCCGTCATGGGCTGCGTCGTCAACGGCCCCGGCGAGGCCCGCGAGGCCGACCTCGGCGTCGCCTCCGGCAACGGCAAGGGCCAGATCTTCGTCAAGGGCGAGGTCATCAAGACCGTGCCCGAGTCGAAGATCGTGGAGACCCTCATCGAGGAAGCCATGAAGATCGCCGAGCAGATGGAGAAGGACGGCATCGCCTCCGGCGAGCCCGAGGTCTCCATCAGCTGACCCCCTGGAACCCCTGGCAGCGCCCCACGAGGAACCTCTCGGCGGGGCGCTTCCGCGCGCGCCCCCGCGGCGGGTGCGCACAGCCGATCCCGGGCACGGGCGGCGTCGCTCAGGGGCATCGGTTACAGTGCGGAAATCAGCAGACCGCATGGTGAGGCCCCCTCGTGTTGACGCACACCACTACCCGGGTCCTCGAACCCAGCGACCTCGGTGCCGCGCTCGCCGTCCTGGAGAGCGAGCCCGTGGCCAACGCCTTCGTGACGTCCCGGGTCCAGATCGCCGGACTCGATCCCTGGCGCCTCGGCGGCGAGATGTGGGGCTGGTACGCCGACGGCCGCCTCCGCTCCCTGTGCTACTCGGGCGCCAACCTCGTCCCCATCTGCGCCGGCCCCGAAGCCGTCCGCGCCTTCGCCGACCGCGCCCGCAGGGCCGGCCGGCGCTGCTCCTCGATCGTCGGGCCCGCCGAGCCCACCGCCGAGCTGTGGCGCCTCCTCGAACCCGGCTGGGGTCCCGCCCGCGAGGTCCGGGCCAACCAGCCCCTCATGGTCACCGAGAGCCCGTCCGCCGACGTGGAACCCGACCCGCTGGTCCGCCGCGTCCGCAAGGACGAGATGGACATCCTCATGCCCGCCTGCGTGGACATGTTCACCGAGGAGGTCGGCGTCTCCCCGCTCGCCGGCGACGGCGGACTCCTCTACCAGGCCCGCGTCGCCGAACTCATCGGCGCCGGCCGCTCCTTCGCCCGGATCGACGACGGCAAGGTCGTCTTCAAGGCGGAGATCGGCGCCACCACCCCGCAGGCGTGCCAGATCCAGGGCGTGTGGGTCGCCCCCGAATACCGCGGCCGCGGCCTCTCCGAGACCGGCATGGCCGCCGTGCTGCGGTACGCACTGGCCGACGTCGCCCCGGTCGTCAGCCTGTACGTCAACGACTACAACACCCCCGCGCGCAAGGCGTACCGCCGCATCGGCTTCCGGGAGACCGGCACCTTCATGAGCGTGCTCTTCTGACCGGCCCCCCCGGACAGTAGGGTCGGCCCATGGCAGCAGATTCCGGGGGCGGCCCCCGCACCACCGGCGTCCGGGTCGGACCGATCGACCTCGCGGCCCGCGTCGACGAGGCACTGGCCGTCCAGGCCCTCGCGTTCGGCCTGAGCGCCGGCGAGGTCGAGGTCCGCCGGCACATCGTGCTCCGGCACCTCGACCACCCGCACGCCCGCGCGCTCGGCGCCCTGACACCCGAGGACCGGCTCGTCGGCTTCGTCTACGGCATGCCCAACGACCGCGGCCACTGGTGGTCCACCGTGGTCGAGGCCTACCTCCGTGCCACCGGCAGCGCCCACTGGCTGGACGACGCCTTCGTGATCACCGAGCTCCACGTCCACCCGGACTTCCAGAACCGGGGCGTCGGCCGCACCCTGATCACCACCATCACCGACGCCGTCGCCCAGCCCCGCTCGATCCTCTCCGCGATCGACACCGACAGCCCGGCCCGCGGCCTCTACCGCTCCCTCGGCTACCAGGACCTGGCACGCCAGGTGCACTTCCCCAGCGCCCCCAGGCCGTACGCGGTCATGGGAGCGCCCCTGCCGCTGCGCCGCGCTGGCTGAATGGATTTCCGCCCGCACGGGCCGCCCCGCTAACCTCGGGCCCATCACCCTTCCGAGCAGGAGTTCACCATGGCCCAGGTCCAGCGCATGTCCCGATTGATGATCAAGACACTGCGCGACGACCCGGCGGACGCCGAGACGCTCAACCACAAGCTCCTCGTCCGAGCCGGCTACGTACGACGCACCGCTGCCGGAATCTGGTCCTGGCTGCCGCTCGGCAAGAAGGTCCTGGAGAACATCACCCGCGTCGTCCGCGAGGAGATGGACGCCATCGGCGGCCAGGAGGTCCTGCTCCCCGCGCTGCTGCCCAAGGAGCCCTACGAGGCGAGCGGCCGGTACGACGAGTACGGCGACCTGCTGTTCCGGCTCCAGGACCGCAAGGGCTCCGACTACCTCCTCGGCCCCACGCACGAGGAGATCTTCACCCAGGTCGTCAAGGACATGTGCTCGTCCTACAAGGACCTGCCGGTCATCCTGTACCAGATCCAGACCAAGTACCGCGACGAGGCCCGCCCCCGGGCCGGCGTGCTGCGCGGCCGCGAGTTCCAGATGAAGGACTCGTACTCCTTCGACACCACCGACGAGGGCCTGGCCGAGGCGTACCAGCTGCACCGCGCCGCGTACATCCGCATCTTCGAGCGGCTCGGCCTGGACCACCGCATCGTCTCCGCCGTCTCCGGCGCCATGGGCGGCTCCGCCTCCGAGGAGTTCCTGGCCCCGGCGCCCGCCGGCGAGGACACCTTCGTGGACTGCCCGAACTGCGACTACGCGGCCAACACCGAGGCCGTCACCTTCAACGCCACCCCCGGCGACGCCTCGGGCACCGGCCCCGTCGAGGAGCTGGACACCCCCGACACCCCGACCATCGAGACCCTGGCCGCCCACCTCGGCGTACCGGCCTCCGCCACGCTGAAGAACCTGCTGGTCAAGGTCGACGGCGAGATCGTCGCCGTGGGCGTCCCCGGCGACCGCGAGGTGGACCTCGGCAAGCTGGGCGAGCACCTGGCCCCGGCCGTGGTCGAGCTGGTCACCGCCGAGGACTTCGTGGGCCGCCCCGACCTCGTACGCGGCTACGTCGGCCCCCAGGGCCTGGAGAAGGTCCGCTACATCGCCGACCCCCGCGTCGCCGCCGGCACCGCCTGGATCACCGGCGCCAACAAGGACGGCAAGCACGCGAAGAACGTCGTCGCGGGCCGCGACTTCGAGGTCGACGACTACCTCGACGTCGTCGTGGTCGAGGCGGGCGACCCCTGCCCCAAGTGCGGCACCGGCCTCCAGGTCGACCGCGCCATCGAGATCGGCCACATCTTCCAGCTCGGCCGCAAGTACGCCGACATCTTCGCGCTCGACGTGCTCGGCCAGCAGGGCAAGCCCGTCCGCGTCACGATGGGCTCGTACGGCATCGGCGTCTCCCGCGCCGTGGCCGCCCTCGCCGAGCAGACCGCCGACGACAAGGGCCTGTGCTGGCCCCGCGAGGTCGCCCCGGCCGACGTCCACGTCGTCGCCGCCGGCAAGGCGCTCCAGACCGAACTGGCCCTGGAGGTCTCCGACAAGCTGGCCGCCGCCGGACTGCGCGTCCTGGTGGACGACCGCGCCGGCGTCTCGCCCGGCGTCAAGTTCACCGACTCCGAGCTGATCGGCGTCCCGAAGATCCTGGTCGCCGGCCGCCGCTCGGCCGAAGGCGTCCTGGAGCTGAAGGACCGCCGCACCGGCGAGCGCGAGGAGCTGACGGTCGAGGAGGCCATCGCCCGCCTCTCCGAGCAGCAGGACTGACGCTCCGCACGCGCAGGGGCCCCGCACGGGACTTCCGTGCGGGGCCCCTGCGCGCGTCTACAGCCAGCCGGCGAACTCCAGGGTCACTTCGCCCTCCTGGCGGCGCCCGGCCGCCAGCGCCCGGGTACCCGACTCCACGGCGCGGAACAGCGTCCAGCCGTGCAGCCGCTCCTGGTCCACGTCCAGCGAGTCCGCGAGCTTCTTGACCCTGCGCCGGGCCGTCGTCGCCCCCGCGGGCGACGCGATCAGGTCCTCCACCCGGTCCCGGACCAGCCGCGCCAGGTCGTAGGCCCGCTCACCGACCAGCGGCTCCGGACCGACCGTCAGCCAGGGCGCCCGCTCACCCGCGAGCACCTTGCTCTGCCGGAAGTTGCCGTGCAGCAGCAGCGTCTCGGGGGAGCCGGCGACCAGCTCGTCCCGGGCCGCCAGCGCGGCGGTGACCAGCGGTTCGAGCGCGGGATCGGACGCGGCGGCGGCGCGCATGGCGTCCACCCGCCGCCCGGTCCGCTCGGTCACCGTCTCGAAGCCGTGCCCGGCCGGCGGGTCGACCCACAGCCGGCGCACCGTCCCGGCCGCCTCCAGGAGCGCCTTCGCCTCCGGCAGCGACCGCAACGACATCTCGGGGTGCAGCCGCTCCAGGAGCAGCGCGCCCGCCACGGACCGCCCGCCGTCCGCGGGTTCGAGCAGCCGCACCGCGCCCCAGCCGTTCCAGTGCGCCAGCGCCGCCTGTTCGAGCTCCGGCGCGGCACCGGTCGGGGCCAGCTTCAGGGCGGCCGGGGTGGAGTCGGCCCCCCGGACCAGCAGAACCAGACTGCTGCGCCCGCCGGGGGCCGCCACCCGTTCCACGACCGGGGCGCGGCCGGTCGCGGCCAGCGCCCGCTCGGTCAGTGCGGGAAGCCCCGCGAGCCAGTCCCCGGCGGCCGTATCCCCGTACGACTCCCCGAGCGCTCGCACCAGACGCTGCGGCGGTTCAAAACCCATACGTGCCGTGTTCCCTTTCACGCCTTCTCCCGTGCGCCCGTGTCAGCGCCGGGCACCGGCTCCGGCACTCGCGTCCGTCCCGGCCTTCGCCCCGGCCCGCTCCGCGAGCCCGGGAAAGGGTACGCCGCTGCCCCGCCAGCGCGCCGCGCGCACCGCGGCCTCGCGCAACGCGTCCGCCGCGCTGCGCCGCAGCGACCCGCCGGCGGCCCGGACCAGGTCGGAGTAGACGTACCCGACGCGGTCCTCGATCACCGCGGCGAGCCGGACCGCCGCCGCGGCGTCCGGCAC
>NZ_JAAGNI010000010.1 GCF_010550605.1 Streptomyces sp. SID9727
CCGGCCGGCTGGCGGGTGGAGGCCGCGTCGGCGACACGGACGGCCGCGCTGCCCACCGGCCGCGCGCTGGCCACCCGGTGGCGGGTGACGGCCCCCGCCGGAACGGCCCCCGGCGGCTACGACCTGACGCTCACCGCCCGGTACCGTTCCCCCACCGGTGAGCGGATCCGGTCCACCGTCCCGTTCCAGGCCCATGTGGTGGTCGCGCCCCCGGCGGGCGGCGGCTACCTCAGCGACCTGCCGCAGCTCAGCGCCTCCAACGGCTACGGCCCCGTCGAGAAGGACACCAGCAACGGCGAGAGCGCCGCGGGCGACGGCCATCCGCTGACCATCGGCGGCCAGGTGTACGCCAAGGGGCTCGGCGCGCACGCGGCGAGCAGCGTCGAGTACTACGCGGGCGGCGTGTGCGGCACCGTGACGGCGCAGGTGGGGGTGGACGACGAGAAGGGCACCAAGGGCACCGTGACCTTCGAGGTCTGGGCGGACGGCGAGAAGGCCGCCTCGACCGGGATCCTCACCAACGCGATGGCTCCGCAGCCCCTCTCGGCGGACGTGACCGGGGCCCGGGTCGTCCGGCTGGTGGTCACGGACGCCGGCGACGGCGTCGACTCGGACCACGCGGACTGGGGGGACCTGCGGATCACCTGCTGAGCGGGTCCGCGAGCGGCCGGGCGGTGGTGGCCAGCGCGGCCGCCGCCGCCCCGACCAGGCCCGCGTCGTTGCCCATGACCGCGGGCACCACCGTCAGCCCCTGGACGAAGGACAGCGTGGCGTACCGGCGCAGGGCCGTGCGCAGCGGGGCGAACAGGAGGTCCCCCGCCCCGGCGACCCCGCCGCCGATCACCGCGATGTCGATCTCGACCAGGGTCGCCGTCGCGGCGATCCCCGCCGCCAGGGCCTGGGCGGCGCGTTCGAAGGAGGCCACGGCGACCGGGTCGCCGGCCCGCGCCGCGGCCGCAACGCCGACCGCGGTCGCGTCGCCGTCCG
>NZ_JAAGNI010000023.1 GCF_010550605.1 Streptomyces sp. SID9727
CATCACGAAGACCGCGAACGGGACGAGCGCCAGGGTCATCCCGCTGATGACCCCGCCGAGCCCCACGTGCAGCGTGAACCAGGCGGCCGAGCGCACCCGCGCCTGCCGGGAGGCGGCGGGCCCGTCCGCGAGCGGCCGGTCCGGGGCCGGTCCGCACAGGGCACGGGCGGTGGCCGCCGAGAGGGGCCGGGCGGTCGGAAGGAGCGCGGTGACGGCGGCCATCGGCAGCGCGTAACCGAAGGCGGAGAACTGGGCGGAGAGCGAGGTGAAGGCGTTGGTGCCGGGCGCGTACAGCCCGACGGCCACCGTGCCGACCAGGAAGTACGGCATCAGCAGGGCGCCGCCGATGATCAGATGCAGCCAGCGCAGCCGGGCCCGCCGGCCCACCAGCCGGACTATGAGCGGGGTCATGCAGGGACGCCCCGCGTCCCGGCCGCGCGCTCCGCGAGGAAGTACGCGCCGAGAGTCACCACCAGCGTCCCGACCAGCATCTGCACAGCGTAGGTGAGCACCATGCCGGGCGTGGCCCGTTCCGCGGCCCCCGCGGCCGGGGCCAGCGAGCCCAGGCAGAGCCAGCCGCCCCAGCAGGCCATCGCCCCGGACCCGCCCCAGGCCAGCGCGAGCGGCACCCGCAGCGGCAGCGCCGACCGGCGGAAGGCCAGCAGCAGGACCCCGGCGACGGTGACCGCGACCCACAGCGCGAACACCGCCTCCAGCACGTAGAAACCGCTGTCCCGCCCGGCCGCCCGGTTCGGGCTG
>NZ_JAAGNI010000035.1 GCF_010550605.1 Streptomyces sp. SID9727
CACGCTCGCCACCGCGGCCACCGCGGCCGGCCGGGCGGTCAGCGCCGCCACGGGCCGGGCGGTTGCCCGCACGGGCAGCAGCGTTCTCGGCGCGGACCTCGGCGATGTTCTTGACGTCGCCCTTGTAGATCCAGACCTTCACGCCGATGCGGCCGAAGGTCGTCTTGGCCTCGAAGAAGCCGTAGTCGACGTTCGCGCGGAGCGTGTGCAGGGGCACACGGCCCTCGCGGTAGAACTCCGAGCGGGACATCTCGGCGCCGCCGAGGCGGCCGCCGCACTGGACCTTGATGCCCTTGGCGCCGGCCTTCATCGTGCTCTGCATGCTCTTGCGCATGGCACGACGGAAGGAGACGCGGGAGGAGAGCTGCTCGGCGACGGCCTGGGCCACCAGCTGAGCGTCCACCTCGGGGTTCTTGACCTCGAGGATGTTCAGCTGGACCTGCTTGCCGGTCAGCTTCTCCAGCTCGCCGCGGATGCGGTCGGCCTCGGCGCCGCGGCGGCCGATGACGATGCCCGGGCGAGCGGTGTGGATGTCGACGCGGACGCGGTCGCGGGTGCGCTCGATCTCAACCTTCGAGATGCCGGCGCGCTCCATGCCCTTCGTCATCATGCGACGAATGGCGACGTCTTCCTTGACGTAGTCCTTGTACAGCTTGTCGGCGTACCAGCGGGACTTGAAGTCCGTGGTGATGCCGAGCCGGAACCCGTGCGGGTTTACCTTCTGGCCCATTACCGGGTTCCTTCCTTGCTGCTGACGACCACGGTGATGTGGCTGGTCCGCTTACGGATCCGGTAGGCACGGCCCTGGGCACGCGGACGGAACCGCTTCAGGGTCGGGCCCTCATCCACGTACGCCTCGCTGATGACCAGCGAAGAGGCGTCGGTGTGGTCGTAGTTGTGTGCGGCGTTGGCAATGGCGCTGTCCAGCACCTTGCCGACCGGCACGCTCGCGGCCTGCGGGGCGAAACGCAGGACCGCCTGAGCCTCCGTGGCATCCATGCCACGGATGAGGTCCACCACGCGGCGGGCCTTCATGGGCGTGACGCGGATGTACCGCGCCTGGGCCCTGGCTTCCATGGTTGTCCCTTCGGTGTAAGTCATAGTCAGTCACCCCGCGTTAGCGGCGCTTCGACTTCCGGTCGTCCTTGACGTGGCCGCGGAAGGTGCGAGTCGGCGAGAACTCGCCGAGCTTGTGGCCGACCATCGACTCGGTGACGAACACCGGGACGTGGATCTTGCCGTTGTGCACCGCGATGGTGTGACCCAGCATGGCCGGGACGATCATCGAGCGACGGGACCAGGTCTTGATGACGTTCTTGGTGCCGGCCTCGTTCTGTACGTCCACCTTCTTGGCGAGGTGGCCGTCGACGAAGGGCCCCTTCTTGAGACTGCGCGGCATCTAAACCCGCTCCTAGCGCTTCTTGTTCGTCTTGCGGCGGCGGACGATGTACTTGTTCGACGCCTTCTTGGGCGAACGAGTACGACCTTCCTTCTTACCCCACGGCGAAACCGGGTGACGGCCACCGGAGGTCTTACCCTCACCACCACCGTGCGGGTGGTCGACCGGGTTCATCACGACACCACGGACGGTCGGGCGGACGCCCTTCCACCGCATGCGGCCGGCCTTGCCCCAGTTGATGTTCGACTGCTCGGCGTTGCCGACCTCGCCGATGGTGGCGCGGCAGCGGGCGTCGACCAGGCGGATCTCACCCGACGGCATACGAAGGTGGGCCATGGTGCCCTCCTTCGCCAGCAGCTGCACGGAGGCACCCGCGGAGCGGGCGAACTTCGCGCCGCCGCCGGGCCGCAGCTCGATGGCGTGGATGGTCGTACCGACCGGGATGTTGCGCAGCGCCAGGTTGTTGCCGGGCTTGATGTCGGCGGCCGGGCCGTTCTCGACACGGTCGCCCTGCGCCAGGCCACGCGGCGCGATGATGTAGCGCTTCTCGCCATCCGCGTAGTGCAGGAGCGCGATGCGCGCGGTGCGGTTGGGGTCGTACTCGATGTGCGCGACCTTGGCCGGCACGCCGTCCTTGTCGTGACGACGGAAGTCGATCACGCGGTAGGCGCGCTTGTGGCCACCACCCTGGTGGCGAACGGTCACACGACCGGTGTTGTTACGGCCGCCCTTGTTGTGCAGGGGGCGGACCAGCGACTTCTCCGGCGTGGACCGCGTGATCTCGACAAAGTCGGCGACGCTGGAGCCACGACGGCCCGGGGTCGTCGGCTTGTACTTGCGGATACCCATTTCTCAGTCCTCGTCCGATTCCGGACGACTCGGCCTCACTAGGAGGTCGGGCCGCCGAAGATGTCGATACGGTCGCCCTCAGCGAGGGTCACGATGGCGCGCTTGGTGTCGGCGCGCTTGCCGAAACCGGTGCGGGTGCGCTTGCGCTTGCCCTGGCGGTTGATCGTGTTGACCCCGGTGACCTTGACCGAGAAGACCGCCTCGACGGCCTGCTTGATCTGGGTCTTGTTGGAGCCCGGCGCGACGATGAACGTGTACTTGTTCTCGTCGAGCAGCGCGTAGCTCTTCTCCGAGACAACCGGCTTGACGAGAACGTCGCGCGGGTCGGAGTAGGTCTTGCTGGTAACGGTCGCCTCGCTCATCAGGCGTCGCTCCCTTCGGTCTCAGCGGTCTGGGGGCCAGACACGAAGGACTCGAAGGCGGCCTGGGTGAAGACCACGTCGTCAGAGACGATCACGTCGTACGTGTTCAGCTGGCCCGGCTCCAGGATGTGCACCTGGGGCAGGTTGCGTGCGGAGAGCCACGCGGCCTCGTCGTTGCGGTCGACGACCAGGAGCAGGTTCTTGCGCTCCGAGATCTTGCCGAACAGCGTCTTGGCGGCCTTCGTGGAGATCCCACCCTCGACCACGCCGGTGACGACGTGGATGCGGGAGTGACGCGCCCGGTCGGAGAGGGCACCGCGGAGGGCGGCGGCCTTCATCTTCTTCGGGGTGCGCTGCGAGTAGTCACGCGGCTGCGGGCCGTGGACGACGCCACCGCCGACGAACTGCGGCGCACGGGTCGAACCCTGGCGCGCGCGGCCGGTGCCCTTCTGGCGGTAAGGCTTGCGCCCACCACCGCGGACCTCGCCACGGGACTTGGTCTTGTGCGTGCCCTGACGGGCAGCTGCCAGCTGTGCGACGACGACCTGGTGGATCAGCGGAACGCTGGTCTTCGCGTCGAAGATCTCCGCGGGGAGCTCGACGGTACCGGCCTTGTCGCCTGCCGGCGAAAGGATGTCAATGGTGCTCATTACCTCAAGCCCCCTTGGCCGCGGTACGGACCAGGACGAGGCCGCCGTTCGGACCGGGGACCGCGCCCTTGATGAGGAGCAGACCCTTCTCCGCGTCAACCGCGTGGATGGTCAGGTTCTGGGTGGTGACGCGCTCGTTACCCATCCGACCGGCCATGCGCATGCCCTTGAAGACACGCCCAGGGGTGGCGCAGCCACCGATCGAACCGGGGGAACGGTGCTTGCGCTGCACGCCGTGACCGGCGCCGAGGCCCCGGAAGTTGTGACGCTTCATGACACCGGCGAAGCCCTTGCCCTTGCTCTTGCCCGTGACGTCAACCTTGACGCCGGACTCGAACACCTCGGCATTGATCTCCTGGCCGAGCGTGTACTCGCTCGCGTCAGGAGTGCGGATCTCCACCAGGTGGCGGCGCGGGGTGACGTCGGCCTTGGCGAAGTGACCCTTGAGGGGCTTGTTCACCTTGCGCGGGTCGATCTCGCCGAAGGCGATCTGCACCGACTCGTAGCCGTCGCTGTCGTTCGTACGGACCTGCGTCACGACGCACGGACCGGCCTTGACGACGGTCACCGGGACAACCCGGTTGTTCTCGTCCCAGACCTGGGTCATGCCGAGCTTCTCGCCCAGGACGCCCTTGATGTTCTTGCTCATCTCGGCCCGTCCCCTCAGAGCTTGATCTCGATGTCGACGCCAGCCGGCAGGTCGAGGCGCATCAGCGAGTCAACCGTCTTCGGCGTGGGGTCGAGAATGTCGATGAGGCGCTTGTGCGTGCGCATCTCGAAGTGCTCGCGAGAGTCCTTGTACTTGTGCGGCGACTTGATGACGCAGTACACGTTCTTCTCAGTGGGCAGCGGCACCGGGCCCGCGACCGACGCACCAGTGCGGGTCACCGTCTCGACGATCTTCTTCGCCGAGGAGTCGATGACCTCGTGGTCGTAGGCCTTGAGCCGGATGCGGATCTTCTGTCCCGCCATGGCTACTAGTAGTCCTGTCTCTCGTTTAACGCTCTGGAACCCGGGGTTCGGTAACTTCCCCTCCGACCCACGCGGTCGGGCGTGTCGCATCCCCTCTACGCAGAAGTCCCGAAGGATTTCCCAACCAAGGGGGTGCGGGCCGAAGACCACGCTGCCGGGGGAGAAACCCCACCGGGTGCCTGGCCGGTGCCCCACTTACGCTTCCCGGAAGATTCCCGTACGTCCGGCCCGCATGGGGCCGACGAGTACTGTGGGACTCGCTTCCGGTCCTCCCGGCGGGAGGCGCGCAGCATTGACACTCAACCGAGCAACCTGGCTAGTGTGCCATACGGGCTGCGAGCCTGGCCAATCGGGCCGAGGATCTTACCCCGGCCGAGTGGATGCTCAAACGCGGGCACGCATCGGGGCGACCCCGGGCCCGGCCCTCTCCCCTTTTATCCGTTCGTACGCGCAAGCCCCCCGCCCCTACAGTTTCCGGCCGGGCACAACGACGGTACGGGGGCGGGAAGACCATGCGGACGCACTATCCACGGACCCCTCATCTGCCCTGGTCGCCCGGGGCCACGTCCGACGACGTGCGGATGACGGACCTCGACGCGCTGGCCGGTACCGAGGTCGTCGTCACCGAGAAGCTGGACGGCGAGAACACCACGTTGTACGCGGACGGGCTGCACGCCCGTTCGCTGGACTCGGCGCACCATCCGTCCCGGACCTGGGTGAAGGCCCTCCAGGCCCGCGTCGGCGCCCGCATCCCGGCGGGGTGGCGGATCTGCGGCGAGAACATGTTCGCGCGGCACTCCCTCGCGTACGAGGCGCTGGAGAGCCACTTCTACGGGTTCTCCGTGTGGGACGGCGACCGCTGTCTGGGCTGGGACCGGACCGTGGAGTTCCTGCGCTCCCTGGGCATCCCGGCGCCGCCGGTCCTGTGGCGCGGGGTGTTCGACGCGAAGGCGGTGCGCGCGCTGAAGCCGGACACCGGGCGGCAGGAGGGGTACGTCGTCCGGCCGGCGGAGAGCTTTCCGGCAGCGCAGTTCGGGCGCCTCGTCGGCAAGTGGGTGCGGCCGGGGCATGTGGTGACCGATACGCACTGGATGCACGCGGAGGTCGTGGAGAACGGGCTGGGCCCGGCGGCGGCGCTGTGGGCGGTACGGAGCGGGGCACCGGTGGACGCGGCGGCGCTGGCGGCGGCGGTGGGTGCCGGTCCGGAGAGCGACCCGAAGCCCGCCCTCGCCGCCGCCGACGCCCTCGACGCCCT
>NZ_JAAGNI010000049.1 GCF_010550605.1 Streptomyces sp. SID9727
GTGACCGTGAGCCTGCGGGAGGCCGGTTCGCTGGGGCTCGCCGGGCCCCGGGAGCGGCTGGCCGGGCTCGCCCGGTCCGCCGTGGCCCAGCTGGCCGCGCTGCACTCCCCCGCCGACCTGGAGATCGTGCTGATCAGCACGGACCGGGCGCGGAGCACGGAGGAGCGGCGGCGCGAGTGGGCCTGGCTGGGCTGGCTGCCCCATCTCCGCCCGATGCACGGCCAGGACTGCCGGCTGCTCCTCGCGTACGACCGCGAGCAGGCGCTCGCCCGCACCGCCGAGCTGGCCCGCCGACTGGACGACGGGCCCCTCGGCCCCGGCTGGGCGAGCCAGGACGCGGCCGCGGTCGCCGAGGCGGCCCGCGCCTACGAGGGCCCGTTCACGGTGGTGATCCTCGACGGCGACCCCGGCGCGGCGGTCCTCCGCGAGAACACCGCACGGCTGGCCGCGGCGGGTGCGGCGGCGGGCGTCCATCTGATCTGTCTGGCCGAGACCCCGGCCGCGACGCCCACCTCGCCGGTCGCCGCGACGTACGAGGCCGCCTGTCACGCGTCGATCGCCTTCCGCGAATGCGGAGCGGTCGGGATGCTGAGCGGTGACGTGGCGACGGCCCTGCGGCTGCTGCGCACGGCGGGCGGACGGGCGGCGGGCCACGGCACGGTGGCCTCCGTCGACGCGGTGTCGGCGCACTGGGCCCAGCGGTTCGCCCGGGCACTCGCCCCCCTGCGCGCGGA
>NZ_JAAGNI010000065.1 GCF_010550605.1 Streptomyces sp. SID9727
CCGCTGCCCCTGCCGCGCCGCGAGGGCCGCCCCGGCGGGCAGGACTGAGGGGACGGCACCCGGGACCTTGCCCCGTGCCTGCCTGCCGGGCCCCTCGGCGCGGCCGTTCACGGCGGCCCCGGAAGGCCCCCGGGCCCCCGCGCCGGCCCGTCCACGGCGGTGCGCCGGGATGCCGTGGTCGCGGCCCCGCCCAGGTGGACACCATTTGTTTTGACCCAGGTCCGTACGGTAGGTACGCTCAGACCTTGTGCCTGGGGTGTGCCTGGGTTCGTGTGCGTGTCCTCAACCGCATGGCGAGCCTGTCTTCGGCCACCGTGATCCGTGCTCCTCATGCCGTTCCGGTACGGGCTCGCAGGATTCGACACACCCGACCGCGTGGGTCGGTGACGTTCCAGGTTAGTTTCACCGACGGCACACAGAAACCGGAGAAGTAGTGCCTACGATCCAGCAGCTGGTCCGGAAGGGCCGGCAGGACAAGGTCGAGAAGAACAAGACGCCCGCACTCGAGGGTTCGCCCCAGCGCCGCGGCGTCTGCACGCGTGTGTTCACGACCACCCCGAAGAAGCCGAACTCCGCGCTCCGGAAGGTCGCACGTGTGCGTCTGACCTCGGGCATCGAGGTCACGGCCTACATCCCGGGTGAGGGACACAACCTGCAGGAGCACTCCATCGTGCTCGTGCGTGGTGGCCGTGTGAAGGACCTGCCGGGTGTTCGTTACAAGATCATCCGCGGCTCGCTCGACACCCAGGGTGTCAAGAACCGCAAGCAGGCCCGCAGCCGCTACGGCGCCAAGAAGGAGAAGTAAGAATGCCTCGTAAGGGCCCCGCCCCGAAGCGCCCGGTCATCATCGACCCGGTCTACAACTCTCCTCTTGTCACGTCGCTGATCAACAAGATCCTGCTCGACGGCAAGCGTTCCACCGCCGAGCGGATCGTGTACGGCGCCATGGAGGGTCTTCGTGAGAAGACCGGCGCCGACCCGGTCATCACGCTGAAGCGCGCGCTGGAGAACGTCAAGCCCTCGCTCGAGGTCAAGTCCCGCCGTGTCGGTGGCGCCACCTACCAGGTGCCGATCGAGGTCAAGCCCGGTCGTGCCGCCACCCTGGCGCTCCGCTGGGTCGTGGGTTACTCCCGCGCCCGCCGCGAGAAGACGATGACCGAGCGGCTCATGAACGAGCTGCTCGACGCCTCGAACGGTCTTGGCGCTGCCGTCAAGAAGCGTGAGGACACCCACAAGATGGCCGAGTCCAACAAGGCCTTCGCGCACTACCGCTGGTAGTCGCTACCCCCATCGAGACCGAGAGAAGACTGAGCCTTATGGCCACCACTTCGCTTGACCTGGCCAAGGTCCGCAACATTGGGATCATGGCCCACATCGACGCGGGCAAGACGACCACCACTGAGCGGATCCTGTTCTACACCGGCGTTTCGTACAAGATCGGTGAGGTCCACGACGGCGCTGCCACGATGGACTGGATGGAGCAGGAGCAGGAGCGCGGCATCACCATCACGTCCGCCGCGACGACCTGCCACTGGCCGCTCAATGATGTTGACCACACCATCAACATCATCGACACCCCGGGTCACGTCGACTTCACCGTCGAGGTGGAGCGTTCGCTCCGCGTCCTCGACGGTGCCGTCACCGTGTTCGACGGTGTGGCCGGCGTCGAGCCGCAGTCCGAGACCGTCTGGCGTCAGGCGGACCGCTACGGCGTGCCGCGTATCTGCTTCGTCAACAAGCTCGACCGCACCGGTGCCGACTTCCTGCGCTGCGTCAACATGATCGTGGACCGCCTCGGCGCGACCCCGATCGTCATGCAGCTGCCGATCGGTGCCGAGGCGGACTTCACGGGCGTCGTCGACCTGGTGTCGATGAAGGCCTTCGTGTACCCCGAAGAGGCCGCCAAGGGCGAGATGTACAACGTCGTTGACATCCCGGCCGAGCTCCAGGAGCAGGCGGACGAGTGGCGCGGCAAGCTCCTTGAGGCCGTCGCCGAGAACGACGACGCCATGATGGAGCTGTACCTGGAGGGCACCGAGCCCACCCAGGAGCAGCTGCACGAGGCGATCCGTCGCATCACCCTCGCCTCCAAGGGCGGCGCCGACTCCGTCACCGTCACCCCGGTGTTCTGTGGCACCGCGTTCAAGAACAAGGGCGTCCAGCCCCTGCTCGACGCGGTCGTCCGCTACCTGCCTTCCCCCCTGGACGTCGAGGCCATCGAGGGCCACGACCCCAAGGACCCCGAGACCGTCGTGAAGCGCAAGCCCTCGGACGACGAGCCGCTGTCGGCTCTGGCGTTCAAGATCGCGAGCGACCCGCACCTCGGCAAGCTCACCTTCGTCCGGATCTACTCCGGTCGCCTGGACGCCGGCACCGCGGTGCTGAACTCCGTCAAGGGCAAGAAGGAGCGCATCGGCAAGATCTACCGCATGCACGCGAACAAGCGTGAGGAGATCGACTCGGTGGGCGCCGGCGACATCATCGCCGTCATGGGCCTGAAGCAGACCACCACCGGTGAGACGCTGTGCGACGACAAGAACCCGGTCATCCTGGAGTCCATGGACTTCCCGGCGCCGGTCATCCAGGTCGCGATCGAGCCCAAGTCCAAGGGTGACCAGGAGAAGCTGGGTGTCGCCATCCAGCGCCTCTCCGAGGAGGACCCGTCCTTCCAGGTGCACTCCGACGAGGAGACCGGCCAGACCATCATCGGTGGTATGGGCGAGCTTCACCTCGAGGTGCTCGTCGACCGCATGAAGCGCGAGTTCCGCGTCGAGGCGAACGTCGGCAAGCCGCAGGTCGCGTACCGCGAGACGATCCGCAAGGCCGTCGAGCGCATCGACTACACGCACAAGAAGCAGACTGGTGGTACCGGCCAGTTCGCGAAGGTGCAGATCGCCATCGAGCCCCTCGAGGGCGGCGACGCGTCGTACGAGTTCGTCAACAAGGTCACCGGTGGCCGCATCCCCCGTGAGTACATCCCCTCGGTGGACGCGGGTGCCCAGGAAGCCATGCAGTTCGGTGTCCTGGCCGGTTACGAGATGGTGGGCGTCCGCGTCACCCTGATCGACGGTGGTTACCACGAGGTCGACTCCTCGGAGCTCGCCTTCAAGATCGCCGGTTCGCAGGCGTTCAAGGAGGGTGCCCGCAAGGCGTCCCCCGTGCTCCTGGAGCCGATGATGGCCGTCGAGGTCACCACGCCCGAGGACTACATGGGCGATGTCATCGGCGACCTCAACTCCCGCCGTGGCCAGATCCAGGCCATGGAGGAGCGCAGCGGCGCTCGCGTCGTGAAGGGCCTCGTGCCCCTCTCGGAGATGTTCGGCTACGTCGGAGACCTCCGCAGCAAGACCTCGGGTCGCGCAAGCTACTCGATGCAGTTCGACTCCTACGCCGAGGTTCCGCGGAACGTCGCCGAGGAGATCATCGCGAAGGCCAAGGGCGAGTAACTCTCCCGAGCTCACGCTTTAGGCTTGTCACCGGAGCCCGTGGGGCATTCGTCGCGCAGTTCACACTTCGCGGAGAATGCCCCCGGGGGCCGGCATCCCAGCAAAGATCACCTGGCGCCGATGAAGCAAGGCGTACAGAACCACTCCACAGGAGGACCCAGTGGCGAAGGCGAAGTTCGAGCGGACTAAGCCGCACGTCAACATCGGCACCATCGGTCACATCGACCACGGTAAGACGACCCTCACGGCCGCCATTACCAAGGTGCTGCACGACGCGTACCCGGACCTGAACGAGGCCTCGGCCTTCGACCAGATCGACAAGGCTCCCGAGGAGCGCCAGCGCGGTATCACCATCTCGATCGCGCACGTCGAGTACCAGACGGAGTCGCGTCACTACGCGCACGTCGACTGCCCGGGTCACGCGGACTACATCAAGAACATGATCACCGGTGCCGCGCAGATGGACGGCGCCATCCTCGTGGTCGCCGCCACCGACGGCCCGATGCCGCAGACCAAGGAGCACGTGCTTCTGGCCCGCCAGGTCGGCGTTCCGTACATCGTCGTCGCCCTGAACAAGGCCGACATGGTGGACGACGAGGAGATCCTGGAGCTCGTCGAGCTCGAGGTCCGCGAGCTGCTCTCCGAGTACGAGTTCCCGGGCGACGACCTTCCGGTCGTCAAGGTCTCGGCGCTCAAGGCCCTTGAGGGCGACAAGGAGTGGGGCAACACCGTCCTCGAGCTCATGAAGGCCGTGGACGAGAACATCCCGCAGCCCGAGCGCGACGTCGACAAGCCGTTCCTGATGCCGATCGAGGACGTCTTCACGATCACCGGTCGTGGCACCGTCGTCACCGGTCGTATCGAGCGTGGTGTCCTCAAGGTCAACGAGACCGTTGACATCGTGGGCATCAAGCAGGAGAAGACCACCACCACGGTCACCGGCATCGAGATGTTCCGCAAGCTGCTCGACGAGGGCCAGGCCGGTGAGAACGTCGGTCTGCTCCTCCGTGGCATCAAGCGCGAGGACGTCGAGCGCGGCCAGGTCATCATCAAGCCCGGTTCGGTCACGCCGCACACCGAGTTCGAGGCCCAGGCCTACATCCTGTCGAAGGACGAGGGTGGCCGTCACACCCCCTTCTTCAACAACTACCGCCCGCAGTTCTACTTCCGTACCACGGACGTGACCGGCGTCGTGACCCTCCCCGAGGGCACCGAGATGGTCATGCCGGGCGACAACACCGTCATGTCGGTCCAGCTGATCCAGCCGGTCGCCATGGAGGAGGGCCTGAAGTTCGCCATCCGTGAGGGTGGCCGGACCGTGGGCGCCGGCCAGGTCACCAAGATCAACAAGTAAGTCCTTGTTGGTTTGACCTGGTAGCTCCGCACAGAGCACCAAGAAGGGCCCCGTCCCACCGTTCACGCGGTGGGGCGGGGCCCTTCGGTGTGCCGGGTGTTCACGGCCGCCGGATCATGAACACGTCCACCGGGTCCTCCCGCTCGGTCACGAAGCCGTGCCGCCCGTACAGCCGCCGCGCGGCGCTGCCCTGGAGCACGTTCAGCCGCACCGGCACCCCTTCGGCGTCCGTACGCGCCAGCAGGTGCCGCAGTACGCCGGAGCCGATGCCGCGCCCCTGGAGCGCCGCGTCCAGGAAGAAGCTCTCCAGGCACCACCCGTCCTCGTACGGCCGCAGCGTCACGCAGCCCGCGAACCGCCCGTCCACCACGATGACCGAGGTGTGCTCGGGGACGTACGAGTCGCGCATCCGCTGCCGCACCCGGTGCTCGTCGAAGCGGCCGAGGCGGACGAGGTCGGGGCGCATCACGACGGCCCGGAGCTCGACTATGTCGTCCAGGTCGGCGGAGGTGGCGGGGCGCAGGGCCCAGGCTTGAGTGGTGCGTACATGCATGGCGGGAGTCTGTCAGAGCGCGGGCGGGCGGGGCGCGTCTGGCAGGGTGGCGCCCATGTGCCACTACTGCGGCTGCCGTGAGATGCCGCTGATCAAGGAGTTCATCGCGGAGCACGAGTCCGTCACGGACACGGCGGGTGCGGCCCTGCGCGCGCTGGACGACGGAGACCGGGCCCGCGTCGTGGAGCTGGTCGCCCGGATGGAACGCGAGCTCGTGGCGCACTGGCGGGGCGAGGAGCAAGGGCTCTTCGCGGTGATGAGCGCCGATCCGGAGTACGCGGACTACATCGACGCGCTCGTACGCGAACACCGCGAGCTGGGCGCGTTCCTGCGCGGGATCGACCTGAGCCGCGAGGAGGACGTCGTCCGGCTGCGCGAGGCCGTGGAGGAGCTGCACCACCACATCGCCAAGGAGGAGGACGGCCTGTTCCCGGCCTCGCTCACGGCGTTGACGGGGGACGAGTGGGACCGGTCGATGCGGGCGTGGCGGGAGGCGCATCCGGCGTAGTGGCCGGTCGCCAGTCGTCGGCTGCTCAGCAGGGCGAGCCGCAGTCCGTGGTCGTCTGCGGCTCGGCCAGGACGTCGAAGCCGTAGCCGAGGGCCGCGAGGGCGGCGACGGCCGCCGTCAGGGCGAGGGCGGTGCGCCACCGTCCGCGTACGGCGGTGAAGGCGGCCAGGGCCGTGAGCGTGCCGCCGAGCAGCAGCATGGGCAGGCCCAGGAACAGGACGTCGGTGTTGCGCTCGCTCTCGAAGGCGCCGGAGAGGCTGCTCCGGCCGTACGGCAGCCAGACCGCGAGGCCCGCGAGGGCGCCGATCGCCGCCGTGAGGAGCCCGGCGGCACCGGTGAGGGCTTCGCGGCGGGGGTTCGTGTGTGCTGCGGTGTCCATGTGAGGAGAGACGCCCGGCCGGGGCGGGAAGTTTCAATCCTCAACGATCGGACCCGACAGGGCCTGGATCGCGGGGCGGAGCAGCGCGGCGATGTGCTCCGCGGATGCCTCGCGGAGCACGGTCAGGCCGAGGAGCTGGTGGCCGATGGTCACGCCCAGCAGCGCGGTGACCATGAGCGCGGCACGCAGTTCGGGGTCGTCCGCGTCCGGCAGGGCGGCGCCGACGCTGTCGACCTGCCGGCCGAGGGCGGCGCGTACGTGGTCGGCCGCCGCCCGGTCCGTGAGCATCGACCGCATCACCGCGAGCGTGCCTTCGGGCAGACCGCCGAGCTTGAGGCCCAGTGAGGCCACCAGCTGATCGGCCAGGTCGTCGGCGTCCGCGGCCGTCAGCGGGGCGGGCAGCGCCTGCACGGCCTGCCCGAACAGCTCCCGTTTCGAGCCGAAGTACTGCATGACCAGGGCCGGATCGACGCCCGCCGCGCTCGCCACCGCGCGGATGGTGGTGCGCTCGAAGCCCTTCTCGGCGAACAGCTCACGGGCGCTGCTGAGAATGCGGATCTCGGTCGCTCGGCGGCGGTCGGCGCGGGACTGGTGGGGAGTGGACACCTCATTCACTCTACAGCCGTTGACCGAATCTCCGGCCGGGCCTACCGTGACTGGGTCAACAGCTGTTGAGCGAATGGAGTGACCCCGTGTCCCGTCCGGAAGCGTCCGCCCCGCGCACGCCTCACGAGGTGCTGACCCGCTACTACCAGGCCATGATCGACAAGTCGCCGGACGACCTCGCCGACCTCTACGCCGCCGACGCGGTGCACGAGTTCCCGTTCGCCTCGCCCGGCTTCCCGCCCCGCTTCGAGGGCCGCGAGGCCGTGCGCGCCGGATATCGGGCGGTCTGGGGTGCCAGTCCCGCCGAGGTGCGCGAGGTGCGGAGGATCGCGGTCCACGAGGCCGCCGAGCCGGGCGTGATCGTCGCGGAGCACGTCGTGGTGGGCGTGCTGCCGGGCAAGGCCGGCGAGTTCACCGTTCCCGGGCTGCTGGTGCTGCACGTCCGGGGTGGGCTGCTCACGCGCGTACGCGACTACATGGACAGTGCGGGGGTCGCCGACGCCCGGGGGTGAGGGCCCTGCCGTCCGGGGCGGTCCTCTACTTCAAATCGATTGACACCCGGGAGCGGAATGCCGGACGTTCAGCCGTGATCCACTCATGCGCCGCAGGGACAGAGAGGGCAGCGGATGACTTCCGGAAGAGGGGGCCTGCGTCAATCGGCCCCTGTACGGCGCGTCTTGGAGCAGGTGCACACCGCAGGGCGGGTGAGGGACTGCGGGGAGACGGTGGAGTTCAGCTGGCCCGGGGTGTATTTCGAGGCCCGCTTCCGGGGGACCGGGGTCGGGGTGGTGATCGACTGCGCGGCCGCCGACTACGACGTCCAGGTCGACGGGGCCACCGTCGCCACCCTGGTCACCCCTGGCGACGCCACGTACTGGATCAACGGCCTGCCGGACGGTGAGCACGCGGTCCGGGTCGTCAAGCGGAACGACACCCCCGGGGAGACCAGCGCGTTCGGAGGCTTCCTCGCCGCGCCCGGGGGTGCCGTACTGGGCAGGCCGGCGCCCCGAGACCGGCAGATCGAGTTCATCGGGGACTCCATCACGGTGGGCTACGGCAATGTGCCGCACACCGGCGCCTGCGATCCCGAACAGGTGAGGCGGAACACCAACAGCGACGTGAGTCACGGCGCCCTCACCGCGCGGCGGCTGGGCGCCGATTACCAGCTCAACGGCTTCTCCGGCTTCGGTATGGTGCGCAACGTCGCGGGCATCTGCCCCGACCTCACGTACCGGACGTACTACGACCGCGCGTTGCTGAACGTGGACGGCGACGTCTGGCAGAACCCGGGGATGTGGCGGCCGCACATCGTGGTGGTCAACCTAGGCTCCAACGACTTCTCCGACCTCGCCCCCGGTGAATCGTGGACGCTGGACGGCCTCGCGCTCGCCTACCGCACTGCCTACGACGAGTTCCTCCGGAAACTGCGGACGCGCTACGGCTGCGGCACCAGCCTCGTGGCCGTCGGCTTCGACAGGAACGCCGAGCACGTGCGGCAGGTGGTCGACGCGCGCAACGGCGCGGGCGACAGCGGGGTCCACTACTGGTCCCTCGATCTGTCGGGCCTGGATCTCCTCGGATGCGACGGGCACACCTCGGCCCGCGACGACCGTCTGATCGCCGACCGTCTCGCCCCGTTCCTCAGGAGCCTGCCGACGGGCTGGTAGGACGCGGCGGCCCTAGGGCGTGTTTCGAAAGTAGCGCCGTCCGCCCGTAGGGCGGGTCCGGCGGCGTCTGGTGCGTGCGATCGCAAGGCGGAGGGTCGCCCCGATACTGGTTGTATCGGGGTGATCCCGACAACGCGGCGAGCGTGCGTGCCAGGCGTCGCCGGACAGGCGGGACTTTCGAAACACGCCCTAGGCGGCTTCGTACGTCTCGGCCTCGCGGCAGTCGCGGCAGTGGCCTGGTTCCGGGGCGCGGAAGACGCGGTCGCAGCGGTCGCAGTCCTGGAGCGGGATGACCCCGGGGGCCGTCCGTTCCGGTGCGGCGGGGAGCGGGGGCGGGAGTAGTGCGGTCAGGCGGGTCCGGAGGAACCCGGCCGGGTGCCTGACGACCGGCGGGAGGTCGCTGGTCAGGGCGTGCCGGACGGTGGCGGGGTGCAGGTCGCGGTCGAACCAGGCGGTGACCTCGGGGGCGAGTTCGCCGATGTCCTTTGCGGAGAGGGTGAGTTGAGGCGCGTGGCGGCGGAGCCCCGCCAGGAGGTTCGCGGCGGCCCGGTGCCGGGTCTCGACCGGGATGGGCGGTGGCGGCGGCTGCTTGGCCGGGGCGGGGGAGGCGGCCGGTGCCGGTGCCGGTGCCGTGGCGCGCGGCTGGTTGTACGACGTCGTCAGGGTGACGACACGGCCGTCCGGCAGGCGTACGCGGCCCCGGTGCACGTACCCGGCGGTCTCCAACTCGCGCAGAGCGGCGGCGATTCGGGCCTCGCTCTCCGGGAAGCGGGCGGTGAGGAACTTGATGCCCACCCGGGCCCCGGCGGGCAGTGACTGGATGTGCGCGGCGAGCCCGATCGCGAGGAGCGAGAGGTCCGGGTGCTGGGTGAGGTGGTTGCCGATCACCGTGAAGCCGGACGTGTGGCGGACGTTGACGTGCTGGACGCCTGCGGTGGGGGAGCCGGAGCGGGTGCGCGGGGGAGCGATAACCTGCGGGGTAGCCATCAGGAAGTGGTCTCTTCCGTGTTGGTCAGGCCCTCGGTGGAGATTGGCGTCTCGCCGGGGGCCGTCACGTTCTGTGGTGTCGTTGTCGCGGCGAGCATATGCCAGGCGACCTGTGCCGAATCCAGCCCAGTTGGCCTAGTTCACTCGCGCGAGTGATGCAGGTCAGAGCGGGGTGGGGTGGGGTCTGGTCCGGTTCTTTCCCAGGTTCTTTAAAAGCCTTTCTTGCATCGCGGAGGACCGCGACCCGGTGGTCCGGGACGCGGTGGGGGCCGTCACGGTACGAGGTCCAGCTCCGCCCACACCGTCTTGCGCGGGACCGGCCCCTCCTCGACGCCCCAGCGGTCCGCCAGCGCCTCGACGATAAGCAGGCCGCGCCCGCTCTCCGCGTACGGGGTGGGGCTGTCGGGGACCGGGAGGCGGTCACTCCGCGTGTCGGTCAGCTCGATCCGCAGCCGCGACGCCTCACTCACGGTGAGGCTGAGTCGGAAGTCCCGGCCCTGCACCCGCCCATGCGTGGCCGCGTTCGCGGCCAGCTCGGCGACGATGTGCGCGGCGGCTTCGGTGGGGAGCCCCCAGTCGCCCAAGTGCGCCGTGGTGAGCAGCCGGGCGAGACGTGCGCCCCGGCGCGTGGGGGAGAGCAGTACGGCGAACTGCCGGGCGGGAGCGGAACGTTCGGTTCGGGTGATTTCTCGGTTCACGTCACTCAGGGTGGCCGTGGGCGCCTACGGTGAACAGTGACTCGGTGCTTACGTACGGTCATTGTCCCCAGCTTGTCCAGCGCTGTCCCCGCTGTACGGGGTGACGCCCGGGGGACGTACACGGTTGAGAAACGACGGCACGCGCGCGGAAGCGGGGCACGGATGAGTGTGGACGAGGTCGGTACGGAGTGGCAGGCCGACGCGGGGGCCGATGAGCCCGGCTGGGATGTCGACCCGGACGACGAGTCGGGCGTCGCGGTGGTCGCCGCCGTGGGCCGCCAGATCAGGGCCTGGCGCGAGGCGGCGGGGCTGACGGCGGCGGAGTTCGGGATGCGGTTGGGGTACGGGGAGAACCTGATCTACAAGGTGGAGGGTGGGCGGCGGATTCCTCGGCCGGAGCTGCTGGACATGGCGGATCAGGTGTGCGGGGCGGCGGGGAAGATCGCTGCGATGAAGCAGGACCTGGCGGCGGTGCGGTACCCGAAGAAGGTCCGGGACCTGGCGAAGCTGGAGGCCAAGGCGGTTGAATTGTCCTCGTACGGCAACCACAACATCCACGGCCTCTTGCAGACCAAGGCGTACACGGAGGCGCTGCTCGCCACGCGTCGGCCCGCGTACTCGCAGGAGGAGCTCCGGCGGCTGGTGGACGCGCGTATGGCTCGGCAGTCCATCTTCGAGCGTGACCCCGCTCCGGAGTTCAGTTTCATCCAGGAGGAGGTGACACTGCGCCGCCCGATCGGGGGTGCGGCGGTGATGCGAGAGCAGCTCGAACACCTACTGGAGGTAGCGAAGTTGCCCAACGTCGAGATCCAGGTGATGCCGACGTGTCGAGGCGACCACCCTGGAACAGGAGGAAGGATTCAGGTGTTGAAGTTCGCAGACGGCTCGGCTGTAGGGCGCACGGACAACGAGTTCGGCGGTCGGCCGGTGTCCGAGCCGAGGCACCTCCGCATCCTGGACCTGCGGCATGGCATCATCCGGGCTCGGGCTCTCTCGCCAGGGGAGTCGAGGGCTTTCATCGAGCAAGTGCTGGGAGAGACATGATCCGCAAGACCGCTGCCGAGGAAGTGCCCCGGTTGAAGTGGTTCAAGAGCAGCTACAGCGACAGCAGCGACGGCCACGACTGCGTAGAGGTCGCAACGGCGTCCGGTTCGGTGCGTGTCCGCGACTCCAAGGACCTGTCCATTTCGGAGCTCGCCTTCGGCGAGTCCGCGTGGGCGGGCTTCGTTTCGTACGCAGCCGACTGCTGATTCTTCACGCGCTGGGAGAGGGACATGGCCCGCGAGACCGAGTGGTTCAAGAGCAGCTACAGCGACAGCAGCGACAGCAACGAGTGCGTTGAGGTCGCCGCCGCGCCCGGCGCGGTGCGCGTCCGTGACTCCAAGGACCTCTCCGTGCCGCAGCTCGCCTTCGGCGAGTCCGCGTGGGCGGGGTTCGTTTCGTACGCAGGCGGGCGCCGTCAGTAGCAGGTGCGCCCCGCTGCCCACGGGCCCACGGCACGGGTCCGGGCGGGCGGGGCCGTGCCTGCCGGAAGAGGCGCGGGTCTGCCGCCGATCCGCTCGACGCTCCCCCGGCAGCGTGCGAGAATCGCACGTATGGCTAGCATCGACGCACGCACGCTTGGTGAGCGCATCCGCGATGCCCGTAAGCGCGCGGGTATGAGCCAAGAGGAACTCGGCCAGGCGGTGGGCATCGAGCGCACGGCGGTGAACAAGGTCGAGGGGGGCGTTCGCCGAGTCACGGCGCTGGAGCTGTCCGATATCGCCGGCGCGCTCGGTGTTCGCATGTTCACGTTCTTCGAGGAGCCGGTCCCGGCCCTTGTCTCGCACCGATCCAGTCAGGGCCTGGACACGGTCGATTCCCAGGTCGACGCGCTCCTCGCGAACCTCGCGGGCGAGGTCGAGTTCGTTGATTCGCTGGGCGTCCAGGAGCTCGGCCTCGATGCCGCCGCCGCAGTCGCTCAAGCCGGCATCGTGCCACCCTCGACCAACTCCGAGGCCGAAGCGCTTGCCGCGAAAGCGCGTGAACTGATGGGGCTTTCGGTAGGTGAACCGATCTCCCAGCTCTGCGAGAGAGTGGCGGGCGTCGGTCTCCTGGCCTTCTCCCGCAACATCGGCGAGGACACGGCCGACGCCGGGACGATCCTGTTGCGCCGGGGCGGGGTCAGCCTGGTCAACAGTTACATGAAGGTCGGCCGAAGGCGGCTGGCGCTTGCGCACGAACTGGGCCACTACCTCATCGCTGACGACTACACCGTCGACTGGCGGGTGGCCGCGCATTCCGACTGCGATGTCCCGATGGAATCGCGCCTCGATCGTTTCGCGCGCGCGCTTCTGCTACCCGGGGACGCGGTCGGCCGCGGTTGGCAGCAGAAGGTTCGGCTGCACGATGAGCGCAGCGCGGCAATTTTGCTCGCCAGTGAATTCCGCGTCGACATGGCTACCCTGGCGACGCGGCTGAAGGAACTGGGTCTGGCGGATAACGAGACCACCGGTTCGGTGCGCAAGTTCCGTACCAACCAGGCTGACATCGTCGAGATGAACCTCCATGTACCTCTTGAGGAACTGGACGGTACAACAGTTCCTCGGAACTTCGCGCGCGCAGTGCTGCGGTTGGTACGTGACGAACGGATCAGCCGCGACCGGGCTCTTGATTTGCTGCAAGGTACTTTCGGCGAGACGGATCTGCCGCGAAATCGCCTGCGGCGGCCCGACGAGATCTGGCGGTTCGTTTCGTGACAGTGCCTGAAGACGCCTGGGTTTTTGACACGGGCCCCCTGCGTCACTTCGCCGCCCAGGGATGGCTGGGCGTCTTACGGTTCCTCGCAGGGGATCGGCGCGTGTACATTCCGAGCGCCGTGGAAAGTGAACTCTACAATGCCGCCGACCACATACCCGCCGTGCGGCAGGTGATCGAAGCCGACTGGATTCACGTCCACTCGTCGGAGTCCATGGAATACATGGGGGTGTTCTCCCGCTACCACGACCGGTTGGTCGCCGGTGGCAAAAATGTAGGCGAATGTGAAGTTCTCGCCATGGGGAAAATCTACGGTTGTGAAATCGTCGTGGACGACGCCGCGCCGCGCCGGATCGCGGATGAGGAAGGCATCAGGGTCACGGCGACCGTCCCCATTCTGTGCGATGCGATTCGCGAGGGGAAACTGACGACAGTCATGGTGGAAAAGCTCGCCGACAACCTCATTGAGGGGGAGTACTTTCTGCCTTTCGGGCCAGGCGGCTTCCGGCAGCACGTGCTGGAGAATGGTCTCCTGGATTACGGCGACCTCTGAACGTGTCGCTTGGTCACGGTCAGCAGGAAGCTGTCGCGGATCGCTACACCCCGGGCTCCGGGAGAGGCGCCTCCATCGGGAAGTGGATCGGGCTGAGCAGGTACTGCGTGCGCCCCGGGCCCGGCTCGTTGGCGAGCTTCGGGGCGATGGCCGCGCGCAGGCCGCCGATCAGCTCCTCCAGCTCCGCCGGGCTGAGCCAGAGCGCGTGCTGGCGGTAGCCCACGAGGTCGGCCACGGGATCGGCCCCGTCGCGGTCCAGGTAGGCGGTGAACTCGGCCAGCAAGGCGGTCATCGCGGTGGCGAAGGCGCGCCGGTGGTCCTCCGGGGTGAGCGTGGAGACCGTTTCCGGGCTGATCGTGGCCCGGTCCTGGCGGAGCCGGTAGTGGCGTTCCACCGCACCGCGCACCCGGCGCTCCTCGGCCACCTCAAGGAGCCCGCCGGACGTCAGCAGGTCGATGTGCCGGTAGACCGTGGCCTTGGACGCCTCCGGGATGCGGGCGCAGAGCTGAGAGGTGGTCAGGGTGCGCGCGCCGCCCATCGCGAGAACGATCCGCAGCCGGATGGGATGGGCGAGCAGGTCCAGGGAATCCACCCGCTCACCTTCTCATGGCTGATACCTTTCTCAACTATGAGAACGGTCGAGGGTGGGGTGCCGGAGGCGGCGCGTCGGTTCGCCGCGCTGCTGCGGGCGGAGCGGTTCGAGGAGTCGGTGGACCTGTTCGCGCCTCCGCTGCGCGCGGCCGTGTCCGGCAAGCAGTTGCGGCTCGCGTGGGCGGCCGAGGTCGCTGGACGGGGCGGTTGCGCGGTCGTCGAGGAGCCGGTGGCCGAGGCCGGCTCGGCGCGCGTACGCATACCCGTGGTCTGCGCCGAAGGCGGGTTCACCGTGGTCACGTCGGCCGGTGCCGACGGTCTCTTGCAGGGGCTGCGGTTCGACGCGCAGGGCGGCGCCGCGTGGGAGCCGCCGGGGTACGTGGACGAGGACCGGTTCACCGAGTGCGACGTCGTCGTGGGCACCGGGCCGCTCGCGGTCCCCGGAACGCTCACCCTGCCTCGGGGTGAGGGGCCGTGGCCCGCCGTGGTGCTGCTCAGCGGTGGCGGCGCGTTCGACCGGGACGAGAGCATCGGGGCGAACAAGCCGCTGAAGGACCTCGCGTGGGGCCTCGCGTCCCGGCAGGTGGCCGTGCTGCGCTTCGACAAGGTGACCTTCGCCCACCCGGACCGTCTGCGGCCGGACTTCACGATGGCCGACGAGTACGTGCCGCACGCCCTCGCCGCCGTCCGGCTGCTGCGGGAGCGGCCGGAGGTGGCCCCGGACCGCGTCCACCTGCTGGGGCACAGCATGGGCGGCAAGGCGGCGCCCCGGATCGCCGCGGCCGATCCGTCGATCGCGGGTCTGGTGATGCTCGCCGCGGACACGCAGCCGATGCACGAGGCGGCCGTCCGCGTGGCCCGCCACCTGGCGCGGCTCGCGCCCGGGCCGGCCGCCGACGCGATGGTGGCGACCCTGGTCCGGCAGGCCGACGCGGTCGCGGACCCGGGTCTCACGCCCGACGCGCCCCCGGAGTCGCTGCCGCTGGGGTTCTCCGCCTCCTACTGGCTCGACCTGCGCGGCTACGACCCGGCGGCCACGGCGGCCGGGCTGGAGTGCCCGATGCTGATCCTCCAGGGCGGCCGGGACTACCAGGTGACCGTGGCCGACGACCTGCCGGGCTGGCGGCGGGCCCTGGCGGGCCGGCCGGAGGTGGCCATCCGGGTCCACGACCATCTCGACCACCTCTTCTTCGCCGGGAGCGGCCCGTCCACCCCGGCCGGCTACGCACGGCCCGGCCATGTGGACCCCGCCGTGGTGGCCGAGGTCGCGAGCTGGCTGACGCGGCACGAGACCCCGTAGCCGCCTGGTCTCAGACGTCGCGCGGACGCGGGCCGGGGCGCAGCGACGCCTCCCTGAGCCCGCGCAGTACCTCCGCCCCGATCTCCGCCAGCCGGGCCCCGTCCGGCGGTGTCGCGCCCAGGCCGATCGCGTAGCCCGTGTGGTCGGGGGTCGCGATCGGGCGCGGCCACACGCGACAGTCCGGGGCGCCCGCCTCCGCCAGGGCGGCGGTGAGGGCGAGGAGGCGTCCGCGGAGGCGGCCCTCCTCGGGCGGGGCCGCCGTCGCGAGGGCCCAGGCGGTGTGCTCGGTGAGGGCCGGCGGGGCGCAGAGCCGGTCCGGATCGGTGTCCAGGAGCTCCCAGGCCCGGAACAGCTCCGCCGTCAGCACGTCGCGCCCTGCGGTGCTCACCTGGACCGTGCAGGAACGGACCGGGGCCGTCGGGGTGTACACCGTGACCGGGTCGCCCGTCGCCGGGCCCTCGCCCACCGGGGTGCGCCAGTCCCATGCGGCCCAGGTGGCGAAGAAGTCCCGAAGGCCGCCACCCTCGTGGGCCGTGCGGGCCGCGAGGGTCGCCCAGGCGATCCCCGGCAGGCCGCCGCACGGCGCGGAGTCCAGGCCCCTCGCCGCCGCCCACTCCTTGACCTGCCGGGCCAGCGCGGTGAACGCCTCCCGGTGGGGCTCCACCGCCGCGAGCACCGCCTCCGCGTCGCTCACCGCGCTCAGCGCGACCGCCGCCGCCTCGCCCAACTCCGTGCGGCGGGCGATCGCTTCGGCCGGGGGGAGGGGGCCCGTCCCCACGGTGACCAGGTCGATCCGCAGGCCGTCCACGTACCACCGCAGGCCCGGGACCCGGGCGCCCGTCACCTCGCGCAGGTCCCGCGCCTCCGGGAAGGCGGCGGCGAGCCGGTCCCGCACGCCCGCGACGTCGGGGAGCGCCGCCACCAGGTCCAGGTCCGCGCCGGGGCGCGCGCAGCCCATGCGCCGGGAGCCGACGAGGTGGACCAGTGCGTCGGGGAGGGCGGCGGCGACGCGGGCGGTCACGGCCTCGGTCTCCGGGGCGGAGCGCTCGGGTTCGGCGGCCACCCGGGAAGCCGCGCCGAGCCCCACCCGTACCCCGTAGTGATCCGACACGTACAGCCCGCCCGGCCCGGGCTCTTCCCCGAGCAGGGCCGCCCCGCACGCCCGCAGCCGGTCCGTGCGCAGCAGCACCCGGTCCAGGCGGGAGACCCGGCCCGAGAGGGACGAGATCGCGGCCAGGGGGTTGGCCGACGGGTCGAAGGTCGGGGTGTCGTCGGCGGGGCCGTGCACCTGCGTCCACGCGTCCGCCATCGCCAGGCGGGTCTGCGGGTGGTCGCCGCCGTCGTTGAAGTCGCCGACGAGGACGAGCTCGCCCGCCACCGCCGCCAAACCCGTCGCCAGATCCGTCAGTTCGGCGTCACGGCGGGACGCGCCCTCGGGGGAGTGGTCGCTGCTGAGGTGGGTGACGGCCACCGTGACCGGTCCGTCCGCCGTCTCCACGACCGCCGCCGCTACCGCCTTGTGCGGGCCCAGCACGTGCACCGCCGCCTCGCTCACCGGCAGGCGGCTGAGCAGCAGCAGACCGTGGTCCGGGACGTCGTGCCCGGCGGGGTCGGTCGCGAGCGTGTAGTGGGCACGTACCCAGTCGGAGTCCAGCAGCAGCGCCAGCAGCGCGGGCTCCACCTCCTGGAGCGCGATCACGTCCGCGTCCGCCGCGCGCAGCGCCTGGGCGAGCAGGGGGCGGCGGCGGGCGGTGTCGATGCGGTCGCTGTCGTAGCGGTCCCAGAGGGTGTTCCAGGTGAGGACCGTCAGCGGGCCGGGCGGGCCCTCCGTGCCCGTGGACGCCGGTTCCCAGGTTCCCGTCGCCGGGGAGTACGCGTGCGGGGTCCGGGCCGTGAAGTACGGGGACGGCAGGCGGCGCGCCTCCCGGATCCGGCCGGCGTCCGTCGCGTCGATGCGGTCCGTGCCCGTGGCACGGTCCCAGACCACCTCGCCGTCCGCCTCGAAGAACAGCACCCGGTGCCAGGGGATGTCCCCGCCCGGCGTGAACCGGTCCAGCGGCACCCGCTTCGGGTCCCGGCCGCGCTGCGCCACGCCCAGCACGAAGCGCGCCAGGTCGAAGCGGGCGTCCCAGCGGACGCGGTGGTAGATCTCCTCGCTCGTGCGCATCAGGCCCGGTCCTCCACGGTTCCGCTGGTGCCGATGTACCAGGTGCGGTGCGCCTGGCCGGGGTACGGGGGCACGAACCGGTGCAGCTGCGACGCCAGCACCTGCGGGGGTACCGGGTGCTCCCGGCGTCCGTTGCGCGCCGCCAGCTCCGCCTCGCCGATCCAGGCCACGGCGTGGGTGACCAGGGCGTCCCGGCGCCGGGCGACCGCGTGGACCAGCGAGCGCTGGTGCGGGTTGAGCGAGGTGGCGTCCCAGACCACCGTCGCGCCGGGGACGAGGACCGCGTCCAGCCGGTCCAGGCCCTCCCGCAGCACGTCCCCGTTGGCGCTCTGGTCGGCGCGCGAGCCCCGGGCCAGGCGCAGGTCGTCCAGCGAGAGGTACGTGGCGACCCCCGGCAGGCCCCGGCCGAAGGTGCTCTTGCCGCTGCCCGAAGGCCCGGCCAGCTGGACCAGGCGCGGGAAGCCCCCGGACCGCCACCGCCAGGTCGCGGCGACCGCCTCGTCGGCGGTGGCGACGCGCCCGGCCGCGTACGCCTCGCGGGCCTGCGCCAGGCAGCGCGCGGCGGCCTCCGGCCCGAGGTCCGTGAACGCCCCGGCCAGCCCGTCCGGCTCCCGGACCTCCTCCGCGTGCAGGGCCGACCACTCGACCT
>NZ_JAAGNI010000080.1 GCF_010550605.1 Streptomyces sp. SID9727
AGCTCGGCCGCACGGCCCTCGCGGGTCGCCAGCCCCCGGACCGCCGCCGCCAGTTCCGCCTGCGACGCCCGAAGGGCCCGGGACAGCGGCGCGTCCGGGGCGAGGCCCAGCCCGGCGAGGAAGCCGGCGACCTGCTCCGGCGAGGGGTCGGGGCGTACGGAGAACTGCGGGGCGAACCGGTGCTCCTGCGCCGCCGGCAGCCCGATCCACAGGTCGAGCCCCAGGGGCCCGGCCACCTCGGCGGCGAAGAACGCCCCGACGCTCCGCCCGGACACCCGGCGCACCACCTCGCCGACCAGGTGTCCGTACGTCAGCGCGTGGTACAGGAACGCCGTGCCCGGCTCCCAGACCGGCCGCATCGTGGCCAGGGCGCCCACCCGGGCGTCCCGGTCGAGCAGTCCGGGCAGCCCGCACCCCGCCGGGCCGGCCGAGAACGCCGGCAGCCCCGCCCGGTGCGTGAGGAGGTCGGCCACCGTCGTGCCGGCCTTTCCGGCGGCGGCGAACTCCGGCCAGTAGCGGGCGACGGGCGCGTCGGGGTCCAGGGCGCCCCGCTCGATCAGCAGGTGGGCGCAGACCGCGACGAGGCCCTTGGTGACCGACATCAGCACGCCGACCGAGTCCGTCCCGAAGCCGGGCGGGCCTGCGGCGAGGTCCACCACCGGGCGCCCGTGGTGGTGGACGGCCAGCTGCGCCGCGCCGGGGTCGTCGGCGCAGCCGCGTACGAAGGCGTCACGGACGGGCTCCCAGCCCGGCGCCACCCAGCCGGTGAGCATCTCAGCGCTCCAACTGTCCCCCACGCGCCGCCACCTCGTCGGCCAGGGCGGGCAGGCTCTCGGCGGACAGCGGGCTCTGCGGGAACTCGGCGATCACGTCGAGCGGCACCCCGGCGAGGAACCGCCGCATCACGGGATCGGCGAGCGCGCCCGAGGACTCGTCCGTACGGGCCTTCGTGAACGCCTCCCTCAGCAGCGGGCCGCCCACCGGGTGCTCGAACCACTCGGCGAGGGTGTTGCGGCCGGTCAGCCGCAGGCCCGAGGGGTCGCCCGCCACCTCGGTCTCCACCTGGGCGCGGATGTCGCGCGAGGACGCACCGGCCTCGAAGCGGTAGCGGCCGCCCTCGACCTTCCAGCCGCCCTCCCGTTCGCTGAAGTACGCCAGATCGTGCCGCGCCACGCGCACGGCCACCTCGGTGCTCGCGCCCGGCTCCAGGTACACCGACGCGAAGCCGCGCAGTTCGCGCACCGGCCGCAGCACGCGTGAGCCGTCCGGCCCGGCCACGTAGAGCTGCACGACCTCGCGCCCGGCGACCGTGCCGGTGTTGGTGACGGTCAGCGTGACGTGGAAGCCGTCCCCGTTCTCCCGTACGGCCAGGTCCTCGTAGCCGAACGTCGTGTACGACAGGCCGTGGCCGAACGGGAACGCGACCTCGCGGCGCTGGGCGTCGTACCCCCGGTAGCCGACGAAGACCCCCTCGCCGTACCGGGCCCTGCCCTCCTCGCCGGGGAACGAGAGGTGGCTCGGGGAGTCCTCCAGGCGCAGCGGGACGGTCTCCGTCAGCTTTCCGGACGGGTTGACCGCACCGAACAGGACGCGGGCGAGCGCGCCGCCGCCCGCCTGGCCGAGCAGCCATCCCTCCACGAGGGCCGGCACCCGGTCCTGCCAGGGCGAGGTGCGGACGACGCCGCCGTTGGACAGCACCACGACCACGCGCGGACTGACGTCCAGGACCCGCCGCAGCAGCTCGGTCTGGGCGGCGGGCAGGTCCAGATGGTCGCGGTCGAAACCCTCGGACTCGTCCTGTGCGGGGAGCCCGAGGAAGAGCACCGCCGTGTCCGACGACTCGGCCAACCGGACCGCCTCGTCCGCGAGTCCGGCGTCCGCCGGCCCGTCCGCCGCGCCGGGCAGCGGGTACCCGGCGGCGAACCGCACCTCCGCGCCGGTGGCCAGCTCGCGCAGGCTGTCCAGCGGGACGTCGAGCCGGGTGGGCGTCACCTGAGAGCTGCCCGCGCCCTGGAAGCGCGGCGTACGGGCCAACTCTCCGATGACCGCCACGCTGCCGCGCGCCGGGTCCAGCGGCAGCAGCGCGCCGTCGTTCTTCAGGAGCACCACGCACTGGTCGGCGGCCCGCCCGGCCACGCGGTGCGAGGCGTCCGCGTCGAACGGCGCGGGCGTCCCGGTCCCGCTGGTCACGCGGTCGGCGAAGAGCGCGAGCCGCTCGACGGTCCGGTCGAGCACCGCCTCGTCCAGCGCGCCGGACTCCACGGCGGCGGCCACCTCCCGGTCCGTGTGGCCGCCGGGGCCCGGCATCTGGAGGTCGAGGCCGGCGCGGAGGGAGGCGACCCGGTCGCGTACCGCGCCCCAGTCGGAGACGACGATGCCGTCGAAGTCCCACTCGTCGCGCAGGATCTCGGTGAGCAGGCGGGTGTGCTGCGCCACGGGCACGCCGTTGAGGCCGTTGTAGGACGCCATGACGGACCAGGGGCGGTCGCGGCGGACGACGCGTTCGAAGGCGCGCAGGTAGATCTCGCGCAGCGGGCGCTCGTCGATGTCGGCGCTGACCCGCATCCGGTCGGTCTCCTGGTTGTTGGCCGCGTAGTGCTTGAGCGACGCACCGACCCCGGCCTTCTGCAACCCGCGCACCATGGCGCCGCCCAGCTCCGAGGAGACCAGCGGGTCCTCGGAGAAGTACTCGAAGTTCCGGCCGCACAGAGGTGACCGCTTGATGTTGATGCCCGGCCCGAGCACCACGTGCACGCCGTGCGCCACGGCCTCGGCCGCGATGGCGGCGGCGACCTCCTCGGCCAGCTCCGGGTTCCAGCTGCTGCCGAGGGCGACGGCGGGCGGGAAGCAGGTGGCGGGCGCCGCGCTGTGCAGGTCGAGCTGGCCGCCGTCGCCGCTCTCGCGGGGCAGCCGGAGCCCGTGCGGGCCGTCGGACATCCGGACGGCGGGCAGCCCCGCCGCCTCGGACCCCTCGCTGACGAAGTCCCCGGAACCGCTGGTCAGGGCGGCCTTCTCGGCGAGCGGGAGGCCGGTGGCGGGGGAGGGGCGGGGGGCGGATCGCTGAGTCATACGAGTACCTGTCGGGCTTCCGTGAAGGGGGCGGGGGCCGGGGCGAGGGCCGTCCGGTGGAGCGAATCGGGGCAAGACGGCATGCGACCCAAAAACGTATGGTGATCGGTTTTTGGTGTCAAGGGTCCCCGCGCGCGGCGGGCGGGACCCCCTCGACCGGCCGGATCTCATTTCGGACGCGGCTCTTGACGGCCAGAAACCGATCACCGTACGGTTTTCGAGCTCGGGCGGTCCGCTCCGATGAGCTCACCGCGGCTGCCGTCCGCGCCGTCGGCTCCGCTCTCCCATGAATCGAGGAACGGTCATGTCGGTATCCGGTCGGTCGACCACCCCCGCGCGCCGAGAGACGGGCCACCCGGCCCGCGCCCCGCGCCTGGCCCTCGCCGCCGCG
>NZ_JAAGNI010000098.1 GCF_010550605.1 Streptomyces sp. SID9727
CCGCCACCGGCCCCTCGGTACGCCCCGCACGCCGCGCCCACGGGCGCGCCCCGCGCGCCGTACGCGAGCGCCGCGGGCGGCGGAGCGCCCGGCACGGCTCCGGACATGCGCGCGCCCCCGGTTCCCTGTGCGGGAACCGGGGGCGCGGATGCGTACGGCAGCGGCGAGCGGGAGCCCCGATCAGGCGTGCGGTGCCGGGACGGGCCCGGACCCGGGGGCGGCACGGCGGCGGGTGGCGCGTTCGGCGGCGAACACGTCCTCCAGCCGGTACAGGTTGCTCCTGCCCTGCCGCCCGGCGGGCCGCAGATGGCCGAGCTGCACCCACTTCCTGATCGTCGCGGGCACCACCCCCGCCTCCTGGGCGGCCAGCGCGCCGGTCAGCAGGGTGGCGCCGGTGAGCGTGTCGTACGGGTGCCGAAGGGAGGTCACAGAGCCTCGGCCCCGCTTCCGGCCCGGTGGTCGCAGGCCGATGCCGCGACCGCCGCACCGGCCGGCAGGGCCGGCCAGGCGTCCCGTTCCCAGAGGTGGCGGAAGGCCGGATCCGTCACGCAGTCGCACGCCTCGTCACCGCAGCGGCACCCCGGGTTCACGCAGAGCACGGCGTCGCGGTCGGGGAAGGCGCGCAGGGAGACGGAGTCGCACCAGGGGCAGCGCCCGGGCAGCCGCACCATCGGCTCCGTCTCGCCCAGCGCCCGGGCGCATCGCCGGGCCATCCGGCGCAGTTCGTCGCGGGCGTGCCGGGCGAGCGTCGGGTCCTCCGCGGTGTGCGCCAGGAGTGCGGTGATCCGGGAGAGCCTTTCGGGCACCGGGGCGCGGCGCGGACGGCCGGACCCGAGCCGGCCGAGGAGCGCTTCCTCCAGTTCCACGACGCCGTCGCTGATGTCGCGCAGCGCGTCCGACACGTGGAGCCGCACGGGCGCGGCCGAGTGGCCGGGAACGGCGAGTCCGCGCTGCTCGTTGCGCAGCGCCTCCTCGCGTTCCGTACGGCTGAGGGCGGCGCGTGCCGCCCGCTCGGCGGCGCCCCGGACGTGCCGGACGGTGGACGGGCGGCTGCCCGAAGAGGGCGCCAACTCCTCCAGCAGGTCCGGGAAGTGGCGGGCCAGGGTCGCGGCCCAGAGTGCCGCGTCCCGGGCGGCACCGGTGCCGTCCGCCTCCTCGGCGGTCCGGTCGCCGGCCGTCCCGGGGGACTGCCGGGCGTACGGTCCGGCGGCTCCGGAAACGTTCTTCTCGTCACCCATGACGAGCCCTCCTTCTGCGGTTTTCCGCGGTGTGCTGTTCGTACGGCTGCGGGCTGGGGGCGGCGCGTCGTTCCCCCTGTGCTCGGGCGGCGGCGGTCCGGTGGGCCCCCGCATCAGGCGGCCGCACGGCGTCGCCTGCCGCGATCCAGGGCGACGGACCGGCCATTGCGCCAGAGCCGCCCCGCGCACACCCCGTCGAACCAGCTGTCGGCCGGCGCCACCGTTTCCTCGCACTGCCGGACGACCGGGCAGCGGGCGCAGGCGCCGAGAGCGGGCGCGGCCTCGGCCGGATGCCGGGCGAAGACCGTCTCCGGGGGGAGCCCCAGGCAGGCGGCCGACGCGGTCCAGGTGTCTGAGGGGAGCGAGAGGAACGACGGATCCATGGAGGCTCCTGATGCGCGAGCGGCGGGACGGGAGGGAGTGGCGGAGGGGGCGGTTGGTGCTTCGACTGGAGATGCACAGTGACAGATTGCGTGCGAGCGCGCAACGTAATTGGCCGGGAGGGGTCGCCTTCACGCCGTCACGCAGGGTGGCGGGGGTGTGGCCGTACGCACGGAAACGGCCAAGTCTTCGACGAATCTGCACATTGCGCGCGCGAAAGCCCATAATTCTGCGCGCGCAAGCGCGGTAGCCTGGGATTCGCTTCGGAGGGAGGCGAAGGCTGTGACCGTCAGTGAACTGGAACAGTTCACGGCCTGGATCGAGGACGTGATCCGGCGGCGTGGATACGACATCGACAGCCCGCGCGGCGGCGGCAAGTCCCGCCTCGCCGACGAGGCGGGCGTACACCGGGCAGCCATCACGCGGCTGCTGCAACGGCAGAGCATGCCGGACCTGGAGACGATGCGCAGGCTCGCGCACGTCCTGGGCGTCCCCGTGCGGGAGATGCTGATCCGTTCGGGCCGGCTCACCGAGGACGAGCTGCCCCTGCCCCCGGTGGGCGACGACCCCGACCGGCAGGACGCCGGAGGCGAGCGCATCACGCTGGAGGAGGCCGCCGCCGCGCTCGGTGTCCCGGCCGAGCAGCGGGAGATGTTCATGCGGGTCGCCGGACAGTTCCTGCCCGCGGAACCGGAGGACCAGGAACTCCCCGCCCGGCGGACCCGGAGGGGCTGAGGCCGGACGGGGCGGCGGGGCCGCCTCCGCGCAGCCGGTCGCCGCCCCGTGCTCCCTCTCCCCCTGCCGGGCCCCCGCCGCGCACCGCTCCGCCACCGCCGACGGGTCGCACAAGCGTGATCGCTAAGCTGATCCGAGTCTGTTCGAAGGGCGAGGGACCCGCACTACTGTGGCGGGGCCGGTGGTGAAGGAGACGTCAGGAAGAGCCGCGCATGGGCGAGGGCGAAAAGGGCTCCCGGCAGGCGAACGGCTCGCCCGAGGCCGCGATGTGTCAGCGGCGGCCGCCGGTGTCGGACGTGGGGGAGGGCGGGGAGATGCCTCCCGGCGATCTCGCCCGGCTGCTTGCCGCGGTAGGCGCTCTGCTGGGGAGCCACGAGGCAAGCGATCTGGTGGTCATGCCGAGGGACGAACTCGAGCGGCGGGAGTACGCGGCGTACGGGCAGGGCTGGCGCGACGCGGCGGCCCAGTACCACCAGCCCCGCGTATGGGCCGACGGCCTTCCGGGGGCGGACGCCGGCGACCGGACGCCCGGGCAGGCGGCGGTGATCCCGTTCCGCCGCAGAATCCCGCCCGGCACGCGTGAGGACGCGCGGCGCGACGCGACGGACTCGGCCGGGCCCGCCCCGGCCGGGGCGCACACGGGCCCCACCCGTCCCGCCGGC
>NZ_JAAGNI010000121.1 GCF_010550605.1 Streptomyces sp. SID9727
CCGTCCTCGCGGGCTCCGCGGCGGCCGCGCTGCTGCTGGGCGGCGCCGGGACGGTCGTCGACCGCCGCCGCACCGCCCGCCGCGACGGCTGACCGTCCGCATCCGATGAGCCGCAGTGGCGCCGCCCTCTCGACCCGGGCGGCGCCACTGCCGTACGTACGACCCCTGGAGCCCTGTCCCATGCGCCGCACCACCCTCCCCGTCACCGCCGCCCTGGCCCTCGCCGC
>NZ_JAAGNI010000131.1 GCF_010550605.1 Streptomyces sp. SID9727
TCTTCCACCGCCGCCGCGCCGACCGCCTGTCCGTGGTCGCGGACCGGGCCGCGGGGGCCGTGCTCGACGACGGTACGGAGGTGGCGGCCGGCCAGGTCGTGCTCGCCGGGGGCAGCCTCAGCGGCCGGCTCGCCGGGGTGCCCGCCCACGTCCTGCCGCCGGTGCGCCCGGTGAAGGGCCAGGTGCTGCGCCTCACCGTGCCCCCGGCGTACGCCCCCTTCCTCTCGCGCACCGTGCGCGCGGTGGTCCGGGGCAGCCAGGTCTATCTCGTGCCGCGCGAGAACGGCGAGCTGGTCGTCGGCGCCACCACCGAGGAGATGGGCTGGGACACCACCGTCACGGCGGGCGGGGTCTACGAGCTGCTGCGCGACGCCCACGAGCTGGTGCCCGGCATCACCGAGCTGCCGCTCACCGAGACCCGCGCCGGCCTCCGCCCCGCGTCCCCCGACAACGCCCCGCTGCTCGGCCGCACCGCGCTGCCCGGCCTCCACCTCGCCACCGGCCACGGCCGCAACGGTGTGCTGCTCACCCCCGTCACCGGGGACGCCATGGCGTCGCTGCTGGCCGAGGGCGAGCTGCCCGAGGCGGCCCGCCCCTTCTCCCCCGGCCGGTTCGCCCCGGCCCCCGCACCCCAGGAGCAGCCCGCATGACCGAGCCCACTTCGCTCACCGTGTCCGTGAACGGCGCACCGGCCGTCGTCGCGCCCGGCACGACCCTGGACGCCCTCGTCGCGACGCTGACCGACGCGCCGACGGGGGTGGCCGCCGCGCTCAACGAGACCGTGGTGCCGCGCGGCCAGTGGCCCGCCGCCGCGCTCACCGACGGCGACCGGGTCGAGGTCCTGACGGCGGTCCAGGGAGGCTGAGGATGTCCGACGACCTGTTCACCCTCGGCGGCACCGACTTCACCTCGCGGCTGATCATGGGCACCGGCGGGGCGCCCAGCCTGGACGTGCTGGAGCGGTCGCTGACCGCCTCCGGCACCGAGCTGACCACCGTCGCGATGCGCCGCCTCGACCCGACCGTGCAGGGCTCGGTGCTCTCCGTGCTGCGGAAGCTGTCCATCCGGGTGCTGCCGAACACCGCCGGCTGCTACACCGCCGGGGAGGCCGTGCTCACCGCCCGGCTGGCCCGTGAGGCGCTGGGCACCGACTGGGTCAAGCTGGAGGTGGTGGCCGACGAGCGGACCCTGCTGCCCGACCCGGTGGAGCTGCTGGACGCCGCCGAGATCCTGGTGGACGACGGATTCACCGTGCTGCCGTACACCAACGACGACCCGGTCCTGGCCCGGAAGCTGGAGGACGTGGGGTGCGCGGCGGTCATGCCGCTCGGCTCCCCCATCGGCTCGGGCCTGGGCATCCGCAACCCGCACAACTTCCAGCTGATCACCGAGCGGGCCGGGGTGCCGGTGATCCTGGACGCCGGTGCCGGGACCGCGTCGGACGCGGCGCTCGCGATGGAGCTGGGGTGCTCGGCGGTGATGCTCGCCTCGGCGGTGACCCGGGCCCAGGAGCCGGAGCTGATGGCCGCCGCGATGCGGCACGCGGTGGAGGGCGGGCGGCTCGCGTACCGGGCCGGGCGCATCCCGCGCCGCCACTTCGCGGAGGCGTCGTCGCCGGCGGCCGGACGGGCGGTGCTCGATCCGGAGCGGCCGGCGTTCTGACGCCCGCGCGCGCCGCCCCGGTCCGGGCCGACGTGCCGGAATCCACAGTGCCGGGACCTGGAGGGCGCCGGAGGCCGGGATTCCGGCCTCGGGCGGCGCGCTCCTGTCACGGCTCGGCTTCAGTCCTGCGCCGGGTTCGCTCCACCGCGGCGGGCCCGTCCGCGGCGGCTCGTAGACTCGCATGGTGGATACGACCCTCCAGGACCCCCTCGTCGGGCAGCTGCTCGACGGCCGCTACCGCGTCGATGCCCGCATCGCCGTGGGCGGCATGGCCACGGTCTACCGGGCCATGGACATGCGGCTCGACCGGGTGCTCGCCCTCAAGGTGATGCACCCGACGCTGGCGACCGACGCCTCGTTCGTCGAGCGCTTCATCCGCGAGGCCAAGTCGGTGGCACGTCTGGACCACCCCAACGTGGTCGGGGTCTTCGACCAGGGCGCCCAGGGTCAGTACGTCTACCTCGCCATGGAGTACGTGGCCGGGTGCACGCTGCGCGACGTGCTGAGCGAGCGCGGCGCGCTCGCGCCGCGGGCCGCGCTGGACATCCTGGAGTCGGTGCTCGCCGCCCTCGGCGCGGCGCACCGGGCGGGCTTCGTGCACCGCGACATGAAGCCGGAGAACGTGCTGATCGGGGACGACGGCCGGGTCAAGGTCGCCGACTTCGGCCTGGTCCGGGCCGTGGACGCGGTCACGAACACCTCCGGGACGATCCTCGGCACCGTCTCGTACCTCGCCCCGGAGCAGATCGAGCAGGGCACGGCGGACACCCGCGCCGACGTGTACGCCTGCGGGGTGGTGCTGTACGAGATGCTGACCGGCGACAAGCCGCGTGACGGGGAGTCCCCGGCCCAGGTCATCTACCAGCATCTGCACGAGGACGTGCCGCCGCCGTCCGCCGCCGTCCCGGGTCTGGCGCCCGAGCTGGACGCGCTGGTGACGGGCGCCACCGCCCGGGACCCGGAGGCCCGCCCGTTCGACGCGGTGGAGCTGCTCGCCGGGGCCCGCCGGGCGCGCGCCGCGCTCACGGACGCGCAGCTCGACGCCG
>NZ_JAAGNI010000146.1 GCF_010550605.1 Streptomyces sp. SID9727
CCCGGCGGCGCTGGAGCGGGCGGTCGCCCCGCGCGACGACGTGTCGCCGCCACCGCCGCTCGACGGCGGCGACCCGGCGGGCCGCTCCCGCTTCGGGCTCGGCTTCGAGCTGCCCCGGAAGGGGCTGCCGATGCTGGGCGCGGGCTCGTTCGGGCACGCGGGGGCGGGCGGGCGGCTGGGGATGGCCGACCCCGGCAGCGGTCTCGCCGTGGGGTACGTGTGCACGGCGATGGCCTGGGAACCCGCCGCCGGACCGGATCCGCGCTGGACGGACTGGACGGAGGCGGTGACCGCGACGGCGGCGGCGCTCTGACCCGTACCGGACGTGCGAGGGAGGGGCGGCGCGTGGGCGCGCCGCCCCTCCCCGGTTGTTCAGGCCCCTTCGGACGCCGTGCGCGGGTCGAGGACGGCGAGCAGGTCCTCGATGGGCTGTTCCATGTCCGTCGACCGGTCGATCAGCCACTGCAGCTGGATGCCGTCGGCCACGGCGACCAGGAGCACGGCCAGCCGCTCCGGGGGGATCGCGGAGCTGATCCGGCCCTCCGCGATCCCGTCCCGGACGAAGTCCGCGACGCGTTCGCGCACCACGGGATAGCGCTCGGCGAAGTGGGCGTGGGCGGGGTGGGCCGGGTCGCTGGCGGCGGCGGCCATCGAGACGAACAGCTCGACCAGGCCGGGTGTCTTCGCGCCCTCCCGGATGATCTCGCGGTAGCCGTACGGATCGGTGCGCTCCACCTGCCGGGCCCGCGCGGTCTCGTCACGCATCCGGAGGACCTGGGTGAGCAGGTCCTCCTTGGAGTCGAAGTAGTGCATCAGACCGGGCAGGCTGAGGCTGCACTTCGCCGCCACCTTCCGCAGGGAGGTACCCCGGTACCCCTCGGCGGCGAAGATCTCCAGTGCCGCGTGCAGGATCTCGCTGCGCTTGGCCTCGCCCTTCTCGTACGGGCCCCGTTTCGCCATGCCGGTCACCCTAACGCGAGGACGGCGTGGCCACCGACCCGGGCGGGGCTCCGGCGGGCAGCCGGCGGTCCCGGGACAGGCCGCCCAGCCAGCGCGCCGACTCCTTGGGCGTCCGGGCGAAGGTGTCGCGGTCGACCGCGATCAGCCCGAAGGTCGGCCGGTAGCTCCCCCACTCGTAGTTGTCGAGGGCGCTCCAGTGCAGATAGCCGCGTACGTCGACGCCCTCGGCCATCACCTCCGCGAGGCTGGCCAGGGCGCGGGCGGTGTAGGCGATACGGCGCTCGTCGTCGTCGGTGGCGATGCCGTTCTCGGTGACCAGGACCGGCACGTGCGGGCCGACGACCTCCGCCGTGTGCCGCACCGCCTCGCCGAGCGCCTCGGGGTAGAACTCCCAGCCGGTGAGCGTCAGTTCGGCACCCGGGGGCGGGGGCAGGGTGCCGTCGGGACCGATGCGGTGGCGGGTGTAGGCCTGGACGCCGATCCAGTCGTCCTCGCGGGCGGCCTCCAGGAAGACGTCCTCGCGGGGCCACGCGTAGGCGGTGGCGGCGGACTCGGCGCCCGGCTCTCCCTGGTAGACCTGGTTGGCCACGGTCCAGCCGACCCGGACGCCCGGCACCGTGTCCTTCAGCGCCGCGGTGGCGGCCCGGTGGGCGCGGATCAGGGCCCGGATCACCTCGGGGTCCGGGGCGAAGGAGGCCGGATCGACGGCGGCGGCCCCGGCCTCGCGGGCGGCGTTCGCCCCGTGCGCGACGCTTTCCCAGCCGTGCTCGGCCGCGTGGCCCTTCAGGGCGTACATCATGGCCACGATGTTGGGCTCGTTGATGGTGGCGACATGGCGGACGCCCTCGCGCAGGATGCCGGCGCAGGTGCGCGCGTAGGCCGCGAACAGTTCGTCCGCACCGGGGGCCGTCCAGCCGCCGAGGTCGCTGAACCACCGGGGCGAGGTGAAGTGGTGGAGGGTCACGACCGGGGTCAGTCCGCGTTCCAGCGCGCCGCGCACCATGGCCCGGTAGTGCTCGACGGCGGCGCGCGAGACCCGGCCGCGCTCCGGTTCCACCCGCGCCCACTCGATGCCGAACCGGTAGGAGTCGAAGCCGAGTCCGCGCAGCAGGTCCATGTCCTCGGGCCACCGGTGGAAGCTGTCGGCGGCGTCCCCGCTGGGCTCCTGGACGAAGCTCCCGGGGCGGTTCTCCAGGCCCCACCAGTCGCTGGAGACGTTGTTGCCCTCGACCTGGTGGGCCGAGGTCGAGGCCCCCATGAGGAAGCCTTCCGGCAGGGCGAAACCGGGTCCGGCCTCGTGCACCATCGGGTTCTCCTTTCGCCCGGAGGCGGGCCGTTCGCCCCCTCCGCAAAAAGCGTTCATTGATCGGTTTTCGTGTTAGCGTACAGGTGGCAGCGGTGCGGGAGAAGAGGCGGCCGGTCCGGCCCCGCCCCGGCACCGAATGCCCGGGGGGCCGGACCGCCGGAACCTGACACCGCCGTTCCGGCCCCCCGGCCCACCGGTCCCACCTCAGGGAGAAGCCCGTGAACGCCGTCATCCCGCACGCCGACGCCCGACCGTCCTCCCCCGCCGGCGCGCTGCCCGCCGCCGGCTCCTGGCGCGTACGGGCGGCCGACCCGGCACTGACGGAGGTCGCCGCGACCGTGCGGGCGCTGCTCGCACCGCACCTGCCGGACGCGCCCGGCGCGGCGCCCCGCGAACTGGTCCTTGGCCTGGACGAGGTGGTGTCCGCGCCCCCTCTCGGGCTCGCCCCCGACGGAGCCGCGGACCCTGTGGACGAGGGCTACCGGCTCCACGTGGACGCCGACGGCATCACGTGCCGCGGCCGCACCCCAGCGGGGGTGTTCCGGGGCGCGACCACGGCCCTCCAGCTCATCGCCACCGCCCGCGTCACCGGTGAACTCCCCTACCAGGAGCTGACGGACGCCCCTCGCTACGCCTGGCGCGGCCTCATGGTCGACCCGGCCCGCAGCTTCCTCACCCCGGACGAGGTGCGCCGGATCATCGACCTCGCCGCGCTCTACAAGCTCAACGTCCTGCACCTGCACCTCACCGACAACGAGGGCTGGCGCGTCGAACTGCCCGGCATGCCCGAACTGACGGCACCGGGCTCCGACTTCTACACGGCGTCCGCATACCGCGCGCTCCAGGAGTACGCGGCCCGGCGGTTCGTCACCGTCGTCCCCGAGATCGACCTGCCGGGCCACTGCGCGACGTTCCGGGCCGCCGTGCCCGGGCTCCCCCCGGCCCCCGCCCCGGCCGGTCTCGCGGACCGCTTCCCGTTCGTGCCCCCGCTCGACCTGACCGACGCGGCGACCCGCACCGCCGTCGCCCGTGTCCTCACCGAGGTCTGCGCGCTGACGGCCGGCCCCTACGTGCACATCGGCGCCGACGAGGCGTTCGGTGCGACCCCGGAGAGCTTCGACGACTCCGTACGCGCACTGCGCGCGCTCGTCCGTGAGCTGGGCAAGCGCCCGGTGGCCTGGCAGGAGTCCTCACGGGCCGGGGCCGGCCCCGAGGACATCGCGCAGTACTGGGTGGACGTGGAGATGATGGACCTCCCGGACACGGCGGAAGGGCTGTCCGCCCGGCCCGAGCTCGTGGCCGCCGGCCGGACCGTGGAGATCATCGCGGCGCTGAAGAGGTTCTTCGCCCCCACCGACGACGACCTCCGCCGCACCGTCGAGGGCGGCGGGCGCGTGCTGCTCTCCCCGCAGTCCCACCTCTACCTGGACCGCCCGTACGCCGCGGAGTTCGCCCCGCCCGGGCAGTCCGCCGAAGCCGCCCGGCTCGGCTTCGACGGGTACCGCCCGCTGGGCGTCCGGCACACGGCGGCCTGGGACCCGGGCGCCTACCCGGTCCCGGACGCCAACGTCGCGGGCGTGGAGGCCACGGTGTTCGCCGAGGGGTTCAAGGGCTTCGAGGACGTCTCCGTACTCCTGCTGCCCCGGCTGGCCTCGGTCGCGGAAGCCGCGTGGTGCGGGCGGGCGCCGGGCTGGGCCGAGTACCGCGAGCGCCTGGCCCACCACGGCCGCGTCTGGGCCGAGCGGGGCCTGCCCTATTTCGCCTCCACGGAGGTCGACTGGCGCTGAGGGCCGCTCACGCCTCCACGGAGGTCGACTGGCGCCGAGGGCCGCTCACGCCTGCGCGGAGAGGGCGGCCCCTCACGCCTCCACCCCGAGCAGTTCCCCGAACGCCGTGGTCCCCTCCGGCGTCACCTTCACCGCGCGCCCGGAGCCGACGCGCCGCACCCACCCGCGTTCCAGGGCCGCCGTGCACAGCGCCTCGCCCAGGGCGCCGGCGAGGTGGGAGCGGCGCTCGGTCCAGTCCAGACAGGTACGGACGAGGGGGCGCCGGGACCCGGCGGGCTGCCGGTAGTCCAGGGTGTCGGCCAGCCAGTCCCGGCCCGCCGGGGTGACGGCGATCCCGGAGCCGGTGTCGACCAGGCCGCGCGCGCTCATCGCGTCCGCCAGGGCCACCCCGAGCCGGCCGGCCAGGTGGTCGTAGCAGGTGCGTGCCCGGGCCTCGGCGTCCTGGCGGACCGAGGCGCTCAGGGTGCGCGGGCGGGGCGTGCCGGGGGCGTACCCGGCGAGTGCCTCGGTCAGCGCGGCGGCCTCCGGGCCCGCGAGGCGGACATAGCGGTGCCGGCCCTGGCGCTCCTCGGCCAGCAGGCCGCCGGCCACCAGGCGGGAGATCTGCTCGCTGGCGGTGGACGCGCTGACGCCCGCGTGCCGGGCCAGCTCACCGGAGGTCCAGGCCCGCCCGTCGAGCAGGGCCTCGCAGAAGGCGGCACGGGTGCGGTCGGCGAAGAGAGCGGCGGTGCCGGCGAGAGAGGACATGAGTCCATGGTGGCGCAGAGACGGTTCGGCGGGGCCCGAAGTGTTCCGGGTCTACGGTCCGAGTCATGAGGCACACGACGACACACGAGTTCCGCCGGTACGCGGAGATCCGAGCGGCCCTCGCCGATCCCGCGCTCGTCCCCCCGGCGCCGAGCCCCCACGACGGGACGCCCGGCGCGAGCGTCGCCTGGCTGCGGGCCTCCGTGGCGAGGTTCGCCTCCGGTGAGCCGCACAAACGCCGGCGGGCGCTGGTGGAGGCCGAGCTCGACCGCCTGACCCCGGCCGATCTGCACCGGGCGGCCTCGGAGGCCGGTGGGGAGGGCGAGCTGCGGACGCGCGTGGTGAGCGGCCTGGCCGCCGCGCTGGGCATGCCGGAGCCGGGGCGGATC
>NZ_JAAGNI010000164.1 GCF_010550605.1 Streptomyces sp. SID9727
GTCGCCCGGGCCCGGCCGGACGCCGGACCCGCCGCCGTGCGGGCCGCCGCCCGGACGGTCCTGGAGGAGGCGGAGGCCGCGAGCCCGCCGCTCGCCCTGGACTACGTGGCGCTCGTGGACCCGGCCGACTTCACCGAGATCCCCGACGACCGCGCGGCCGGTGAGGCGATTCTCGCCGTCGCCGCCCGGGTCGGCGCCACCCGCCTCATCGACAACATCCCCCTCACCTTCGGAGCGACCCCGTGACCGGTATACGGCTGACCGCCCCCGCACCCGGCTGGTCCATCGACGCCGACGTCGTGGTCGTCGGCTCCGGCGTCGCCGGGCTCACCACCGCCCTGCGCTGTGCCGCGGCGGGCCTCGCCACCGTCGTGGTGACCAAGGCCCGCCTGGACGCCGGCTCCACCCGCTGGGCCCAGGGCGGCATCGCCGCGGCCCTCGGCGAGGGCGACACCCCCGAACAGCACCTGGCCGACACCCTGGTCGCCGGCGTCGGCCTCTGCGACGAGTCCGCGGTGCGGGCCCTGGTCACCGACGGCCCGGGCGCGGTGCGCCGGCTGATGGAGACCGGCGCCCGCTTCGACACCGCCGACGACGGCTCCGTGGCCCTCACCCGCGAGGGCGGCCACCACCGCCGCCGCATCGTCCACGCGGGCGGCGACGCGACCGGCGCCGAGGTCTCCCGCGCCCTGGTGGAGGCGGTCCGCGCGGCCGCCCTCCACACCATCGAGAACGCCCTCGTGCTCGACCTCCTCACCGACGCCGAAGGCCGTACCGCCGGTGTCACCCTGCACGTCATGGGCGAGGGCCAGCACGACGGCGTCGGCGCGGTCAACGCCCCGGCCGTGGTCCTGGCCACCGGCGGCATGGGCCAGGTCTTCTCCGCCACCACCAACCCCTCGGTCTCCACCGCCGACGGCGTGGCGCTCGCGCTGCGGGCCGGCGCCGAGGTCTCGGACCTGGAGTTCGTCCAGTTCCACCCCACCGTCCTCTTCCTCGGCGCCGGCTCCGAGGGCCAGCAGCCGCTGGTCTCCGAGGCGGTGCGCGGCGAGGGCGCCCACCTGGTCGACGCCTCCGGCACGCGCTTCATGCTCGGGCAGCACGAACTGGCGGAGCTGGCCCCGCGCGACATCGTCGCCAAGGGCATCACGCGCCAGATGCAGCTCAACGGCACCGACCACATGTACCTCGACGGCCGCCACTTCGGCGCCGAGATGTGGGAGCACCGCTTCCCGACCATCCTGGCCGCCTGCCGGTCCCACGGCATCGACCCGGTCACCGAGCCCATCCCGGTGGCCCCCGCCGCGCACTACGCGTCCGGCGGCGTCCGCACCGACCTGCGGGGCCGTACGACCGTCCCCGGCCTGTACGCCTGCGGCGAGGTCGCCTGCACCGGGGTGCACGGCGCGAACCGGCTGGCGTCCAACTCGCTGCTCGAAGGACTCGTCTTCGCCGAGCGCATCGCCGACGGCATCGTCGCCGACCGCCCCCGCGCGGGCGAGGCCGTCGGGCCCGTCGGGGCCCCCGTCCCGCTCCAGGCCCCCGAGACCCGGCTCACGGTCCAGCGCGCCATGACCCGGGGCGCCGGGGTGCTGCGCTCCGCCGAGAGCCTGGCCGCCGCGGCGGACGAGCTGGAGGAGCTGCGCCTCGCCACCCGCGAGGCGGGGGCGGCGGAGACCAAACCCGCGGTGCCCGGCGTCGAGGCGTGGGAGGCCACCAACCTGCTGCTCGTCGCCCGGGTCCTGGTCGCCGCCGCCCGCGCCCGCGAGGAGACCCGGGGCTGCCACTGGCGCGAGGACCGGCCCGAGCGCGACGACGCGGACTGGCGCCGCCACCTCGTCGTACGGCTCGACCCCGAGGACGGTCTCGTCCTCCGTCGGACGGATACCGAGGCGTTCGGGCCCGTGGACGCGCCCGGGGCAGCAGACTGCGCAGCGACGAGCACCACCCACCCCACTCCCGAGGAGCCGTAACCGTGAGCACGCCCGAAGAGAATCCGCGCCCCACTCCCGTGGACGTACCGCTGATCCGGGTCGGCGCGCCCGCCCCCGCCGCGGGCGGCTGCGGGGACGGCTGCGGCTGCGGCGACGGCGAGGAGTACGAGGAGTGCGGGCTCGACCCCGCGCTCGCCCAGCTCCTCGCCGAATCCGGCCTGGACCCCATCCAGGTCGAGGACATCGCGCACCTCGCCATCGCCGAGGACCTGGACGGCGGGGTGGACGTCACGACCGTCGCCACGGTCGCCGAGGACGCCATGGCCACCGGTGACTTCACCGCCCGCGAGGCCGGCGTGGTGGCCGGGCTGCGCGTGGCGGAGGCGGTCCTGTCGATCGTCTGCACCTCCGAGTTCGAGGTCGAGCGGCACGTCGAGGACGGCGACCGCGTCGCCCCCGGCCAGAAGCTGCTGACCGTCACCACCCGCACCCGCGACCTGCTCACCGGCGAGCGCAGCGCCCTCAACCTGCTCTGCCGGCTCTCCGGCATCGCCACCGCCACCCGCGCCTGGGCCGACGTGCTGGAGGGCACCGGGGCCAAGGTCCGCGACACCCGCAAGACGACGCCGGGGCTGCGCGCCCTGGAGAAGTACGCCGTGCGCTGCGGCGGCGGCGTCAACCACCGGTTCTCGCTGTCCGACGCCGCGCTCGTCAAGGACAACCACGTCATCGCGGCGGGCGGGGTCGCCGAGGCGTTCAAGCGGGTCAGGGAGGAGTTCCCGGAGGTCCCGATCGAGGTCGAGGTGGACACGCCGGCCCAGCTCACCGAGGTGCTGGACGCGGGTGCCGACCTGGTCCTGCTGGACAACTTCACCCCGGCCGAGACCGCCGAAGCGGTCGCCCTGACCGGCGGACGGGCCTTCCTGGAGTCCTCCGGCCGGCTCACCCTCGACTCGGCCCGCGCCTACGCGGAGGCCGGGGTCGACTACCTGGCCGTGGGCGCGCTGACCCACTCCTCGCCGATCCTGGACATCGGGCTGGACTTCCGCGACACCGACGGGGCCGGCGCCTGATGCTGCTCACCATCGACGTCGGGAACACCCACACCGTCCTCGGCCTGTTCGACGGCGAGGAGATCGTCGAGCACTGGCGGATCTCCACGGACGCCCGCCGCACCGCGGACGAGCTCGCCGTGCTGCTCCAGGGCCTCATGGGCATGCACCCGCTGCTCGGCATGGAGCTGGGCGACGGCATCGAGGGCATCGCGATCTGCTCCACCGTCCCGGCCGTGCTGCACGAGCTGCGCGAGGTGACCCGCCGCTACTACGGCGACGTCCCCGCCGTGCTCGTGGAGCCGGGCATCAAGACCGGGGTGCCGATCCTGATGGACAACCCGAAGGAGGTCGGCGCGGACCGCATCATCAACGCGGTCGCCGCCGTCGACCTGTACGGCGGTCCGGCGATCGTGGTCGACTTCGGCACGGCCACCACCTTCGACGCGGTCTCGGCCCGGGGCGAGTACACCGGCGGTGTCATCGCGCCCGGCATCGAGATCTCCGTCGAGGCGCTGGGCGTCAAGGGCGCCCAGCTCCGCAAGATCGAGCTGGCCCGGCCGCGCAGCGTCATCGGCAAGAACACCGTCGAGGCCATGCAGGCGGGCATCATCTACGGCTTCGCCGGCCAGGTCGACGGGGTCGTGGAGCGGATGAAGAAGGAGCTGGCGGACGACCCGGACGACGTCACCGTCATCGCGACGGGCGGCCTTGCTCCGATGGTGCTGGGCGAGTCCTCCGTCATCGACGAGCACGAACCCTGGCTGACCCTCATCGGACTCCGCCTCGTGTACGAGCGCAACGTGTCGCGGCTGTAGGAACAGGCCGCTGACCGGCGGCTCCGGGTGCGACGGCGCTCCGGAGCCGCCGCGCCATCGACGACCAGTTAAGCCGATTTTGTCCCTTTAGCACGTATTGTCGCGTCATGCCCACGCCCTACGGATCACGCGGCGGTATGGCCTTCAGCGCGGACGAGCTGCGAGTGCTCCGACGCGCCCTCGCCTTCGCGCTGCACCCCGCGCCCCTGCCCGACGAGGATGTCCAGGACTGCCTGCGGCTGGCGGGCAGCGTGGACGAGGCCGTCGCCGAGGCCGGACGGCTGCGCGCCTTCCTCCTCGCCGACCTCGCCCGCTACCGCGACGCCCTCCCCGGCTCCCTCACCGGCTATCTGGAGCTCCTCCAGGACGCCCTGGCCGCCGGATACGACCCGCTCCCCGAGGACCTGGCCGCGCTGCGCGCCCTGCGCGGCGGCCCGCTCGCCGCCGCCCTCCTGGAGCGCTGCCAGATGATCGCGGAGCGCTCCGTACGCGCCCGGCTCGCCGGACGGGCCG
>NZ_JAAGNI010000180.1 GCF_010550605.1 Streptomyces sp. SID9727
CGCGTCCGGCCGGCCAGGCGGACCGGTCGCCGAGCGCGAGGCGGGGCACGGCCGTGAACCGGGCGGCCCGTGCCGCGTCCTGGACGAGGAACAGGGCCGGGCGGGCGTCGTCCAGCATGTGGGCGACGCGGGCTTCGGGGTAGTCCAGGTCGACGGGCAGGCAGGCGGCCCCGGCCTTGGCGACCGCCAGCATTGCGACGACCCGGTCCGCGGTGCCGTCGGCGGCGAGGGCGACGAGGTCGCCGCGGCCGATGCCCCGGTCGTGGAGGTGGTGGGCCAGGTCGTCGGAGCGGGCGTCCAGGTCCGCGAAGGTGAGCTGCTGGGCGCCGGCCCGGACCGCGATCCGCCCGGGGGTCCGGGCGGCCTGGAGACGGAACGCCTCGGGGGCGGTACGGGCGTGGAC
>NZ_JAAGNI010000190.1 GCF_010550605.1 Streptomyces sp. SID9727
GACGCGGCCGCCCGGGCGATCCGCAAGGGCGACCCGGTCAAGCTGCCCGCGCCGGCCGTCGCCGCGCTGAAGACCCCCGACACCGGGGCCCTGCTCACCGGCCCGCCGCTGCGCGCCGCCGACCGGCTCGCCGCCCTGCTCTCCGACGTCATCGAGGCGGCCGAGGGTGACGGCACCAAGGAGGAGCGGGCCGGAGCCGAGGAGGCCGCCGACGCCATCAAGGACACCCGGCCGCCCACCGAACTCCACCGGCGCCCCGGACTGCTGCGCCTCGCCCCGGTCGTCCTCAGGGCCATGCGCCGCGAGGTGCACCACGGCTCGCCGATCCTGCGGCACGCGATCCGGCTCGCCGCCGTCGCCGCGGTCGGCTACCTCCTGGGCCGCCTGCTGCCGCTCGGCCACGGCTACTGGGCGCCCATGGCGGCGGTGATGGTGATGCGGCCGGAGTTCTCCCAGACGTACTCCCGCGCGGTGGCCCGGTTCGGCGGCACCCTCGTCGGCGTGTTCCTCGCCTCCGCGATCGTGGAGGCCGCGCATCCGGGCGCCGGACCGCTCGCCGCCCTCGCCGTGGTCTGCGCCCTGCTGATGTACCTGCTCATGCGGACCGGGTACGCGGTCGCCCAGGCGTGCGTCGGCGCGTACGTCGTCTTCCTGCTCGGCATGGCCGGCGACGACCTGGGCCAGACCGTGTTCGAGCGGGTGCTCCTCACCCTCGGCGGCGGCCTCCTGGCGATGATCTCGTACGCCGTGTACCCGGCCTGGGAGACCCCGCGGCTGCGGACCCGGCTCGGCGACTGGCTGAGGGCGTGCGGCCGGTACGCGGCGGCGGTCGTGGACCAGTACGCGGACCCCGCCGAACGCGGCCGGGGCGATGTGCGGCAGGCCCTCCTCGCCACCCGCGAGGCCCGGGTCGCCTGGCAGGAGGCGGTGGCGACGGCCCGGCACGAACCGGTGCGCCACCGGGGCCTCTCGCACGCCGCCGCCGACGCCACCCAGCACACCCTGGCCCAGCTCGGCCGGGTCGCGATGCTCCTGGAGGCCCACATCCCGCGCAGCGGGGCCACGCCCGTGCCGGGGGCCGCCGAGCTCGCCGAGGCGCTGCGCCGCGCCACCGACCAGGGCGCCAAGGCGGTGCGGGAGCGGCGGGTGCCGGACTGGACGCCGGTGCGGGAGGCGCTGGAGCGCTGGGAGGCGGAGTGCCGGGCGCGCGAGGAGGCGGCGGAGGGCGGGGCGCCGCCTCCCGCCGGTACCGGACTCGTCCGCAACAACGTCGCGCTGCTCCTCGACGCCCTGGAGGACTTCTCGCGGGGTCTGGCCTCGTGACGTCACGGCGTCACGGCGTCGCGGGGGCTGGGCTCCTGACCTCGTGACGTCACGGCGTCACGGCGTCGGCAGGTCCGGGACGTCGGGGAGGTCGGAGAGGCCGGGGATGTCCTTCAGCGAGCCCGGGTCGGTCTTCTTGAGCGTGTCCTTGGCCCCGGCATCCCACGAGATCACGACGGTCTTGCCGTCGTTGGACTCGATGGCCCCCATGGTCCGGGCGGTGTCCCCGTCGGCGCACTTCAGCTCCAGCATCGGCTTGCCCATGTCCGCCACGGTGCCCGTGCAGACGTGGGACTCGGCGACGACGGCGGCCTTCCCGGCGACGACGGACAGCACCACCGACTTGCCGTCGGTCTGGCCCAGCCAGGCACCCTCCAGCGCCTTCGCGTCGCCGCCGGTTCCGCCGTCCGGCTCCGAGGACGCGTCAGCGCTCCCGCTCGGCGTGGAGCCGGCGCTCGACCCGGAGTCCTTGCCCGAGTCGTCCTTGCCACCGTCGCTTCCGCAACCGGTGAGGGCCAGCGCGGTCAGCAGACCGGCGGCGAGGACTGCGCCGGTACGTGCGACTTTGTACATGTGGAATTCCCCCTGGAAGACGAATGGCCATCCAAGCTACCAGCGGGTCGCACGGGCTGCCGAGAAGTCAACTCCCGGAATCGGGAGCCGCAGAGGCCGTTCACACGTCTTCATCGGCAGGAACTGTAATCACGGCACCACCGCGCGTGCACGTGCATCTGCTCGTGCATCCGCTCATGCACTAGGAATTGAACACAGCTATGATCCGGGACAGTTGACACTTGCACCTTGCAACTCGG
>NZ_JAAGNI010000202.1 GCF_010550605.1 Streptomyces sp. SID9727
GGGTCGGGCACGGGGGCGAGGAGTGCGGCGGCCGTGCCGACGGCGACGGCGGAGCGGGGCAGCAGGGCGGCGGCGCCGAGGACCTCGCGGGCGCGGGCGTGCGCGTCGGGGTCGGTGATGACGACGCCGTCGACGAGCTCGGGGCGGGCGGCGAGGACGGCCGCGTGGTCGGCGGGGTCGACGGCCTGGGCGAGGTAGCGCCAGCCGGGGAGGGCGGGGATGCCCTGCTCGCCGAGGTATTCCACGGTGGCCAGGACGTCCGGGCTCGGCGGGAGGAGGCCGCCGTCGCCGAGCGCGCCCAGGATGCGGGCGTCGTCGGCGGCCGCGGTGCGCAGTTCGAACAGGCGCCGTTCGGCCGAGGCGACGCTCTGGTCGAGCAGGTCG
>NZ_JAAGNI010000213.1 GCF_010550605.1 Streptomyces sp. SID9727
GCGGGTGCTGCGCGAACGGGCGGCGGCCGGGGACGCCCGGCGGTCGGCGGACGCGGCCGGCGTCGGGCCCTCGCTGGACGTCGCCAGGATCCTGGACGCCGCCCGGCCGGTCTGGGAGGCGGGGCGCGGGCCCGTGCACGAGCTGGTCCGGGCGGATCTGGCGGCCGGGGGCGAGCTGGTCCGCTCGCTGACCGCCTATCTCGACGCGTCGGGGGACGTGGCGCGGGCTGCGGCGCGTCTGGTCGTCCATCCCAACACGCTGCGCTACCGGCTGCGGCGGGCCCGCGAGCGGTTCGGGGTGGACCTGGACGACCCCGACACCAGGCTTCTGGTGACGCTCGCGGTGCGACTCAGCGGGTAGGTTGCCGTCTGTTCGTCCGGCTGCGGGTCCGCGCATGGCTTGGCCGGGCCGACAAAGAAGCGCGTCTTTCTTGGCCGCCCGGACAGAGACCTGGGGGCATCCATCGCCGACTCTGGCTCCATGAGCCTCTCTTCGTCTTCCTCCGCCCTGTCCCCCTCGATCCCGGCGGGTTCCGCGCGCGTCGCGGCCGTGGTCCGCCACGCCGTGGCCGCCGGCCTGCTCGGCGAGGCGAGCCCGGTCGCTGGTTTTATCGACACGGACGGCGTCCGCGCCTCGGTCGCCGCCCTGCACGACGCGTTCCCCGGGGTGCCCGCCGTGCTGCACACGTTCGCCGCGAAGGCGTCCTCGCTGGTCCCCGTGTTGCGGCTGCTCGCCAAGTGCGGGATGGGCTGCGAGGTCGCGAGCCCGGGTGAGCTGCGGCTCGCGCTGGACGCCGGGTTCGCGCCGTCGAGGATCGTGCTGGACTCCCCCGCCAAGACCCGGGACGAGATCCGGCGCGCCCTGGCCGTGGGCGTGGCGATCAACGCCGACAACCTGGACGAGGTGGAACGGATCGCCTCCCTGCGCCCGGCGGACGCGGTGTCCGACATCGGCCTCCGGGTCAACCCGCAGGTCGGCGGCGGTTCGATCGGCGCCATGAGCACGGCCACGGCCACCTCGAAGTTCGGCGTGGCGCTGCGTGACCCCGGCGCGCGCGAACAGGTGGTGAAGGCGTTCGCGGCGCACCCGTGGCTGACCCGGCTGCACGCCCATGTCGGCTCGCAGGGCTGCTCGCTGGAGCTGATCGCGGCCGGAATCGCCGAGACGTACCGGCTGGCGGAGGAGATCAACCAGACGCTGGGCCGTCGGCAGGTCACCGGGCTCGACATCGGCGGCGGCCTGCCGGTCAACTTCGCCGACGACGAGGTGCGTCCCACCTTCGCGGCGTACGCGGCGGCGCTGCGAGCGGCCGTGCCCGGGCTCTTCGACGGACGGTACGAGCTGGTCACCGAGTTCGGGCGGTCCCTGCTCGCGAAGAACGGCTTCATCGGCGCGCTGGTCGAGTACACGAAGGACGCCGGCGGCCGCCGTATCGCGCTGACCCACGCGGGGGCGCAGACCGCCACCCGTACGGTCTTCATGCCGGACGCCTGGCCCCTGCGGGTCGGCGCGTTCGACGCCGAGGGGCGGCCGAAGGACGGGCCCCTGGTGGTCCAGGACGTCGCGGGACCGTGCTGCTTCGCCGGGGACGTCGTCGCGCACGCCCGGGAGCTGCCCGAGCTGCGGGCGGGCGACTACGTGGTGCTGTACGACACGGGCGCGTACTACTTCTCCACCCCGTGGTCGTACAACAGTCTGCCGCGCCCGGCGGTGTACGGATTCGACCTCGCCGGTACGAGCGGCCGCGGGGAGCCCGTGGTGCGCTTCGCACCGGTACGCGACGCCCAGACGCTGGACTCGGTCTCCGCCGAGAGCGGCCTCGCGCACGCCGACGCGCTGCTGCGTCTGCAGGACTGAGCCGGCGGCCACTGGGCCAGACCTCCACTGGGCCGGACCTTCAGCTCGCGGAATTTAGTAGCCATGGACATAGTAGCCATGTACCGTATCTGTCATGAGCAACGCGATCGAGGGCGCGACCCCGGGGTTTCTGGTCTGGCGCCTGTCCATGAAGTGGCGGGTGGCCATCGACCGGGCGCTGGTACCGCTGGGCCTGACGCACGCGCAGTATTCGCTGGTCGCCTCCCTCCAGGGGATGGAGCACGCGGGGCTGCGGCCGAGTCAGCGCGCGCTGGCGGACCACACCGGACTCGAAGCGCTCTACGTATCGAAACTGGCCCGCGCGCTGGAGGCGGCGGGCCTGGTCGAACGGACCACCGACCCCTCGGACAGCAGGGCCGTCCGGCTCTCGCTGACCGAGGAGGGCCGCGCGACGACCGGCCGCGCGGCCACGGTGGTGCGGGAGCTCGTCGACGGGCTGCTCGCACCTCTCGGCGGTCTCGGCGGCAAGGACACCGAGGCGTTCACCGAGGCACTTTCGGCGCTGCTCGACGTGCCGGTCCCCCCCAGTCACCGCTTTCCACGAGGAGTCATCATGACCACCGCACCCGCTGTCAACGGCCAGGTCATCGGCATGGCCCACTACGCCACCCGCGCGCTCGCCGAGCGGCTCCTGCCCGAGGGCACCACCTTCCACCAAACCCTGGCTCTCAACGCAGTCGAGGCCGCGGGCGGCACGGTCGGGCGCCGCGCACTGATCGAGCGCCTGACCGGCGCCGTGAAGCTCGGCGTTCCGGCGGCCGAGGCCACCGTCGCCGAGCTGACGTCCGCCGGTCTGCTGGAGGAGCGGCCCGGCGACCTGCTCGCGTCCACCCCTGCGGGCGACGCGCTGATCCAGTCGTACAAAGCGGGCGTCGCCGCCATCACCGCCGGACTGTACGGGGACCTGCCGGCCGAGGACCTCGCCGCGGCGGGCCGGGTGCTGACCGAGGTCACCGCCCGGGCCGACGCGATGCTGGCCGCCGGCTGACGGCCGGGCGCGGGTCAGTGCCGGGTCAGACCGGTGACGGCTCGGGCTCGGGCGGCGGTACCGGGTCGGGGTCCGGCGAGGGCGGCTGCGGGATCGGGTCGGGCGCGGGGCCCGGCGGAGC
>NZ_JAAGNI010000242.1 GCF_010550605.1 Streptomyces sp. SID9727
TGCCTGTCCCGGGTCGCGGACTCCGCGCCCGCCCTGGCCGGCGCGCTGACCGGGGCGCTGGGGTCCATCGGCTCCGTGCCCGACGGCTGGCGCGAGACCTGCCGGACGCTGGCCGGCTGCGCGCTGCCCCGGTTCGCGGGCACGGATCTGCTGGAACTCGCCGGGCTGCTGGCAGACACGGAACCGGCCCTCATGGGTGGACAATTCGGACATGACCTCCACAGCGCCCCTGGCGCCCACGACGTCCTCCTCCCCCACGACAGCCACGACGCCCGCGACCCCCGGGGCGCCCACGCTCGATGACCGGATCGCCGGCGCCCTCGTCGGTGCCGCCGTCGGCGACGCGCTGGGCGGCCCGGTCGAGGGCCGCTCCCCGGAGCAGATCACGGCCCGGCACGGCGGCAGGATCACCGGGATCGTCGGCCCGTGGGACGGCGACGACTGGCGGACCGCCCGCCCGATCGCCCCGTACCACAAGGGGGACGGGCACGTCACCGACGACACCCTGATGACGCACGCCCTGGTCCGGGTGTACGGGAAGGTGCGCGGCCATCTCGACGCGTACGCGGTCGCCGACCACCTCGTACCGGAGATGATCGGCGAACCGCGGTGGATTCCCGAGCTGGAGGCCGAGGCGCTGCCGCTCCAGCGGGTGTTCCTCGCGGAGAAGTGGATCGTCGCCCGGCTGCACTACGGCCACGTCGACCCGCGCGAGGCGGGCTCCGGAAACATCGTCAACTGCGGGGCCGCGATGTACATGGCCCCGGTCGGTCTGGTGAACGCCGCCCATCCGCAGGCGGCGTACGCCGAGGCGATCGACGTCGCCGGGGCCCATCAGTCGAGTTACGGCAGGGAGGCGGCGGGCGTCTTCGCGGCGGGAGTGGCAGCCGCCTGCGCTCCCGGGGCGACGCCCACCACGGTCGTGGAGGCGTGCCTGTCGCTCGCGAAGGACGGCACACGCGCCGCGATCGAGGCCGTCTGCGAGGCGGCCTCCCGCCACCGGGACGTGGAGTCGGCGCTCGTCCCGCTGCGCGCGGCCGTCGCCCCCTTCGACACCGTCGGCCCCGACTACCGCGCGCCCTCGCTGGGCGCCCGCCGCCCGTCCCGGCTGCACGCGATCGAGGAGCTGCCGGTCGCCCTCGGCATGCTGCTGGCCTCCGGCGGGGACTACCGGCACGCGGTGCTCGGCTCGGTCAACTACGGCCGCGACTGCGACTCGATCGCCACCATGAGCGGCGCGCTCGCGGGAGCCCTGCACGGTGAACGCGCCGTCCCCGCCGACTGGGCGGCCACCGTCGCCGAGGCCAGCCGCCTCGACCTGCGCGCCCCGGCCCGGACCCTGGCCGGGGTGGCCCGCGAGGTGTTCGCACGGGACACCGCACGCCGCCGGGCCCACGAGGCCGCCTTCGCC
>NZ_JAAGNI010000254.1 GCF_010550605.1 Streptomyces sp. SID9727
CGGCGGCCCCCAGGACGCACCCGCGGTGCTCGGCGCGCTGCGCGACGCCGTACGTGGCGACGGGCCGGACGCGCCACGGCTGTGGGCGCTCGTGGACGGCGCCGGACGCCTCGGCATCGCCTGCGCCGCACCCGTACTGCGCCACATCTACCGGGAGACGTCCTCCTCGCAGCTGCGCGGCCGGACCGCTCGGGCCCTCGCCGCCACCGACCCGTCCTTCGCCACCGGGTTCGCCGTCGAGTGCCTGTGGGACTGCGAGGAGACGACCCGCGAGGTCGCCGCCCGCCACGCGGAGACCGGCGACCTGCGCGTCGCCGAGCGGCTGCGCCGCCTGGCCGCCGACCCCGCCGAGGAGGCCGAGGTCCAGTCGGCGGTACGCAGCAGGATCGGCCCGGACGCCCCGGCGGTCTGACCGGCGGACCACCCCGTCACACCCCAGGAGCGCAGCGCGTCGGGGGCGCGCCGCTCCCCGCCCTGTTCCGCGAGCATCGGACGGCGGGCCAGTATGGGGGCATGACCGGGCGCTGGGAGTTCTGGATCGACCGTGGCGGCACCTTCACCGACGTGGTGGGGAGGCGCCCCGACGGACAGCTCGTCACCCGCAAACTCCTCTCGCACGACCCGGACCGCTACCGCGACGCCGCCGTCGCGGGCATCCGGCTGATGCTCGGGCTCGGACCCGACGAGCCGGTCCCCTCCGACCGCGTCGCCGCCGTCAAGATGGGCACCACCGTCGCCACCAACGCCCTGCTGGAACGCCGCGGCGAACCGACCGTCCTGGTGATCACCGAAGGCTTCCGGGACGCCCTGCGCATCGCGTACCAGAACCGCCCCCGCCTCTTCGACCGCCGCATCCTGCTCCCGGAAGCGGTCTACGACCGGGTCGTCGAGGTCCCCGAGCGCATCGACGCCCACGGCCGCACCCTCGCCCCGCTCGACCGCGAGGCCGTCGCCGCCCGGCTGCGCGAAGCCCGCGCCGACGGACTGAGCAGCGCGGCCGTCGTCCTCATGCACGGCTACCGCCACCCCGCCCACGAACAGGCGGTCGCCGACGAGGCCCGGACCGCGGGATTCACCCAGATCAGCTGCTCCCACGAGGTCAGCCCGCTGATCAAGCTCGTCCCACGCGGCGACACCACCGTCGTGGACGCCTACCTGTCGCCGATCCTGCGCCGGTACGTCGACTCGGTCGCCGCCGAACTCCCCGGCATCCGGCTCATGTTCATGCAGTCCAACGGCGGCCTGCGCGAGGCCGCCCACTTCCGCGGCAAGGACGCCGTGCTCTCCGGGCCGGCCGGCGGAGTCGTCGGCATGGTCCGTACCTCCGCCCGGGCCGGCCACGACCGGGTCATCGGCTTCGACATGGGCGGCACCTCCACCGACGTCTCGCACTACGCGGGCGAGTTCGAACGCGAACTGGGCACCGAGGTCGCCGGCGCCCGGATGCGCGTCCCCATGATGAACATCCACACCGTCGCGGCCGGCGGCGGCTCCGTCCTCCACTTCGACGGCCGGCGCTACCGGGTCGGCCCCGACTCCGCCGGCGCGGTCCCGGGCCCCGCCTGCTACCGCCGGGGCGGCCCGCTGACCGTCACCGACGCCCAGGTCATGCTGGGCCGCATCCGCCCCGCCCACTTCCCCGCGGTCTTCGGGCCGGACGGTGACCAGCCGCTCGACGCGGACATCGTGCGCGAGCGCTTCGAGGAACTGGCCGAGGAGGTCGCCCGGGCCACCGGCACCAAGCGGACGGCGGCCGAGACCGCGGCCGGCTTCCTGGAGATCGCGGTCCTCTCCATGGCCAACGCCGTCAAGAAGATCTCCGTACAGCGCGGCCACGACATCACCCGCTACGCCCTCACCGGCTTCGGCGGCGCCGGCGGCCAGGCCGTCTGCGCGGTCGCCGACGCCCTCGGCATCGACACCGTCCTCGTCCCGCCCCTGGCCGGTGTGCTCTCCGCGTACGGCATCGGGCTCGCCGACGCCACCGCCATGCGCGAGCAGTCCTTCGAAGCCGCCCTCGACACCGGCTCCGAGGCCCGGGTGCGGGAGCTGTGCGACGAGCTCGCCGCCCGTACGAGCGCCGACCTGCGCGCCGACGGGGTGCCCGCCGACGCCGTCACCACCCGCGCCCGGGTCCTGCTGCGGTACGAGGGCACCGACGCGAGCCTGCCCGTCGCCCTGGACACCGCCGCCGCCATGACCGACGCCTTCACCCGCGAACACCGCGCCCGCTACGGCTTCACGGCCGACCGGCGGCTCGTCGTGGAGACGGTCTCCGTCGAGGCCACCGGGTCCGCCGGCGGCCACGCCGAGACCAGGCCGGCCGCCCGCGACGAGGGCGCCCCCACCACCCCCCGCCCGTACGACACCGCCCGCATGTTCGCGGAGGGGCGCTGGCAGGAGGCCCCGCTCCACCGCCGCGACGACCTGCGGGCCACCGACGTCGTCACCGGCCCCGCCGTCGTCGCGGAGGCCGACGCCACCACCGTCGTGGACCCCGGCTGGCAGGCCGAACTCGCCGCCACCGGACACCTCGTCCTCACCCGCGCCCGCCCGCGCCCCGCCCGGCAGGCCGTCGGCACCCAAGTCGACCCGGTGATGCTGGAGGTCTTCAACAACCTCTTCATGTCCATCGCCGAGCAGATGGGCGTGACCCTGGAGAACACCGCCCGCTCCGTCAACATCAAGGAACGCCTCGACTTCTCCTGCGCCCTGTTCGACGCCGACGGCAACCTGATCGCCAACGCGCCCCACATCCCCGTCCACCTCGGCTCCATGGGCGAGTCGATCAAGGAAGTGCTCCGCCGCAACGCCGGCACCATGCGCCCCGGCGACGTCTACGCCATCAACGACCCGTACCACGGCGGCACCCACCTCCCCGACGTCACCGTCGTGACCCCCGTCTTCGACACGACCGGCGCCGGACCGGTGCTGCGCTTCCTGGTGGCCTCGCGCGGCCACCACGCCGAGATCGGCGGCATCACCCCCGGCTCCATGCCCGCCTTCAGCCGCACCGTGGACGAGGAGGGCGTCCTCTTCGACAACTGGCTCCTGGTCCGGGACGGCGCCTTCCGCGAGGACGCCACCCGCGCCCACCTCGCCGATGCCCCGTACCCCTCCCGCGACCCCGGCACCAATCTCGCCGACCTGCGTGCCCAGATCGCCGCCAACGAAAAGGGGATCGCCGAACTGCGTGCCGTGACCGAGCAGTTCGGCACCGAGGTCGTGGACGCCTACATGGGCCACGTGCAGGACAACGCCGAGGAGTCGGTCCGCCGGATCATCGCCGGGCTCGACGACGGCCACTACCGGTACGAGACGGACAACGGAGCCGTGATCGAGGTGACCGTCACCGTCGACCGCGGGGCCCGCGCCGCCGTCATCGACTTCACCGGTACGTCCCCGCAGCAGCCGGGCAACTTCAACGCCCCGAAGTCCGTCGTCATGGCCGCCGTGCTGTACGTCTTCCGCACCCTGGTCGCCGACGACATCCCGCTCAACAGCGGATGCCTGAACCCGCTGGACATCCGGATCCCCGAGGGCTCCATGCTCGCCCCCGTCCCGCCCGCCGCCACCGTCGCCGGCAACGTCGAGACCTCGCAGGCGGTGACCGGCGCCCTGTACGCGGCCCTCGGCGTCCAGGCCGAGGGCTCCGGCACCATGAACAACCTGACCTTCGGCAACGACCGCGTCCAGTACTACGAGACCGTCGCCAGCGGCTCCGGCGCGGGCGAGGACTTCGACGGCACCGACGCCGTCCAGACCCACATGACCAACTCCCGGCTCACCGACCCCGAGATCCTGGAATGGCGCTACCCGGTCCTGCTGGAGAGCTTCCGGGTCCGCGAGGGCAGCGGGGGAGCGGGCCGGCACCGGGGCGGCTGCGGGGTGGAGCGCCGCATCCGCTTCCTCGAACCGGTCACCCTCGCCCTGCTCACCGGACACCGCCGCGTGCCCCCGTACGGCATGGCGGGCGGCGGACCGGGCGCCCTCGGCAGCCAGCACATCGAACGCGCCGACGGCGGCCGCACCGAGCTGGCCGCCTGCGACAGCGCGGACGCCGCAGCGGGCGACGTGCTGGTGCTGCGCACGCCCGGGGGCGGGGGCTACGGGGGGCCGGACGGGGAGAGCGCCGGGGCCTGACCGGTCCGCCGGGAGCGGCCCTTCTGCGCCGTTTCGACCGTTGTCGGTGCGAGGACCTAATCTGTGCACCGTGACTTCGCCTGCCTACACGGACAACGCTGCGCCCCAGCTCAGCGCGGGGCCGCGGCCCGCACCCGGCCCGGCCGCCGACGAGGGGCTGTCCCGGCGGCTGCGCGCGCTCGCCTGCACCGCGCCGCTGCACGACCTGGACGCGCGCAAGGCGAACCTCGCCGGTGAGTACAGCGGCTACGCGATGGCCGAGGTCGCGCTCGCCGCGATCGACCACGTCACGCTCAACATGGACTTCGACACCGGCGCGGACCACGACCAGATAGTGGCCAGGCTCCTCCCGCGCGTCGCCGCCCAGGCCCCCGCCCGCCCCGCCGCCGAGCACGAACGGGTCGCCCGCTGGGTGCTGGAGAACCTGATCAACGTCGGCAGCGTGGACCGCGGCTTCCGCGCCGTCTACGGCACCTTCGGGCCCGACGGCGTCTACGTCCGCCGCGACTACGACTTCAAGCTGATCGAGGAGGTCCCCGGGCACGGCGGCAGCGTCTACCTCAGGGCCACCGACGAAGCGGTCAACGTCCTCGTCGGCGCCCTCGACACGGACGTCACCAGCGCCCAGATCGCGGCCGAGGTGAAGCTGGAGGTCCTGATCAGCCGGGGCCGCCTCGCCGACGCCCAGCTCGCCGCCGAACAGGCCCGCTACCGGACCGTCCAGTACGCGGAGACGCTGCGCAGGACCCTCGACGCCACCCGGCGCAACGTCCGCGCGGTCGACTGGCTCAACGCCGTGCCCGACATGATCGCCGAGGCCCTGGACCACGTCGCCGACCGCTACCGCCACGAGAACGCGATCCTCACCAACATCCGCAAAGCCCGCGACGAGGCCGAGGACCCCGAGCACAAGCGCCGCGCCGCCGAGCTGGTCGACATCGTCAAGGACTGCATCCGCCGCCACACCCAGCTCCAGTCCCGGCTCCTGGAGGCCGGCCCGCTCTTCCGCGCCGAGCAGGACCGCCAGGCGTTCGCCCCACCCGCCGCCCGCACCGGCCTCGACCTCTACGGCCAGCTCCTCGGCCCGCTGCTGCCGCTCCCGGTCGAGCGGGCGAGCCGCGCCACCGACGCCTTCTTCGCCCACGGCACGGGACTGCGCACCCCGGTCTCCGTACGGGTGGGCGACCTGGTCGACCTGCTCCTCAGCCCGCCCCCGGCCCGTGAACACCTCGGCGCCGAGATGCCCGAGCCGGACCTCATCGCCACGCCGGACGACAGCCGCTTCAGCGAGGAGCAACTGGCCGCCGCGATGGAGCTGCTCGACCTGGAGCACGACGCTCCGCGCCGGCTCTCCGGCCTCCTCGCCGACGCCCGCCGCCACGACCCGGACCTGCCCTACCTGGTCGCCCTGCTCGCCGTGCACGCCGCGAGCCCTCCGGTCGGCACCGCCTACCGCCAGGGCGAGCGCCGCCTGCTGTTCTCCGTGGACGACGGCACGCCGCTGGACGACGAGGAGTTCGGCGGCGCCGACCTGATCGTCGGCACCGCCCTGCTCGACGCGGCCGGCATGGCGGCCGACCGCTCGGAGGCGCCGTGAACGCCCCGGGGCCCCGTACCCCCTTCCGCACCACATCCCGCACCGAGGAGCCAGTGTCGTGAGCG
>NZ_JAAGNI010000270.1 GCF_010550605.1 Streptomyces sp. SID9727
TGGGACCGGGCCGGGGCACGCACCGGCGCCCAGCTCGGCTTCGACACCGCGCTCCTGGTCGACGCGGTCGACCGGCAGACCGGCATCGAACTCCTCGCGGGCCCCGGCACCCCGCTGCTGACCGTCACCGAGCCCACCGAGACCGCCACCGCCGCGGCCTTCGCGCACACCGCCGTCCTCGCGGGCAAGCCGCGCAACGCCGGACCGCTCGCCGAGGCCGGGCGCCTCTTCGGACGCCTCGCGCACCTGCTGGACGCCGTCGAGGACCAGGAAGCCGACGCCGCGACGGGCGCCTGGAACCCGCTCACCGCGACCGGCACCTCGCGCGCGGAGGCCCGCCGGCTGTGCGACGACGCGCTGAAGGGCGTACGGCTGGCGCTGGCCGACGCGGAGTTCACCGACGGCAGGCTCACCCATGTGCTGCTGACCCACGAACTCCGGCGCTCGGTGGACCGGGCCTTCGCCACGGACGTCTGCTCGCACCGGTCCGGCGGGCTGCTGACCGGCGGACCGTCAGAAACGCCGCCCACGGGCTCCTTCGGACCGCCGCCGGGCAATCCGTACGCGCCCACGGGGCCGGGCGGGCCCTCCGGGCCCCGGCCGCCCGAGCCGCCGCGCGACCGGCGTGGTCTCGTCATGGGCTGCCTGGTGTGGGCGGGGCTCGCCTGCACCTGCCAGATGTGCTGCGGCACCTTCGAGGACCCCTGGTCGCGTCAGCGGCGCGAGGGGCTGTGCAGCCAGTGCGACTGCGGGGACTGCTGTGACGGCTGCGACGCGTGCAGCAACTGCTGCGACTGTTGCAACTGCTGTGACGGCTGTGATTGCGGGTGCGACTGCTGAGGCGGCGTCACCTGTACGTCGTCACCCCCGCGTCCCGCTCCGCGGCAGGGCGGAGCGGGACGCGGCGAGGGGAGGGTGTGCTGCTGTGCCGGATGTGCGAGGGCGCGCCTGGACAAGGGCGGGGCGGGCGCGGGGAGCAGGGCGTCGGCTCAACAGGAACAGGACCACACGCGACCGAAGTCGATGTGGGAGCGCTTGACCAGCCACTGCTGCGATTGCATGGCTCCAGTGGAACAGCCATCCGATGACCCGTCAACTGCCCTGAGACGTCGTGCTCACAGTGTGGACAGGCTTGACAGTCCGCCCCGCACAGCGCTTGTCTCGGACGAGGACCGGGCTGAGGGGCCCGTCCGCCTCGCTCCACGCTGCTGCTTTCCGCCGTCCGCGCCGAGGACGCGCCCCGTGTTCACCGTATCCACGGAGCCTCCGCATGCCCGCGCGCACACCAGCACCCCGTCCTGCCGCCCTCCGGCCCCTCCACCTGGCCGCCGAGATCGGCGGCCCGCCCCGCTACGACGCCGCCCACCACACCGGTCTCGCCCGGCTCGCGGAGGGCGGCGCGCTCGACTTCGTCACCCTCGGCGACTCCTTCGCCCGGCCGGGCCCCGACGCGCTCGCCGTCCTCGCCCGGGTGGCCCCCGCCACCCGCCGCATCGGCCTCGTGCCGACGCTCACCGCCACCCACACCGAGCCGTCCCGCCTGGCGTCCGCCGTGGCGACCCTGGACTGGGTCAGCCGGGGCCGGGCGGGCTGGCGCGTCGGCGTGTCGGCCGCGGAGGCAGAGGCGCGGCTGTTCGGCCGCCGCCCCGCCGCGTCCGCCGACGCCCTGTGGGACGGGGCCGGGAAGTACGCCGAGGTCTGCGCCCGGCGCCGGCACCACTGGGAGCCGCCCCAGGGCCGGCCCGTGGTCGTCGTCGACGGCACGCCCGGACCGGC
>NZ_JAAGNI010000285.1 GCF_010550605.1 Streptomyces sp. SID9727
GTGCGGGTCGACGGGGAAGGGCGCGGGCAGCGGGGGCAGGAAGCGGCCGGCCAGTGCCTCCGCGGCGGCGACGGACGGGGTGTCGGGGGCGGGGGGCCGCTCCCGGGCGGAGTGCGCGGCGTTGCGCCGGGCCAGCTCCTCCAGGAGTTCGCGCTCGCCTCGGCCGCGCAGCAGGAGCAGGACGAACGGGTCGGTGTCCAGGAGGAGGGCCATCTGATAGCTGAGGGCCGCGACGTGCTTGCAGGGCCTGCCCCGGTCGGGGCAGGTGCACGCGGGGTCGAGGTCGCCCGGGGCGGGCAACAGGGTCATCCCGGCGCCGGTCGCCGTATCGGCCAGGGAGTGCGGCATCTCCTTGGCGAGGAGCGCGGCGAGGTGCCCGGGGCGGGCGGCGACCGCGTCGAGCAGGGTGTCCCAGTCCGGGTCGGTGAAGGCGCGCAGCCGCAGCTCGGCCCGGTACGGGCGGGGGCGGCTGCCGTGCACGTACGCGACGACGTGCCCCGGGGTGACGGTGATCGCGGCGACGTGGCCGCCGTCCGCGTAGTCCCGGCCCCGGGCGAGGCGCGGGCCGTCCATCGACAGGGACTCCAGGGCGGCCACCCAGGACCGGCCCCACCAGCTCTCCGCGAACGGCTCGCCCTCCCCGGACGTGCGCGCCGGAACGGCCTCGAAGGTGCGCCGCAGATCGTCGGGGCCGGGGCGGGAGCGGGCGCCGGGGCGGCTGTCCCGGCGGGCGGCGAGCGGTCCGGTGGTGGGGCGGGGGGCGCCGGGGCGGGCGGGGCTCATGACGGCCTCCGGAGGGAGACGAGGTCGGCGAGGTCGCGGTCGCTCAGCTCGGTGAGCGCGCTCTCGCCGCCGCCGAGGACGGCGTCGGCCAGCGCCCGCTTGGCGAGCAGCATCTCGCCGATCCGGTCCTCCACGGTGCCCTCGGCGATCAGCCGGTGCACCTGGACGGGCTGGGTCTGGCCGATGCGGTAGGCCCGGTCGGTGGCCTGTTCCTCGACCGCCGGGTTCCACCAGCGGTCGTAGTGGATGACATGGGCGGCCCGGGTGAGGTTGAGCCCGGTGCCCGCCGCCTTGAGGGAGAGCAGGAAGACCGGGACCTCGCCGGACTGGAAGCGGTCCACCATCCGTTCCCGCTCGGCCACCGGGGTGCCCCCGTGCAGGAGCTGGGAGGGGATCGCGCGGGCGGTCAGATGGGCGGACAGCAGCCGGGCCATCGTCACGTACTGGGTGAAGACGAGCACCGAGCCGTCCTCGGCGAGGATGGTGTCGAGCAGTTCGTCCAGGAGGGCGAGCTTCCCCGAGCGCCCGGTGAGCCGGGCGGCGTCCTCCTTCAGATACTGCGCGGGGTGGTTGCAGATCTGCTTGAGCGAGGCCAGCAGCTTCATGATCAGGCCGCGCCGCGCGATGCCCTCGGACGCCTCGATGTACGCCATGGTCTCGCGCACCGTGGCCTCGTACAGCGTGGCCTGCTCGCGGGTGAGGAAGACGGGGTGGTCGGTCTCCGTCTTGGGCGGCAGCTCGGGGGCGATCCCGGGGTCGGACTTCTTGCGGCGCAGCAGGAAGGGCCGGACCAGCCGGGACAGCCGCTCGACCGCCTCGTCGTTGCCGAGGCCGGCCGCCGTGCCGGTGTTCTCCACGATCCTGGCGTGCCGGGCCCGGAACGCCTTGAGCGGGCCGAGCAGTCCCGGCGTGGTCCAGTCGAGCAGCGCCCACAGCTCGGAGAGGTTGTTCTCCACGGGGGTGCCGGTGAGGGCGACGCGCGCCGGGGACGGGATGGTGCGCAGGGCCTTCGCGGTGGAGGAGTGCGGGTTCTTGACGTGCTGCGCCTCGTCGGCGACGACCAGTCCCCAGCCGTGGGCGGCCAGCTCGGCGGCGCTGGAGCGCATCGTGCCGTACGTGGTGAGGACGAAGCCCCGGTCCGCTCCGGTGAGGGTGCGGCCGGTGCCGTGGAACCGGCGCACGGGGACGCCGGGGGCGAAGCGGTTGATCTCGCGGTGCCAGTTGCCCAGCAGGGAGGCGGGGCAGACGACCAGCGTGGGCGCGGGGTGGGCGCGGTGGAGGTGGAGGGCGATCAGGGTGATCGTCTTGCCGAGGCCCATGTCGTCGGCGAGGCAGCCGCCGAGGCCGAGGGAGGTCATCCGGTCCAGCCAGGCGAGCCCGCGCAGCTGGTAGTCCCGGAGCGTGGCGTGGAGTCCGGGCGGCGGGGCGAGTGCGGTCTCGTCGGTGAGGAGACGGTTGCGCAGCTCCGCGAGCGCTCCGGCGGGCACCGCTTCGACCTGCTCGCCGTCCACCTCCGCGCTGCCGGTCAGGGCGACGGCCAGGGCGTCCACCGGGTCGAGCAGTCCCAGCTCCCGCTTGCGGGCCTTGCGGACGAGCGCGGGGTCCACCACGACCCATTGGTCCCGCAGCCGCACCACCGGGCGATGGGCCTCGGCGAGGACGTCCATCTCGGCCTCGGTGAGCCGCTGGTCGCCGAGCGAGAGCTGCCAGTCGAACGCGAAGAGCTGTTCCGCGTCGAAGAAGGCGGTGCCGTCCGTGGCCGTACCGGGCGCGGGCCTGACCACGGCCGCCGCGGTGAGGGTGCGGGCCAGCTCCCTGGGCCAGTGGACGCTCACCCCGGCGGCGGCGAGCCGGGTCCCGGCGTCGCCCAGCAGCTCGTACAGCTCGTCCTCGCCGAGGGCCAGCACATCGGGGACGGGCTGGTCCAGGAGCCGTTCGAGCGGGGCCCAGACGCGCGCCGCCCGGCGCAGGGCGAGTGCGGTGTCCACCCGTGCCCGGGGCCCGAACGGCTCGCCCGCCTCTCCGGCCCACAGGGCGGCGGCGTCGACCACGTAGGTGGGGTCGGCGAGGCTGTGCACCTGGGTGACCGCGGCGGCCGCGTGCCGGGCGGTCTCGTCGGCCGCCGCGTCGGGGCCGGCCGTGTCGAAGAGCTCGGACGCGGAGAGGTCCAGGCGGAGCGAGACCCGGACCCCGGCGTCCAGTCCCGAGGCGACCTCGACGGCCCATTCCCGGGCACCGGGCAAGTGCTGGGGCTCGGCCGCCGCGAAGGGGGCGCCCACGGCGAACGCGGCGGCGGGCGTCCGGGGCAGTGTGTCGGCGACGGCGTCGAGGAAGGCGCCGATCAGCGCCTCGGGGTCGGGCAGCCGGGGCGGACTCCGGTCGGGCAGCGGGACGGCGTGCCCCTCCCAGGGCAGGGCGGCGGCCACCGCGCGCAGG
>NZ_JAAGNI010000302.1 GCF_010550605.1 Streptomyces sp. SID9727
TCACCGGGCGGCCGTCCAGACGGCACCCGAGCCGGGCGGCCCCGCCGCACAGGCCGCCACCGCGCCCGCCCAGGACCCCGTCCACCTGGGCGAGGCGGCCCGCAGCCCCGCCGACCGGGCCCCGCTCAGCGCCTCCAAGGACGCGCTGCGGCGCGACTACGACGACCCGCGCGCCACCCGCCCGAGCCACCCGGCCCCCTCCATGAAGACGAAGTCCGTCGCACGGGCGGCCGCTTGCTCCGTGAGCGCCTTCACCAGCCGCACCGGCAACGCCCTCGTGCAGCAGATCAAGGCGTCCACCACCGACTGCGTCAACACCCTGTTCTCCGTCAAGGGCGACGACGGCCGCCTCGCCTTCCGCGAGGCCCAGATGGTCACCGTGGCGAACGCCCTGCGCGACGGCTCGGCCGCCTACCCCGGCGACAGCAGCACCGGCATGCCCCAACTGGTGCTCTATCTGCGGGCCGGGTACTACGTGCAGTACTACGACCCCGGCACCGTCGGCTCGTACGGCACCGCCCTGCGCACCGCCGTCCAGGGCGGTCTGGACGCCTTCTTCGCCTCGGCGCACTCCCGCGACGTCACCGACGCCAACGGCGAGACCCTGGCCGAGGCCGTCATCCTCATCGACAGCGCCGAGCAGAACGCCCGCTACCTGTCCGTCGTGAAGCGGCTGCTGGCCGGCTACGACTCCACGTACAACGGCTCCTGGTACATGCTCAACGCGGTCAACAACGTCTTCACGGTGACCTTCCGGGGCCACCAGCTGCCCGCGTTCGTCAGCGCCGTCGAGGCCGACCCGAGCCTGCTCGGCGCGCTCGCCGGATTCGCCCGCGACCACCTGGACCTGCTGGGCACCGACCAGTCCTACCTGACCTCCAACGCGGGCCGCGAGCTGGCGCGCTTCCTCCAGGAGGACACGCTGCGCCCCACGGCGAAGCCGCTGGTCATCGACCTCCTCGGCCGCTCCTCGCTCACCGGGCGGACCGCGCCGCTCTGGGTCGGCCTCGCCGAGATGGCCGACTACTACGACAGCGCGAACTGCTCCGCGTACGGCACCTGCGACCTGGCCGCCCGCCTCAGGAGCGCCGTCCTGCCGACCTCGTACACGTGCAGCGACAGCATCCGCATCCTCGCCCAGCAGATGTCCTCCGACGACCTGACCAAGGCGTGCACCAGCCTGCGCGGCCAGGACGCCTACTTCCACCAGGTCGCCAGGGACGGCGGACCCGTCGCGGGCGACCGCAACACCACCATCGAGGTCGTCGTCTTCGACTCGAGCACCGACTACCAGACCTACGCCGGCGCCATCTACGGCATCGACACGGACAACGGCGGGATGTACCTGGAGGGTGACCCCTCGGCGGCAGGCAACCAGCCGAGGTTCATCGCCTACGAGGCCGAGTGGGTCCGGCCCGAATTCCAGATCTGGAACCTCAACCACGAGTACACCCACTACCTCGACGGCCGGTTCGACATGGCGGGCGACTTCGCCGCCGGAGTCACCACCCCGACCGTGTGGTGGATCGAGGGCTTCGCGGAGTACGTCTCGTACTCGTACCGCGACGTCGTCTACGACGACGCCCTCACCCAGGCCGCCGCGCACACCTACACCCTGCGCGCCCTCTTCGACACCACTTACGAGAACGCCGACCAGACCCGCGTCTACAACTGGGGCTACCTCGCCGTCCGCTACATGCTCCAGTCGCACCGCGCCGACGTGGACAAGCTCCTCGGCCTGTACCGCGCCGGTGACTGGAGCGGCGCCCGAACCCTGCTCACCTCCACCATCGGCAGCCGGTACGACGCCGACTGGGCCGCCTGGCTCACGGCGTGCGCGACGGGCAGCTGCGGCACCGTCACCGACCCGCCGGCCGGGCCCACCACCCCGTGCACCGGCACCGACACCCGCGAACTGGGCCGGGACTGCGCCCGCGACGGGCAGCGCGCCACCCGGGGCGACTACGCGTACCTGTACCTCTACATACCCGCCGGCACCGACCGGCTGACCATCACCACCAGCGGCGGCACCGGCGACGCCGACCTCTACTACAGCTCCACCGGCTGGGCCACCACCGGCTCGTACACCGCCAAGGCCACCGGCAGCGGCAACGCGCACACCCTCACGGTCGACCACCCGGCCGCCGGCGCGCACTACATCAGCCTGTACGGCGTGCAGGACTTCGGGCAGGTGAGCGTCGCGACGAGCTACTGACCGGCACACCCTCAGAGCAACCGCAGCGCGTCCGGCCCCGCCCGGTCCCGGATGATCTCCACCAGCCGGTCGAAGAGCGTCGGACCGCGCCCCGCGGCCGCCTGCGCATGTTCCTCGCGCAGGCGGCTCCGGTTGCTCTCATGGGCGCGGGCGGCCAGCCGGTCCAGCCGGCGGGCGGTCTCCGCGTGACCCAACGCCCGTGCCGACAAGGCATGGTCGCGCCACTCGAAGACGAAGTCGCCGTCGTCCGGCGCGCCCATCCCGCCGCTCAGACAGTCCGCGAAGGCGTCGAGGTTGCGGCCGAAGTAGCCGCCCGGCCCGTTCACGGCTTCACCGACCACGGTCCAGAAGCTGTCCAGGCCGGTGATCCGGGAACCCTCGATCACATAGGTCACGGTCATGGGGCCAACCCTACGGGCGCGGGTCAGCAGCCGTGGTCCACCAGGTCGAACGTCTCGTAGTGGTCGGCGGTGTAGTAGTCCTCCTGGCTCTCCTCACCCGTGACGACGCGCCGCGCGCCACGCGTTGACGAGCCGGGGGTGATGACGGTGTACTCGTGGTAGTAGCCGGTGTCCTGCGCGGGCAGCACGCCCTCGCGGTTCTGGAAGACGGTGCCGTCCTGGTCGTACGGGAACGGGCCGCCGGAGTCGATGAGGTCCAGGGTGTCGTGGGCCTGGGACGGCAGGTCCGAGTAGCAGACGCTGCCGACCGATGCGGTCGTCGCCGAGGCGGTGGCCGTGACCGGGCCGCCGACGAGAAGAGCGGACAGAAGGGCGGCCGCGCCGCCGAGCGTGGTGATCCGTGGGGGGATTCGCATGCTCCATGATGACGCGCGTAGACAGCGCCGCGTCAACGCCAACCAGGGTGAATTCTTCGGGAGTTAACCGTGGAGAGGGAACACACCCGGCCCCCGGGGGCTCTGGAGTGCCACGGTCGTGCGGTGCTCGAACGGAAGTCCGTCGTCAGCTTACGGGCTGACGGATCGCCAGATGTGATACGGGACCGTGCGGACGGCCTCCTCGATGTCGATGTCACCCACGGCGAGCCAGCGCCGCGCGATGCTCGTCACCGGACCCAGGATCAGCGACTCCAGCACCGGCAGCGGCAGCGCGGCCAGCTCGCCCGATTCCTGGTGCGCGTGGAGCCAGGCGGCGAGCGGCGCGATCCGGGCCTCCTGGGCACCCCGGAGCTGCCGCGCGTTCGTGATGGCCTCGCGGTCGGCGGTGACGGAGTGCATCAGCCGGGCCGCGTCCGGATGCGCCTGGACGAAGCGGAGGTACGCCTCAGTCAGCGCGTGCACCCCGCCGCGCGCGTCCGTGACCTGTTCCATCGCCTCGACGACCTCGCCGAGGAGGCGGCCCAGCCAGGACTGCGCGAGTGCGAGGACCACGCCCTGAAGGCTGCCGAAGTGGTGGTAGATGCTGCCCGCGCTCACGCCGCTGGCCGAGGTGATGGCGTTCAGCGTGAGGCCGGCCTCGCCCTGGGTCGCGTACAGCTCCAGGGCGGTGTCGAGCACCTGGGCGGCCGTGGCCTCCCCGCGTTGTTGCTTCGGACTCATCGGCGCGGCCCCCGCTTCCGGAATCTCTGGCTCCTCATGGTGCCTCAGGGGACAGCGTAGAAGATGGTTCCGGAATTGTTTCCGGAAGTTGTTCCAATCCGCGCCCACTTTGCTTCACACTGAACGTTTGTCGCGCCAAGTCGCGGACATACATGGGGACTTCAGGAGACCGTTGTGAACAACGACGACCACGCGGGCGACGAGGACTACCTTGACGGAGGCATCAAGCCGCTGACGCCGACGGACCCGGTGCGCATCGGGCCCTATCTGCTTCTGGGGCGGCTCGGCGCGGGCGGCATGGGCCGGGTCTACCTCGCCCGCTCCGACGGGGGCCGCACCGTCGCGGTCAAGGTGGTGCACCCGGAGCACGTCGCGGACCCGCAGTTCAGGGGCCGTTTCCGGCGTGAGGTCGAGGCGGCACGGCGGGTCGGCGAGCGCTGGACCGCACCCGTCCTGGACGCGGCGCCGGACGCCGAACTCCCCTGGGTGGCCACGGGCTACGTGCCCGGGCTCTCCCTGGAACAGGTCGTGCGGGGCCACGGTGCCCTGCCCGCCGACTCGGTGCGGGCGCTCGCCACGGGGCTGCTGCACGCGCTGAAGGACATCCACGCGGCGGGCATCGTCCACCGCGACCTCAAGCCGTCCAACGTGATGCTCACGATGGAGGGGCCCAAGGTCATCGACTTCGGGATCGCGCGTGCCGTCGGGACCGCCGTCGAGTCCCTGCTCACCAGCACCAACATGATGATCGGCACGCCCGGGTTCATGGCCCCGGAGCAGGTGCACGGGGAGAGCGCGGTACCGAAGAGCGACGTCTTCACCCTCGGCTGCGTCCTCACGTACGCGGCCACCGGGACGCTCCCCTTCGGGCACGGGGCGAGCAACCAGCACGCGATCATGTACCGGATCGCCGAGGCCGAGCCGGACCTCGAGCGGGTCCGGGACGCGGATCTCAAGGCACTGATCGCCCGGCTCCTGGCCAAGCCCATCGAGGACCGGCCCTCCGTGGACGAGCTGCTGGCCGAGCCGGGGCGCGAGGCGGGGCCGGTCGCCGCCCCGTGGCTGCCCGCCGCCGTCGTGAGCCACCTGGCCCGCCAGTCGGCGCAGTTGCTCGACGCGGAGGCGGAGCCGCTGCGGCAGGAGGGCGACCGCGCGACGATGGACCTCCGGGCGGCGCCCGAGGTGGCGGCGGCGGCGGTGGTGGGCAGCGAGCAGGCGGCGGAGAAGGAGAAGCCGAAGCGCCGGCGCCCGTGGCTGGTCGCCGTGCCGCTGGTGGTCGTGATCGGCGGGGGCGGCGGCACGCTGGCCGTCCTCCAGCCGTTCAGCCACGACAGCGCCGACGCGCACGCGGCACCCCCGGCCGCCACGTCGACGGGCCCGACCGCCGCACCGGAGCCCTCGGCGGCCGGCAGCGCTTCCCCGACCGGCGGCAAGAGCCCCAAGGCGTCGCCCAGCAAGTCACCGGGCAAGAAGGAGGCGGACGCCGGCAAGGACGGGCAGGACGGCAGGGACGGGGAGCGCGGCCAGGACGGCCGGGACGCCGGCGACGCGGGCACCACGGGCGGCGGATCAGCCACCGGGGGTTCCTCCGGCGGCGGTTCGTCCACCACCGGAGGCGGCTCCTCCACCACCGGAGGCGGCTCCTCCACCACGACCAGCGGCGGCGGTTCGGGCGGCAGCAGCTCGGGCGGCTCCACGAGCACGTCCGGCGGCGGGGGCTCGACCAGCACAACGGGCGGTTCTTCCACCGGCGGCTCGGGTGGCGACAGCGGCACGGTCCCGGCGGCGTTCGTCGGCACCTGGACATACGGGGAGGTGTACAACCCGGGACAGCCCGGCACCATCAGCATCTCCAAGAACGGCGTGGTGCGCCTCAGCGACTACGTGTACAACAACTGCCCGTACGAGGCCAAGGTGACGTCCAGCACCAGCAGCCGGCTCAACGTGGGGACCCTCAAGCTCGTCGGTCCCAACCCCGGTTACTGCTACACCGCGACCGGCGCGACCTTCTTCGTGACCAACGGCAGCGGCATCCAGCACGACGTCAGCGGGATGAAGTACTACTACAAGCGCGCCTGAGCCCCACACGATTGCCTCCGCTCCGCACGACTCCGCAAGCGTGACAGCCGGTAGGCGGGGCATGCATTGCGTGAGCACCTTCGAGACAGGGGGCGAATGACCGTGTGGGCGGGGGAAACGATGGAGCGTCACGAAGAGGCCCGGATGCATCGCAGGGTGGACCGGGCCGATCTGGCCGCCGTGGGAGAGGTCCGGGGCGCGGTGCGGGAGTTACTGCGCTACCGGTGGAAGGAGGAACCGGCGCAGGTCGCCGAGCTGCTGCTCAGCGAACTGGTGACCAACGCCCTGGTGCACACCGACGAGGGCGCGGTCGTCGCCGTGAGCGTCGCACCCCGCCGCCTGCGCGTGGAGGTGCGGGACTTCGTCCCCGGAATGGACCCCGAACCGCACGTACCGTCCGCCGACGACGGTACGCACGGCCGGGGACTCGTCCTGGTGGAGAGCCTTGCCGACTCCTGGGGGATCAGCCCCCGCTCGCTGGGCAAGGTGGTGTGGTTCGAACTCGACGGCGAACGGCCCTGACGGTCCTTCCGGACCACCAGGGCCGTTCGCGTACGTCCGCCGTCCCGTGTCAGCCGAACTGCTGCTCCAGGTCCTTGAGCTTCTGCTCCAGCGAATCGAGCCGGGGCAGGGCCTGGGTGTCGTCCTCGGCGGTCAGATCGACCGCGGCCGATTCGCTCGCGCCCAGTTCAGGGACGCTCGCCGAGTTCGAGTGGTTCACGGCTTGCAGGGACGGCCGGGGTCGCAGGGGCAGCTGACCCGGCTCGGATATGGCGGGCTCCGCGACGGACTGCGCGGAGCCCGTCGCCGGCGCCAGTGCGGCCACCTCGACCGGGGAGCCACCCCGTCCGAGCCGGCCCCAGGCCCGGTTCTGCCGGTTCAGGGCCTTGATGTGCGCCCGGTCCAGCTTCTCCTGGTCCCTTCTGCGGAGACGGTTCTGCTCCTTCTCCCTGCGGTCCTCGCGTACCTCGTCCACCGCCTCGTCCAGCGTGCGTACGCCTTCGAGGAGCATCAGCGACCAGGCGCCGAAGGTCTCCCGGGGCGCGCGCAGCCAGCGCACGATCCGGATCTGCGGCAGCGGGCGGGGCACGAGGCCCTGCTCGCGCAGCGCGGCCCGGCGGGTCTGCTTCAGCGCGCGGTCGAACAGCACGGCGGCCGAGAGCGACATGCCCGCGAAGAAGTGCGGGGCCCCCGCGTGGTCGATGCCGCGCGGCGCGTGCACCCAGTTGAACCAGGCGGCGGCGCCGGCGAAGGTCCACACCAGGAGGCGCGAGCCGAGCGCCGCGTCCCCGTGGCTGGCCTCCCGTACGGCCAGGACCGAGCAGAACATCGCCGCTCCGTCCAGGCCGAAGGGCACCAGGTACTCCCAGCCGTTCGAGAGGCCGAGGTTCTGCTCGCCGAAGCCGACGAGCCCGTGGAAGGAGAGTGCGGCGGCGACCGCCGCGCAGCAGAACAGCAGCACGTACGAAGCGGTGGCGTACATCGCTTCCTTGCGTCTGCGCCGCTCCTCGCTGCGCTCCCAGCTGTCGTCGGCCGAGGCTGTGTCAGAGGCGCGCCTTCCGCGCGCGACCACCGCCACCGCCGCCATGACCCCCACGAGCAGCACGGCGCCCGGAAGCAGCCAGTCAAGCGATATGTCGGTCAGTCTCATGCGCGGTCCCTTGCGTCACGTAGGGCGTTTCGGGCGCCATCGTGGCGGAAATCCCCTCCCGTCCAGGCGGTTTCGGGACAAGAGAACGCCAACGGGGTGCAGGAGACCGTCGATATGGACGTTCTGGTCGAACGCCCTTCAGCGGTGTGCGCATGGTGTTCGAATGCACGCCACCCGTCCGGGCGGTGTGGGCGCGGCGGAGTGGATCAGGGCGCGGGCGTCAGTTTGCGGACCCGCTCCTCGTCGCACGTACGCGGGCACGTGACACAGGTGTCCTCGGGGCGCAGCGTGTAGAAGAGGCAGCAGCTCGCCCGGTCCCGGGTCGGCAGCGACGCCCCGCCCGGCCCGGTCAGCTCGCGGAAGCCCGCGGTGCCGACGTACGGCTCGGTGGTGCCGGGCAGCAGTGCCTCCAGCTCCCGCATGGCGCGCCGCTCCTCGCCCAGCAGATGGGCGACGTACCAGAGGCCCTCGACGATCTCGTCGGTCGCCATCCCCCACAGGGCCCGCTTCCCGCGCCGCATCCGAGGCCGGAAGCCTTCGAGGACCGGGGCCAGGTGTTCGGCCACCGCGTCCAGCACCTCGGCCCGCAGCGCCGTCTCGTCGGCCACCACCCGGGCCCCCGGCAGCCCGGCCGCCGGGTCACCGGGCAGGCAGGCGAATTCCCGTACCCGCAGCGTCAGATGGCCCAGGGCCCGCTGGAACGAGACGTCCCCGACCGGGACCCGGGGCACCCGGCGGTGCAGGAACCACGGCACCGTCACCAGCAGGCAGGCCGGCCAGGCGTACCGGTGCAGCCCGAAGCTGGCGATCACATCGGGCCGGCCCTCCTGGCCGTAGTCCCGCCGCACCTGCTCGGCGTCGAAGGCGAGGAACGCGTCCAGGGCATCGCCGCCCGCCGCCAGCTCGTGCGCGCCGACCCAGCCGGGTCCGCCGGGGGCGCTCTCGCCGTCGGCCAGGATCTCGGCGCGCAGCCCGGGGAAGACCTCGTTCAGGCGCGCGTAGGCGTCGGCCACGGGTGAGGCCGTCACCGCGGGGAGCAGGGCGGGCAGGGTCATGCGGGGACCACCGATTCACGATCGTCAGCAGGTAAGCCTTACCTTACCCTCCCGTATCGATGTGTGAACCGGGGGTCGTTACGCCTATCGTGCACAGAGGGCGCCCGACGCGCGAGCGCGCCCGTGACCGGCCGAGGAGGTGCCCGTGGAGCAGGGCGGAGCGCGCGAGGAGGTGCGTCCCCCGTACGGCGGTGCCGCGGCCGGGCCGGCCTCGGCCGTCCGGGTGCCCGAGCAGGCCCGCGGCGAGCACACCCACGGGGAACACCCGCACGAGGTGCCCGCCCCCCGCGCCCAGGTGCGCCGGCACTCCGTGCGCGGCCAGATCCTGGAGGCCCTGCGCGCCGCACTGGTCGACGGCGAGCTGGTCCCCGGCCAGGTCTACTCGGCGCCCGCCCTCGGCGCCCGCTTCGGGGTCTCCGCCACCCCGGTGCGCGAGGCGATGCAGCGGCTGGCCACCGAGGGCGCCGTGGAGGTCGTGCCGAACCGGGGCTTCCGGGTCGCCGAACGCGGACCGCGCGAGCTCGCGGAGCTGGCCGAGGTCCGCGCCCTGATCGAGGTCCCCGTCATGCTGCGGCTCGCCCGCACCGTCCCGCCCGCCCGCTGGTGCGCGCTGCGTCCGCTGGCCGACGCCACCGTGGCCGCGGCGGCCGTCGGCGACCGGGCGAGCTACGCCGAGGCCGACCGGGCCTTCCACGGCGCGGTGCTCGCCCTCGCCGGGAACCACAGCCTGGTGGCCGTCGCCGACGACCTGCACCGGCGCTCCCAGTGGCCCCTGGTGGACAACCCGGTCACCCGGCGCGCCGACCTGCTGGCCGACGCCTCCGAGCACACCGCGCTGCTCGACGCGCTGATCGCCCAGGACGTGGCGGTCGTCCAGTCACTGGTGCGGGAGCACTTCGCGGGCGCCGACGGCTGAGTCCCGCATCGCGGGCCGGCGCCCGGTCTCAGTTCGCCTCGACCGTCTCCGGCGGGGGCTGGTCCAGGTGCGGGCCCAGCCAGGTCGGGACGCCGCCCAGCAGCCGGAAGAGCCGGGCCGCCTCGGCGCGCAGCCGGGTCGCCGCCTCCGGTTCGGACTCGGCGTCGGCCAGCGCGATGAGCGCCGGGGCCGTACCGACCAGATAGCCCAGCTCCTCCCTTATCCGCAGGGACTCCGCGAAGCCGTGCCGGGCCTCCGCCAGCTCGCCCTCGCGCAGCGCGATCAGGGCGAGATGGCGCCAGGTCGAGGAGAGCAGCAGCGCGTCGCCCTGCGCGGTGGCGCCGGCGTGCGCCCTGTGGTAAGCCGCCCGGGCGGCCTGCGGGGAGTCCGCGATGTTCTGCGCGATCAGGCCGCGCCGGAAGTCGAGCAGCGGCCGGCCCCGGGCGGCGGGGGAGAGCAGGGCCGCGGCCCGGCCGAGCGCCACCCGGGCCTCGTCAGCCCGGTCCCGCACCCCGAGCAGGGTCGAGGCGTACGCGAGGTAGCCGCGCTCGCAGGCCGCCGCGCCGCGCTCCTCGTCGTCGTGGGCCATGGCCTCGGCGGTGCGCAGCGCGTCCTCGGCGTCCGTCCAGCCCTGCCCGGTGTACAGGCACCGCTCGGTGAGCAGGGCCGTCCGCTGGAGGGCCGCGGCCGGATCGGTGGCGGCGTCGTGCTCCAGCAGGGCCGCGGCGTCCGTCCAGCAGGCGCGTGAGCGCAGCCGCCATACCGCGGTCTGGAGCGGAGGATCGTCATCTGCTGTCGTTCCGGAACCAGACATGGCGGTATGCGCCACATTGCCCTCCCCGAGCGCGCCTTCGAGCTGTTGAGTATGGGCCGCATCACAGCACGGAATGGCACGCCGGGCCAAGAGGTCGAGGCAATGTCAGGTGAAAGTTTTCACAATCGGCCGGGCGGGGTACAGCCCTTGTCCGGCCCGGGATTTCAGCTCATCCGCAGGGCGAGGAAGAAATCGAGCTTGTCCTCCAGACGCGCCAGATCACGCCCCGTCAACTGCTCGATTCGCCCGACCCGGTAGCGCAGCGTGTTGACGTGCAGGTGCAGCCGGGCCGCGCAGCGGGTCCACGAACCGTCGCAGTCCAGGAAGGCTTCCAGGGTCGGTATGAGCTCCGCGCGGTGGCGCCGGTCGTACTCGCGCAGCGGGTCCAGCAGCCGGGCGGTGAACGCCCGCCGCACGTCGTCCGGGACGAACGGCAGCAACAGCACGTGCGAGGCCAGCTCGTGGTGGCCGGCCGCGCAGACCCGGCCGGGCCGGGCCGCCGCCACCCGGCGCGCGTGCCGGGCCTCCTCCAGGGCACCGCGCAGCCCCTCCGGCGAGTGCACCGAGGCGCTGACACCCAGGGTCAGGCGGCCGTCGTCGCCGAGGCCCGCGGAGAGCG
>NZ_JAAGNI010000319.1 GCF_010550605.1 Streptomyces sp. SID9727
CCCGTCGGCCGACGTGGACCGGCCCCGCGTCAGGCCGGGTCCGGCAGCCGGGTGCCGGTGCCGCTCACCCGCACCCGCGCGTCGCCCGCCCCCAGCGTCACGGTGAGCGTGCCGGGGCGGCCCATGTCCTCGCCCTGGTGCAGGGTCAGCACGGCGGCCTCCGGAACGAGGGCCAGCTCCCGCAGGTACGCCCCGAACGCGGCCGCCGCGGCACCCGTCGCCGGGTCCTCCACCACCCCGCCGACCGGGAACGGATCGCGGACGTGGAACACCGCGTCGGACGCCCGCCACACCAGCTGCACGGTCGTCAGGTCCAGCCGGTGCATCAGCGCTTCCAGCCGCGCGAAGTCGTAGTCCAGCGCGGCCAGCCGCTTCCGGGTGGCCGCGGCCAGCACGAGGTGGCGGGCCCCGGCGTACGCGATTCGGGGCGGCAGGGCCGGGTCGAGGTCGGCGGCCGGCCAGTCGAGCGCCGCCAGCGCCTCCGCGAGGTCGCCCGCGTCCACGTCCTCGACGCGCGGCTCCACGCTGGTCAGCGTCGCCCGCAGCTCGTCGCCCTCGCGGACCACGGTGACCGGCACCGTACCGGCGGGGGTGGCGAACTCCACCTCGCCCGGCCCGTCCCGCTCGGCGAGCGCGAGGGCGGCGGCGACCGTGGCGTGGCCGCAGAACGGCACCTCGGCCTTCGGGCTGAAGTAGCGGACCGTGTAACCGCGCGCACCGGGCTCCGACGCCTCGGTCCGCCCGGTCAGAAAGGCCGTCTCGCTGTAGCCGAGGTCCGCCGCCACGGCCAGCATGGCGGCCTCGTCGAGACCGGAGGCGTCGAGTACGACCCCGGCGGGATTGCCGCCCTCGGGGTCGGCGGAGAACGCGGTGTAGCGCAGGATGCCGGTTGCGGGGAGATCAGTCATGTGCGGCTCAACTCCCCGCCGGCCGACGGCATTCCCGGTGCGCCGTCAGCCCCGGCCCACGTACGGCATCGCCGTCGCCATCACCGTCGCGAACTGGACGTTCGCCTCCAGGGGCAGCTCCGCCATGTGCAGCACCGTCCGGGCCACGTCACCGGCCGCCATCACCGGCTCCACGGCGAGTTCGCCGTTGGCCTGGAGGGTGCCCGTGCGCATCCGTTCCGTCATGTCCGTCGCCGCGTTGCCGATGTCGATCTGGCCGCAGGCGATGCGGTACGGGCGCCCGTCCAGTGACAGCGACTTCGTCAGACCGGTGATCGCGTGCTTCGTCGCGGTGTACGCCGCCGAGTGCGGGCGCGGCGTGTGCGCCGAGATGGAACCGTTGTTGATGATCCGTCCGCCTTGCGGGTCCTGCTCCTTCATCTGCCGGTACGCGGCCTGCGCGCAGAGGAACGCCCCCGTCAGGTTGACGTCGACGACCCCGCGCCAGTCCTCGTACGCCAGCTCCTCGACGGGCCCGCCGGGGCCGAACGTGCCCGCGTTGTTGAACAGCAGGTCGAGGCGGCCGGCCCACTCCCGGACGGCGGAGAACAGCGCGTCCACGTCCTCGGGGCGGGTCACGTCGGCCGGGACGGTCAGGACCCGGGCGTGTTCACCGGCCAGGGCCGCCGTCTCGGCCAGCGGGCCCGGGCGGCGGCCCGCGAGCGCCACCGACCAGCCCGCGCCGGCCAGGGCGAGCGCGACCGCGCGGCCGATGCCGGAACCGGCGCCCGTCACCACCGCGGTCTTCACCGGGGGGTTCTCCTCGGAATTCAACAGACTGTTGCTCATGCTGGGGCAGCGTACGCGCAGCACCGGCGGGGTGATCCGGGGCGGGGCTCCGGCGATTCCCGCGCCCGTGCGGCGCCGGAAGGTGATCATGGATTTCGCCGCGAACGCGGAGTTTGCCCCTGGGGGCACCATCCTGCCGCACTCCTCATCCGGGCGACGCCCGCGCGACGCGAACACGTCAGCCTCCGGATGCGCCGGGCCGCTGGACTTCCCCCACACCACCAGTCAGGGGAGGGACAGATGACGCACTCATCGCCACAGCAGGAGCTGCGCGAAGCGGCCCGGCACACGGACCGCCGCCGCTTCCTCACCGTCACCGGAGCCGCCGCCGCGCTCGCCTTCTCGGTCGGCCTGCCCGCCGCCGGGACCGCCAGTGCCCGCGAGATGGAGGCCCGGCGGATCGGCGAGGACCCGTTCACCCTCGGTGTCGCGTCCGGCGACCCGCTGCCGAACTCGGTGCTGCTCTGGACCCGGCTCGCGCCCCGCCCGTTCGAACCCGGCAGCGGCCTCCCGGACGCCCGCGTCGAGGTCCGCTGGGAGCTGGCCCACGACGAGCGGTTCAGCCGCGTCGTCCGGCGCGGCACCACGTACGCCCACCCGGAGTTCAACCACAGCGTCCACGTCGAGGTCCAGGGCCTCGCCCCCGACCGCGTCCTCTACTACCGCTTCCGCGCCGGCCGGTGGACCAGCCCCACCGGCCGCACCCGCACGGCGCCCGCGCCCGGCGCCCGCAAGCGCGAACTGGCCCTGGCAGCCGTCTCCTGCCAGGCGTACCACGACGGCTACTACACCGCGTACCGGCACCTCGCCCAGGAGGACGTCGACGTCGTCTTCCACCTCGGCGACTACCTGTACGAGTACGCCGTCACCGCCGTCGGCGGGGCCCGCAAGTACACCGACCGCACGCTGCCCGCCCTGTTCAACAAGGAGACGGAGACACTGGAGGACTACCGGCTGCGGTACGCCCTCTACAAGTCCGACCCGGACCTGCGCGCCGCCCACGCCGCGCACCCCTTCGTCGTCACCTGGGACGACCACGAGACCGAGAACAACTACGCGGGCGACACCCCGGAGAACAGCGTGCCGCCCGAGGAGTTCCTGATCCGCCGGGCCGCCGCGTACCGCGCCTACTGGGAGAACCAGCCGCTGCGCGCACCCCAGCGGCCCACCGGCCCCGACATGCGGCTCTACCGGCGGCTGAACTTCGGCCGGCTCGCCCAGTTCGACGTGCTCGACACCCGGCAGTACCGCAGCGACCAGGCGTACGGCGACGGCTGGCAGACGCCCGGACCGGAGTCCGAGGACCCGAAGCGCACCCTGACCGGCGCCACCCAGGAGCGCTGGCTCATCGACGGCTGGCGCCACTCGCACGCCACCTGGAACGTCGTCCCCCAGCAGGTCACCTTCGCCCAGCGGCGCGACGTGCCCACCGACGCGTTCAAGCTGTCCATGGACTCCTGGGACGGCTACCCGGCCTCCCGCGACCGCATCCTGAAGGGCGCCGAGCGCGTCGGCGTGGACAACCTCATGGTCCTCACCGGCGACGTGCACGTCAGCTACGGCTTCGACATCAAGCGGGACTTCGACGACCCGGCGTCGCGCACCGTCGGCACCGAGATCGTCACGACCTCCCTCACCAGCGGGAAGGACGGCTCCGAGAAGCCGTCCAACTACAACAACCTGATGGCGGCCAACCCGCACCTGAAGTTCTACAACGGGCGCCGCGGCTACGCCGTCGTCACCCTCCAGGAGCGCGCGGCGCGCGCCGACTTCCGCACGGTCTCGGCCGTCACGACGCCGGGCGCCCCCGTCACCACCGCCGGCTCCTACGTCACCGAGGCCGGCCGCCCGGGTCTGAAGCCCGCCTAAGCGGCATCCACGGGGTAGCGGACGCCGATGCGGCCACGGACCGCGTCGAGCGTCCGCATCACCGCGAGCGAACCCTCCAGCGGCACCAGCGGGGACTCCGTCTCGCCGGCGAGGACCGCCCGCATCACCTCGGCCGCCTCGTACTGCATCCCCGAGAGCCCCTGCGGACCCGGGCCCGAGGTGACCTCCTCGGGCTCGGCGCCCGCCCGGTGCAGCACGAAGCCCTGCGGATGGAAGAAGCTGTGCGGGATGTCGATCCGCCCGCCCGTCCCGATCACCGTGGCGGCCGTCGGGTGGTGCCCGACGATCGAGCAGGACAGCAGGGCGTTGGCGCCCGAATCCCAGCCCAGCAGCATCCCGGTGTTCAGGTCCACGCCCTCCGGCGACAGCAGCGCGTCCGCCCGCACCCGGTCCGGCTCGCCCAGCAGCAGCTGCGCGAACGACACCGGGTACACGCCCAGGTCCAGCAGCGCCCCGCCGCCCAGCCGGGGATCGCGCAGCCGGTGGTCCGGGCCCAGGTCGCCCGCGAAGCCGAAGTCGGCCTGCACGGTCCGGATCTCCCCGATGGCCCCGTCCCGCACCAGCTCGGTCAGGCGCCGGATCACGGGGTTGCAGTAGGTCCACATCGCTTCCATCAGGAAGACCCCGCGGTCCCGGGCGAGCTTCACCAGCTCCCGCGCCTCCCGCTCGTTCAGCGTGAACGCCTTCTCGCACAGCACGTGCTTCCCGGCCTCCAGCGCGAGCGCGGCGGCCTCCCGGTGCGCGGAGTGCGGCGTGGCCACGTACACCACGTCGACCTCGTCGTCCGCGACCAGGCCCGCCCAGTCCCCGTACGCCCTCGGTATCCCGAACCGCTCCGCGAACGCCCGCGCCGAGGCGTCCGAGCGGGACGCCACGGCCACCACCTCCGCACCGGGCATCGTCTGGAGATCGGCGGTGAACGTCGCCGCGATCCCGCCGGTCGCCAGCACGCCCCAACGGACAGTCCTGCTCATGCACGCTCCCAAAAAAGGTGTCGACCATCCCCGCCGAGCTGAGAGCATAGAGCCGGATTCAACAACTATGGAGATGAGAATGCCGGAGAGCGGCGTCAGCCGGGCCCAGCAGCAGATACGCACCACCGACACCACCCCGCGGAGCGGGACCCCCCTTCCCGGCAGAGCCGCCACCCCCGCCGCCCGGCGCACGGGCCTCCTCGTCACCCTCGTCCTCGGCGGCCTCACGGCGCTCCCGCCGCTGTCGATGGACATGTACCTCCCGGCCCTTCCGGCCGTCACCGACTCGCTGCACGCCCCCGCCGCCACGGTCCAGCTCACCCTGACCGCCTGCCTCACCGGCATGGCGCTCGGCCAGGTCGTCGTCGGACCGATGAGCGACCGCTGGGGCAGGCGCCGCCCGCTGCTGCTCGGCATGGCCGTCTACGTCATCGCCACCGCGCTCTGCATCTTCGCCCCGTCCGCCGGGCTCCTCATCGCCTTCCGCCTGATCCAGGGCCTCGCCGGCGCGGCCGGCATCGTCATCTCCCGCGCCGTCGTCCGCGACATGTACGACGGCGTCGCGATGGCCCGGTTCTTCTCGACGCTGATGCTGATCTCCGGCGTCGCCCCCGTCATCGCCCCGGTCATCGGCGGCCAGGTCCTGCGCCTCACCGACTGGCGCGGCATCTTCGGGGTCCTGACCGCCGTGGGCGTCCTGCTCACGTTCGTCGTGTGGAAGTGGCTCGGCGAGACCCTGCCGCCCGCCGAGCGCCACACCGGCGGTATCGGCGACGCCCTGCGCACCATGCGCGGCCTGCTCGCCGACCGGGTCTTCACCGGCTACATGATCGCGGGCAGCCTCGCCTTCGCCGCCCTCTTCTCCTACGTCAGCGCCTCGCCGTTCGTCGTCCAGGAGATCTACGGGGCGTCCCCGCAGACCTTCAGCCTGCTCTTCGGCATCAACTCCATCGGGCTGATCGCCGTCGGCCAGATCAACGGCAAGCTGCTCGTCGGCCGGGTCAGCCTGGACAAGGCCCTCACCTTCGGCCTCGTCGTCATCGTGGCCGCCGCGACCGCGCTGCTCCTGATGACCTCCGGGGTCTTCGGCGACGTCGGTCTCGTGCCGGTGGCCGCCGGGCTCTTCGTGCTGATGTCGGCGATGGGCCTGGCGATGCCCAACACCAACGCCCAGGCGCTGATGCGCACCAAGCACGCCGCCGGATCGGCCTCCGCGCTGCTCGGCACCTCGCAGTTCCTGATCGGCGCCATCGCCTCCCCGCTCGTCGGCATCGCGGGCGAGGAGACCGCGGTCCCCATGGCCGTCGTCCAACTGACCTGCGCGGTGGGCGCCCTCGCCTGCTTCCTGGGCCTCTGCCGGCCCCAGGGGGTGTTTCCCCGGCCATGACCGGGCCCGCGGCGTCTGGCACGGCACCTCGCGGCGTTGCCGTCGATCACCAACGCTCCGCGTTGTCTCGATCCTCCGCCTTGCGATGCACCGCACCAGACGCCGCGGCCTGTCCGGTCCTGTCCGGGGAAACACCCCCTGGCAGCGCACCTCCGGGATCTGAGGCCCGCCCCGGCCCGCCTACAATTCCTCGGTGAACGCCACCCTCCCCACCGCGGACGCCCTGCGCGCGGCCCTCGCCGGATTGCTGGACGGGCTGCCGCCCAAGCGGGCCGGCCAGGCCGTCGACCGGCTCATCGCCCACTACCGGGGCACGATCCCCACCGACGCCCCGGTGCTCCGCGACCGCGCGGACGTGGTCGCGTACGCGGCGTACCGGATGCCCGCCACCTTCGAGGCGGTACGGGCCGCCCTCGCCGCCCTCCGCGAGGCCGCCCCCGACTGGGCGCCCGCCACGCACACCGACGCCGGCGGCGGCACCGGGGCGGCGAGCTGGGC
>NZ_JAAGNI010000341.1 GCF_010550605.1 Streptomyces sp. SID9727
GGCAGGACGGCGGTCGGGTCGGCCTGGGGGCCCGCGCCGGGCGCGCCGCCGTGCGGCAGGACGCTGGTGACCCCGTTGGGGTCGTACGAGCCGGCGTTGCTCGGCAGCACCTGCGTCGGGTCGGCCGCGCCGGGGATCTCGGGTACGGCGGTGGGCGCCGGGTCGGGCGCGAGCAGGGCGGCGACCCCGTCGGCGGCGGCGATCTGCGCGGGACTCGCGTGGACCCCGATGCCGTCGGCGACGGTACGCAGGGCACGGGCCAGGTTCTCCGCGCTCGGCCTGCGGTCCGGGTCCTTGCTCAGGCACCGCTCCATGACGGTCCACAGGGGCTCGGGGACGGTGCTGGGGCGACGCGGCTCCTCGCTGAGGTGCCGGTGCAGGACTTCGAGCGCGGTGCCGCCGGCGAACGGCGGGCGGCCGGTGACCAGCTCGTACAGGAGGATGCCGGCGCCGTAGATGTCGACGGCGGAGGTCTGCGGGCGGCCCTCGGCGGACTCCGGCGCCACGTAGGCGGGGGTGCCGACGAACTCGTGGGTCCGGGTCAGGCCCGGCGAGTCGGCGAGGCGCGCGATGCCGAAGTCGGTGAGCATCGGGCGCATCGCACCGTCGGGGTCGGCGAGCAGCACGTTGGCGGGCTTGAGGTCGCGGTGCACGACGCCGTCGGCGTGGCTGGCGGCGAGCGCGTCGGCGATCTGCGCGGTGAGCAGCGCGGCGGCGACCGGGGTGAGCGGGCCGTTGTCGCGCAGGTAGCGGTGCAGGTCGGGGCCGTCGATCAGGTCCATGACGAGGGCCAGGAGGTCGCCCTCGACCACGAGGTCGCGGGTGCGCACGATGTTGGGGTGGGTCAGCCGCAACAGGACGGAGCGTTCCCGCAGGAACCGCATCACCACGTCCGCGTCGTTGGCCAGCTCCTCCTTGAGGACCTTGATCGCCACGGTCTCGCCGGGCCGGCCGGCCACGGCCGCCTCGGCGCCCGCCGCCTCGCGCTGGCTGGCGCGCCAGACGGTGCCCGTGGCACCGCGTCCCAGCGGCTCCTCCAGGAGGTACTTGCTGCCTACCGGCCGCACGTCATGCGCTCCCTGCTGGTCGTGGTGGATCGATCCCGGGGTACCCCCGGAGTTTCCGGCCCACTCTAGAGGCTGTACGGGGGAGGCCGGCCGGGTCCGCGAGATGGCTTCGCCGGTCCGTGGGCCCGGGCGCGCGCTCGCCGCCCTCCGGCGGGCGCGCCCCGCTCCCCGTACGGAAGGGTCCCGGGGGAAGACGTCCGCCCGGGCCGGATGGTTGCCGGAGCCGTGCGCCGGGAAACCGGTCATGCCGCGCTTTTGGGGCCACAGCAGACGTTTCAAGATCACTAACTGATGACCGCCGGGCGTGTTGTCAGCGGCAGGTGCGAGGATGCCTGGAGCACGACTGCGCGGTCGGGAGCCTCGCGGTGCGTGACGAACCTGTACCGGACGACGCGTCCGTGCCGGGTGGGGGGAATCACAGGGCGTTCCCCCGGCCGGCGCCGCGCGCAGAAGGGACCGCTGACGGCGATGCAGATCCGGCTGACCGTTCTCGCGCCGCCCAGCGGCCAGACCCCGGCGCGCGCCTGCGATGTGCTGGTCACCGCCCCCGCGGGGACGGCGCTGGCCTCCGTCGCGTCGGGCCTGGCCATGGCCGTCGCCGGTCCCGACGGCTCCCTCGGCAGCGGTGCGGTGGTGCTCTTCGCGGGCCGGGAGCGGCTGGACGCGCAGCGCTGCGCCCTCGGTGAGCCGCCCCTGGTCGACGGCGCGGTGCTCTCGCTCCAGGTCCCGGGCGAGGACGAGACCGCGGACGAGGCGGTCCCCGCCCAGCTCCAGGTGGTCGCCGGTCCCGACGCGGGCGGGGTCCACCTGCTGCACGGCGGCACGGTCCGCGTCGGCCGCTCGGCCGAGGCCGACGTCCCGCTGGACGACCCCGACGTGTCCCGGCTGCACTGCGAGGTGACGGTCGCCGAGGACGGCCGGGTCTCCGTGGCCGACCTGGGCTCCACCAACGGCACCTCGCTCGACGGGGCCGAGGTCCACGACCGCCCGGTCCGGCTGGCCCCGGGGGCGCTGCTGCGGCTCGGCGAGTCGACGCTCCGGCTCGCCTCGGGCACGCGCCCGCCGGTGCTGCCGACGGCCCCGGACGGCGAGGGCCACCTGCGGGTCGCCCG
>NZ_JAAGNI010000354.1 GCF_010550605.1 Streptomyces sp. SID9727
CGCGGCGGCCGGGCGGCCCGCCCGGATCCACCTCAAGGCCGACACCGGACTCGGCCGGGCCGGCTGCCAGCCCGCCGACTGGCCCGAGCTGGTCGCCGCCGCCCGCACCGCCGAGCGCGCGGGCACCGTCCGCGTCACCGGCCTCTGGTCCCACTTCGCCTGCGCCGACGAGCCGGGCCACCCCTCGATCACCGCCCAGCTGGACACCTTCCGCGACATGGTGGCGTACGCCGAGAAGGCCGGTGTCGAGCCCGAGGTGCGGCACATCGCCAACTCCCCGGCGACCCTGACCGTCCCCGAGTCCCACTTCGACCTGGTGCGGACCGGGATCGCCATGTACGGCATCTCGCCCAGCCCCGAGCTGGGCACCTCCGCGGACTTCGGGCTGCGCCCCGTGATGACGCTCGCCGCGTCCGTTGCCCTGGCCAAGCAGGTCCCGGCCGGCCACGGCATCAGCTACGGCCACCACTACACGACGCCCCGCGAGACCACCCTCGCCCTGGTGCCCCTCGGCTACGCCGACGGCATCCCGCGCCACGCGTCCGGCCGGGGCCCGGTCCTGGTCGGCGGGGTGCGGCGGACCGTCGCGGGCCGGGTCGCCATGGACCAGTTCGTCGTGGACCTGGACGGCGACGAGGTGGCGGCGGGCAGCGAGGCGGTGCTGTTCGGGCCCGGCGACCGGGGCGAGCCGAGCGCCGAGGACTGGGCGGAGGCCGCCGGCACCATCGCGTACGAGATCGTCACCCGGATCGGCGGCCGGGTGCCGCGCGTCCACCTGGGCGCCACGACCGACTGACACGACCCACGAGGAGCGGGGCACGGGTGAGCGACATCAGCACGGGTGACGTGATGGCGACGGCGGCCGCTTCGGGGGCCGGCTGGCGCCGGGCGGGCATCGCCGGCGCCGCCATAGGCGTGCTCGCCGCCGG
>NZ_JAAGNI010000365.1 GCF_010550605.1 Streptomyces sp. SID9727
GCCGCGCTGGTGCGGGCGCTCGCCGCGCACGAGGGCACCGACGCCGCCGCCCCCGACCTCTACGCGCTGCACGGCCTCGTGCTGGCCGTCGCCGAGCGCCGCGACCTGCCCCGCGAGCGGGCGGCGGCCCTGCTCAACCTGGCCGATCTGGACGCCGGGACCGGCCGCACCCGGGAGGCGCTGGCCCGCTACCGGGCGGCGCTGGACGCCGGGCGGGCCGCGAAGGACCCGTACGCCACCGGGCGGGCCATGGAGTCCGTCGGCGGCGCCTACGCGGAGCTGGGGGACTACCACCGGGCGTCCGACTGGTACGGACGGGCGCTCGCCCAGCGCCTCACCCAGGGCGAGCCGGCCGAGGCGGCGCGCCTGTACGGGCGGCTCGGCACCGTCCACACCTACGCCGGGCGGTACGGCGAGGCGCTGCGGAACTGGCGGGCCGCCGCGGCGGCCCACCGCAGGCTCGGCGACCTCCCGGCCCAGGCCCGGGCGCTCAGCGAGATGGCCCGGGTCCAGGAGTACGCGGGCCGGCCGCAGGAGTCGCTGCGCACCTGCCGGGAGGCGGTGGAGTGGGCGCGGCGGGCCAAGGACGTACGGCTCCAGGCGGCACTGGAGCTGCGCCTCGCGGACACCCTGGACCGGCTCGGTGATCCCGCCGCGGCCGGGCTGCACCGGGG
>NZ_JAAGNI010000376.1 GCF_010550605.1 Streptomyces sp. SID9727
AGCGGCCGGGCCCGTCGTCCCGGGCGCCCCCGAGCACGGCGAACGACAGCCCGTCGGGCAGGGCGCGCAGGGCGGCGGCGAGCGCTGCGGCGGCGTCCCTCCGGCGCGCCGGGGCGACGTCCAGGGCGAGGACGACGGCGAGTTCACCGGCGGGCCGCTGGTCCCGGGGGCCGGTGCCGGTGGCCTTGACGCGCACATGGGCGTCGATCCGGGTCTCGTGGTGCGGCTGTTGGTCGCGCCGGACGTCGACGGACACGGCGAAGCGGAGCCCGGTCGGCGACGGGTCGGGAGCGGCCATGAACGGTTCTCCAGGGAGGTACGGCATGAGGGCGGGCGGGGCGGGTCGTGGCGGTCCGCGGACGCCCCGTCAGAACCGTGTCTGCGGGCGCACCGCGTGCGAGAGGTCGATGAGCCGTTCGTGGTCCTCCGGCTTCTGGCGCTGCCGGGCCAGCCAGCGGTAGCACTGCTCCAGTTCCGCGCGGACCTCCCGTTCGCCGGGGACGGGTGGGGGCGGGAGGCCCCTGCGGAGCCAGGTCCGGGGCGGCGGAGGGGGGCCGGCGGTCGTGCGGACCGCGTCGAGCTTCCACTCGTACAGTTCCGTGCGCAGCAGCCAGGCCGCCTCGTCCCCGGCGACGACGGGGGCGGCGATCGCCTTGAGCGCCGCGTCGATCTCCGGTTCGCCGGGGAGCGGGTGGTCCCCCGAGGCCAGCCGGGCGGCCCGGATGCGCAGGGCGGCGACCCGGGCCACGGTGTGGTCGCGGGATTCGTCGGGGACCAGGTCCAGGACCCGGACGGCGGCGGCCCGGTCGCCGCGGGCGAGGGCGAGCCGGGCGAGGCCGAGGGCGGCGCCGACGTGGGACGGGTTGCGGGCGTGGACCGCGCGGAACAGTTCGTAGGCGGACGGGCCGGCCCCGGGGCCCGCTTGTTCCGCGCAGTAGGCGAGGGCCAGCTTCGCCGCGTACTCGCCGGGCAGGGCGCGGTGGACGGCCGAGAAGTGGGCGTGGGCGGCCCGCAGGAGCG
>NZ_JAAGNI010000395.1 GCF_010550605.1 Streptomyces sp. SID9727
CGGCCACCGCGCCCGCCATCGCGCCGGCCGCCGCCGCACCGGCGGCCGGTGTGGCCAGGCCCAGGGCGAGCAGTACGCCGCCGCCCGCCTCACCGAGCCCGGCGGCGAGCGCGCTGTGCTTCGGCGGATGGAAGCCCATCGCCTCCATCGCGGCGGTGGTCCCCTCGATTCCCCCGCCGCCGAACCAGCCGAGGAGTTTCTGGGCGCCGTGCGCGGCGAGCACCGCGCCGGTGCCGGCGCGCAGGACGAGCAGACCGAGGTCGTGACGGTTGACGCAGCCCATGGGGGTCTCCGGTGGGTTCCGGGGCCCCGCCCCGACGACGCGGGCCCCTCGATTCCGTACGACTCCACTCTCCGCGCCGCGAGGAGCACGCGGACGGCGGTGTTACTCCATTCGGGCGACCCACCCCGGGCCGTGAGCCGTGACACAGTGCGACGTACGCCATTGTGCAACTTGTTGCACAATGGCGCGGCGGTGGTCTAGAACTGGGGCGACGCCACACCGAGGAGCCGCCGCATGAGCCCGTACCCGCACCTTCTGAGCCCGCTCGACCTCGGGTTCACCACCCTGCCGAACAGGGTCCTGATGGGGTCGATGCACGTCGGCCTCGAAGAGGTCGAGAACGGATTCGAGCGCATGGCGGCCTTCTACGCCGAGCGCGCCCGGGGCGGCGTCGGCCTCATGGTCACCGGCGGCATCGCGCCGAACGAGCGGGGCTGCTCGTTCCCCGGCGGGGCGAAGATGACCACCGAGGCGGAGGCGGCCGAGCACCGCCGGGTGACCTCGGCGGTGCACGAGGCGGGCGGCCGGATCGCCCTGCAGATCCTGCACTTCGGCCGGTACGCGCACCACCCGGACCTGGTGGCGCCGAGCGCGCTGCAGGCGCCGATCAGCGCGTTCACGCCGCACGCCCTGACCGACGACGAGGTCGAGGCGACGATCGAGGACTTCGCGACGGCGGCGGCGCTGGCCCGGAGCGCGGGGTACGACGGCGTCGAGATCATGGGATCCGAGGGTTATCTGATCAACGAGTTCATCGCCTCGGCGACCAACCACCGCGAGGACCGCTGGGGCGGCTCGTACGAGAACCGCATCCGCTTCCCCGTCGAGATCGTGCGCCGCGTCCGCGAGCGGGTCGGCGACGACTTCATCATCATCTACCGGCTGTCGATGCTGGACCTGGTGCCCGGCGGCTCGTCCCTGGAAGAGGTCGTGCACCTGGCCCGGGAGATCGAGGCGGCCGGCGCGACGATCATCAACACCGGCATCGGCTGGCACGAGGCCCGCATCCCCACCATCGCGACCTCGGTGCCCCGGGCCGCGTTCACCTGGGTCACCGAGAAGGTGCGCGGGGCCGTCTCCGTACCGCTGGTGACGAGCAACCGGATCAACACCCCCGAGGTGGCGGAGCGGGTCCTCGCGTCGGGCCGTGCCGACATGGTGTCGATGGCCCGCCCGTTCCTCGCCGACCCCGACTTCGTCGCGAAGGCGGCGGCCGGCCGCGCGGACGCGATCAACACCTGCATCGGCTGCAACCAGGCGTGCCTGGACCACATCTTCAGCGGCAAGGTCACCTCCTGCCTGGTCAATCCGCGCGCCTGCCACGAGACCGAACTCGTCCTGTCGCCGACCCGCACCCGCAAGCGCGTCGCCGTCGTCGGCGCCGGGCCCGCCGGTCTCGCCTGCGCGGTCACGGCCTCCGAGCGCGGCCACGAGGTGACGCTCTTCGACGCGGCGGACGAGATCGGCGGTCAGCTGAACGTGGCCCGCCGGGTCCCCGGCAAGGAGGAGTTCGACGAGACGCTGCGCTACTTCCGCACCCGGCTCGCGGAGCAGAAGGTCGCACTGCGGCTGGGCAGCCCGGTCGGCGCCGGGGACCTCGACGGCTACGACGAGGTCGTGCTGGCCACCGGGGTCACGCCCCGCATCCCCGCGATCCCCGGCGTCGACCACCCGAGCGTCGTCGGCTACCTCGACGTGCTGCGCCACGGCGCGCCGGTCGGCGACCGCGTCGCGCTCGTCGGGGCGGGCGGGATCGGCTTCGACGTGGCGGAGTTCCTGACGGACGGCGGCCAGGGGGCGAGCCTCGACCCGGAGGTGTTCTTCCGGCAGTGGGGCGTCGGCACGGAGTACCGCGAGCGCGGCGGCCTCGCGGCCCCGGAGCGCCCGAAGACCCCGCGCACCGTCCACCTCCTCCAGCGCAAGGCCGGCAAGGTCGGCGCGGGCCTCGGCAGGACGACCGGCTGGATCCACCGGACCGAGCTGCGCCACCGCGGCGTCACGATGACCGCGGGCGTCACGTACGACCGGATCGATGACGAGGGCCTGCACATCACGGTGGGCGAGGAGCGGCACGTCCTGCCGGTCGACACGATCGTGCTCTGCGCCGGGCAGGAGCCGCGCCGGGACCTGTACGAGGAGCTGCTCGCCGCCGGCCGCGAGGCGCACCTGATCGGGGGCGCCGACCTCGCGGCCGAGCTGGACGCCAAGCGCGCGATCCGGCATGGCACGGAGCTCGCCGCCGCCCTCTGAACGGGGGACGGCCGGGCCCGCCCGGCCGTCCCCCGGGGGGTGTCTTGTCGGTCAGGGCCGGGTCCGCGACAACGCCTGGCACGGCACCTCGCCGCGTTGCCGAAACGCCCTGATCGCTCCTTCCCCAAGCTCTCACCTTCGTTCGAGCAGGGGAGACCCCATTGAGGACGCCCCGGCGCCTTGCGACGCACCGCACCGGACGCCGCGGCCTGACCGACCCTGACCGACAAGACACCCCTAGGCTGCACCCCATGTCACTGCCGCACGCGATCCTCACCGCCCTGCTGGAGAAGCCCTCGTCGGGGCTCGAACTGACCCGCAGGTTCGACCGGTCGATCGGCTACTTCTGGTCGGCGACGCACCAGCAGATCTACCGCGAGCTGGGCAAGCTGGAGCAGTCCGGGCAGATCCGGGCGCTGGAGCCCGCACAGCCGGCCCGGGGGCAGAAGAAGGAGTACGAGGTGCTGCCGGCGGGCCGCGAGGCGCTGTCCGCGTGGGTGGCCCGGCAGGAGGACCCCAAGCAGGTCCGCGACCCGCTGCTGCTGCGGATGCGGGCGGCGGCGGTGGTCGGGGCCCCCGGCCTCGACGCGGAGCTCCGCCGCCATCTGGAACTGCACCGGCGGCAGCTCGCGGAGTACCAGGAGATCGAGATCCGGGACTTCCCGCCGGAGCGCGACACCCCCGGGGACCGGCTGCGGCATCTGGTGCTGCGGGGCGGCATCGACCTGGAGAACTTCTGGATCGGGTGGATCACCCGCGCGCTGGAAGACTACCCGCAGCCGACGTGAACGTGCGCCCCGCAGTGCGTACGGCGTACGGATTCAGTGGCGTCCCGCGCCCACCCGGCGGCGCTGCTCGCGGCGCACGACCCGGGGGCCGCTGATCACCACCCGCGACGGTGCGGCCGGCGCGGCACCGGCCACCGCGGGCGCGGTCTGCGCCTGGGCACGGGTGAGCAGGACCACGCCCCGGACCGCCGCCACCGTGCCGAGCAGCGCCGGGACCAGACCGGCCGGCCCGCCCTGGAACCTCTCCCCCAGCAGCGCCAGGCCGATGGCCGCGGCGGCGACCGGGTTGGCCAGGGTGACGACGGCGAGCGGGGCCCCGAGCCCGCCCCGGTAGGCGGTCTGGGAGAGCAGCAGCCCGCCCATCGCGAAGGCGGAGACCAGCAGGGCGACGACCCCCAGGCGTGCGTCGAGCAGCGGCCCGGTGTGGTCGGTCACCGCGACGGTGAGGGTCTGGGTGAGCGCGGAGGCGACACCCGACGTGATGCCCGAGGCCGCCGCGTGCCGTAGTCCGGGGCGGGCGCCGGGGCGGCTGAGCCCGGCGACGAGCGCCATGGTCCCGGCCCCCACGGCCAGCGCCTCGGTCATGGTCAGGGTCGCGTGCGGGGCGGCGCCGCCCGCCGTCAGGAGCAGGGCGCCGAGGCCGAGCAGGGTGAGGAACGTGCCGCGCCACTCGGTCACCGTGACCCGCCGGCCCGCGGCCCGGGCACCGAGCGGGACGGCCGCGACCAGGGTCAGCGCACCGAGCGGCTGGACCAGGGTGAGCGGGCCGTACTTCAGGGCGGCCACGTGCAGCAGCGCACCGCCGGCGTTCAGCCCGACCGCGCAC
>NZ_JAAGNI010000411.1 GCF_010550605.1 Streptomyces sp. SID9727
GCGGCCGGGGCCGCGGGCGCTGCAGCCCCCGCGGCTGCGGCGCCGGGCTTGTCCGCCGTGCCGGTCTTGCCCGGCTTGTAGTCGGCGAAGAAGTCCCACCAGGCACGATCGACCGAATTGGGGTCCTGGAGGTACTGCTGGTAGATCTCGTCGACGAGCCACTCATTGGCGCCGAATGCCGCGGCCGGGTTGGTGCCCGGGCCGGCCTGGTCGGTCGAGATGCTCGAGTTACTGGGGGACTGAGACGACACGGCGGTGACCGCCCTCTTCCGCTTCGCAAGGTGATGGACAGCGGGAATCAAGGCTACGCCTCCGTGGCCGTTCCTTGCAGGCCGGGGAGGTCTTCGTCGTGCAAGTCACATCGGAAGCCGGGTTTCGGCGCTGGAAATGGCGGGAAACAAGCATGGTTCCGCTTCAGTCCGGGTACGCGAGGCCGCCGCAGCGGCCCCCCTGGACCGTATCCCGTGAGCGGAACACGCAGAACCTGGCCTTCCGGTTCGAACCCTACGTCAACCTCGCGGTTGCGGAATCCCCGGAAGAGTGACGCGGATGCGGCAGCCGCGAACGGATTCGGCCACACCGATCCGGCCGCCGTGGAGATCCACCGCCCAGCGGGCGATCGCCAGGCCGAGTCCCGTGCCGCCGTCGCTGCCCGGGCCGTGCGGCGAGGCCACCTCGCCCCGGTTGAACCGCTCGAAGACCCGGTGCCGCTCGGACTCCGGAATGCCCGGCCCCTCGTCCACCACCTCCAGGTGCAGGGACTCCGGCTGCGGGCCGCGCCGGGCCAGCACCGTGACCCGGCCGTGCGGCGGGCTGTGCTTGACGGCGTTGTCGATGAGGTTCGCCACCACCTGGTGCAGCCGCTCCGCGTCCGCGTGCGCGGTCAGCTCCGGCGGCGACACGTCCAGGTGCAGATGGACGTCCGTACGGGAGTGGTTGCCGGACCCGGAGGAGAGCCGGCGGTGGGCGGCGGCGAGGTTCGCCTCCTTCAGCACGCCCGAGAGGTACGGCCACACCTCGAAGCGGTTGGCCTTCAGCGTGACGACGCCGTTGTCCAGCCGGGACAGGTCGAGCAGCGTCTCCACGAGGCGGCCCAGGCGCTCCGTCTGCTTCAGCGCGGTGCGCATCGTCTCCGGATCGGCCGAGGACACCCCGTCCACGACGTTCTCCAGGACGGCTCTCAGCGCCGCGATGGGGGTCCGTAGCTCGTGTGAGACGTTCGCCACCAGCTCCTTGCGGTGCCGGTCCACGGCCGCCAGGTCGTCGGCCATCAGATTGATGGTCTGCGCCAGGTCGCCGAGCTCGTCGCGCCGGTCCGCGCCGTTGACCCGGCGCGTGTAGTCGCCGTGCGAGATCGACCGGGCCACCGCCCGCATCTCGTCCAGCGGCGCGGTCAGACCGTGCGCGACGAACTGGGTGATCAGCAGGGTCGCGATGACCGAGAACACGGTGATGAACCGCAGCTCGGTCCGCGTACGGAAGGCCACCATGATCAGCCCGGTGGTGATGAACACCGAGACCACCACCAGGGTGCCCAGCTTGGCCTTGATCGAGAACGGCCGCAGCCCCGGTCCGGGCGAGGTCATGGCGCGGGGGTCTCCAGCGCGTAGCCGACGCCGTGCACGGTACGGATGCGCTCCGCGCCGATCTTCCGGCGCAGCGCCTTGATGTGGCTGTCGACGGTCCGGGTGCCCGAGGCGTCCGCCCAGTCCCAGACCTCCGCGAGCAGCTGCTCCCGGGAGAGCACCGCGCGCGGGGTGTTCGCCAGGCAGACCAGCAGGTCGAACTCGGTCGGCGTCAGGTGCACGTCGTCGGCGCGGACCCGCACCCGGCGCTGCGCGTGGTCGATCTCCAGCTCGCCGAGGCGGAGTATGCCGCTGCGCGGCGTCACGGCGGCCAGCGCCGCCCGCTCCACCCGGCGCAGCAGCACATGCACCCGGGCCGCCAGCTCACGCATCGAGAACGGCTTGGTCATGTAGTCGTCGGCGCCGACCCCGAGCCCGACGAGCATGTCCGTCTCGTCGTCCCGCGCGGTCAGCATCAGCACCGGCACCGGCCGCTGGGCCTGCACCCGGCGGCAGACCTCCAGGCCGTCGAAGCCGGGCAGCATGATGTCGAGCACCATCAGGTCCGGCTGCCATGCCTCGGCCGCGTCCACGGCGGCAGGGCCGTCGAGAGCGGTCTGCACGAGAAAGCCCTCCGCCCGCAGCCGGGCGGAGATGGCATCGACGATCGTGGCGTCGTCCTCGACCACCAGCACACGGCGCTGCGCGCCCGGGGTGGCCGCGACGCCGCTGTGGGTGGTGTGTGTCTGTTCCATCGCCCCGCCCCTGCCCGTTCTCACGGAGGACATTCCCCCGGACGTACGGATTTCGCTCGTTGAATTTCGTTGGGTGATCCCGCTACCGGTCAGCAGCGTAGAGGCAGCGGAGGGTTTCCGGCTACGCAGGGTGCAAGGCCGGACCGCCGCGAGATCCCCCCGCGCGGGGCGGAGTGTCGCGCTTGTGGGGCTTGGCCCCCGCGGGTTCGGGGGCTCCCGGTACCCGGCGGGGGACGTCACTCGGCCCGGATTGCGAGATGGACCACGTCGGGCACACCTCGGGCAACGCCCACTTCTTCCGCCCGTACCCCCTGGAACCCGGCATTCCGTAGGGCCTGGTCGAATGCGGCGGACGGTTGTGCGGACCAGACGGCGAGCACCCCGCCCGGGTTGAGCCGCGCGTGGCAGTCGGCGAGACCGGCGGGGGAGTACAGGTCGTTGTTGTCCTCGGTGACCGTCCAGTCCGGCCCGTTGTCGATGTCCAGACACAGGGCGTCGTAACGGTCCGTAGTCGTACGCAGGTACGCGACGAGGTCGGTCGTCAGGATCTCCGTGCGGGGATCGGCGAGCGCGGGTCCCGAGATCCGGTCCAGCGGTCCCCGCCGGTGCCAGTCCACGATCGCCCCCTCCCGCTCGGCGACCGCGATCCGACCCCACCGGGGCTCGGCGGCGGCCCGGGCGAGCGAGAACCCGACACCGAGTCCCCCGATCAGCACGGAGGGCGCGGACCGGCCGGCCGGGAGCGCGGCCAGCGCGGCGTCGATCAGCAGCCGTTCGGACCGTCCGTCGGAGGTGTCCATCAGGAAGCACCCGTTGGCGATGATCTCGAAGTCCTCCCCGCGCCGCCGCAGGACGACCTCCCCGTACGGTGCCTCGCGGCGGTCCAGGGTGACGGGGGCGTCGGCGTCGGGGCCGAACGTGTGGGGCATGGCGCTGATCTCCGGTGGCCGTGGTCGCTGTCCCCGCCATCCTCGCGCGCCGGGACGGGCGGGGGCCAGCGGATTCGTACCGGTGGGCCGCCCTGGGTCAGCCGCGCTCGCGGCGAGCCCCGCGTACGGCGTAGAGCGCCGCCCCAGCCGCGAACGCCGCCGCCGCCACCGCCCACGCCCACACCTGGGGCCCCGGCTGCATCGGCCAGGCCCACACGGAGGCCGCGCCGCCCGGGGTG
>NZ_JAAGNI010000427.1 GCF_010550605.1 Streptomyces sp. SID9727
TCTCCGGCACCGGGGCGGCCTCCGTCCCGGGCGCGGTCGGCTGGGTCCGGGCCGACCAGCCGGCGGCCCCCACCCGCCGCCCGGGCGACCGGCCGTCCTCGCTGCAACTCGTCAGCCGGTTCCGGTCGACCGCCTCCCCGGCCGCCGGACAGCTCGCCGTGTACCTCGCGGCGGCCCCCCTCTACCTGCCCGTGATGCAACTCGTCCAGCGCACGATGCTGCCCCAGTCCGGCCCCTCCGAACTCGCCGAGGTCCTGCTCAGCGGACTCCTGAGGCGCGCCGAGGGCGGCACCGGACGCGGACAGTGGTACGTCTTCGAGCCGGACGTCCAGGAAGCACTGCTCGGCCCCCTCGGCCGCGACGAGGCCCTCCTCGTACTCAAGCACTGTTCGCAGTACATAGAGCAGCGGTTCGGCAAGGGCGGGCCCAACTTCCCGGCCCTGGCCTACGCCCAGCTCGGCGACGGCGCCACACGCGACGCCGCGCACCGCACCCCGTGGCCCGTCCCGGGCGCGGCGGGCACCCCACCGGACGCGGAAGACGCCGACGACAGTGAGGAGAACGAGGGGAACGGGGGGAACGAGAGACCCGGGGGTCCGCGCGTCCCCCATGCCTTTGCCGAAGTCGCAGCACGCGTACTGGAGCGATTCATGCCCGTACCCCCACGATTCGTCACCCGAGAGCCCAAGACGTCCGGAACCCCCCAGGCCGCCGGCCTCGCCGTGCGCCGCGCCCGGGAACTCGTGCGCCACTTCGAGGCCGACAAGATGGTGCAGCGCCTGATCGACGCCGTGCAGCTGCTCAGAGGCGCCGCCGAGCACGGCCCGGCCCCCGGCGACGACACCGAACTCTGGGCGGAGTACGCGCGCTGCGTGCTGCGCCTGTGGGAGGTCCAGGGCGGCGCCGACCTGCTCGACGAGGCCGAACGCGCCGCCGAGCGGGCCGCCGCCCGCCCCGGTGCCGTACGCGAACGGGCGGTGCTCGCCAAGGTGCTGCACGCGGCCGCCGACGACCGGCGCAGGCGCGGCGACCGGCGCGGCGCGCTGGAGCTGCTGCGGCGCGCCGACCGCGAGTACACCGCGGCCTGCGCCAGCCCCGGTCTGGAGCCCGGCGAAGCCCTCCGCCTCACCCTGGAGCGGGTGCGGGCCCTGGAGGCGCAGTGGCGGCTCGACGGCGACACCGCCCTGCTCCAGAGCGCCTGCGGGATGCTGGAGGCGTTCGCCGACGCCTGGCCCGACCAGGAGAACCGCCCCGCCGTCCTGCCCCTCCAGCACGGCCGCACCCTCCTGAAGCTGGCCCGCGCCACCCAGGACGGCGAACAGTCCCGCGAGTACGCCCGGCAGTCGGCCCGGTCCCTGCGCACCGCGTTCGCCCAGGGCACCGGGCACACCATGGGCACCGAGACCCGCATCGTCCTGGACCTGGTGGACGCGCTGCTCGCCTCGGGCGCCGAACCGGAGGAGGCCGCCACCCTCACCGCCCAGTCGCTGGAGACCGTACGCGACCAGCGGCAGCGCGCCCAGCTCCAGACCCGGGCCGGCCGCGTCCGGGTCGCCCGCTACGAACACACCGGAGACCCCGCCGAACTCGTCGCCGCCACCGAGTGGTTCGCCCGCGCGGCCCGGGGCATCCCCCGCGACTCCCGCGCCTACACCGACCTGCTCGCCGAGTGGGGCGCTACGCTGCTGCGCCGCGCCGAACTCCCGGACGGCCGCGGGCACATCGGCGCGGCGGTCCGGGTGCTGCGCGACTGCCGCTCCGAGATGCCGGCCGGCGGGGCCCAGCAGTCCGAGCGGCTGCTGATGCTGGGCCGCGCCCTGATGCTGCGCCACCGGGCCACCGCGGACCGGGTCGACCTGCGGGAGGCCGAGTACCTCTTCAAGCTGGCGGCCGAGGAGGCCGTCGCCCCGCTCACCGCCGCCCGCTGCTGGCTGGAGCTGGGCCGGGCCCTCCTCCAGGCCGCCGGCGTCCTCGACCGCCCGGCCCGCCGCGACGAGGCGGCGGAGGCGTTCCGGTCGGCCGCCGACGCGGCC
>NZ_JAAGNI010000451.1 GCF_010550605.1 Streptomyces sp. SID9727
TGGCGCTCGGCCTCCTGCTCCTCTCCGTGGTGCAGGAGCGCCATGCCGACCTGGAGCGCCGCCTCGGTGTGCCCGGCCGCCGCGGCCCGCTCGTACCAGAGGAGGGCGGTGCGGTCCTCGTCGCGCCCGGCGTAGAGGATGCCGAGGTTGAAGGCCGCGTCGACGCTGCCCGCCTCGGCCGCCTTGGAGAACCAGGGCTCGGCGCCGGCCGGGTCGCCGGCCTGCAGCAGGAGCACGGCGAGCGCGTTGGCGGCCTCGCGGTGGCCCGCGTAGGCGGCGCGGCGGTACCACTGCTCGGCCTGGGCGGTGCGGTCCTGGGCGGCGCAGAGCAGCCCGAGGTTGTACGCGCCGTTGACGTCGCCCGCGTCCATCGCCGCGCGGTACCAGCGCTCGGCGGTCTGCTGCTCCCCCCGGGCCGCGTGCAGCGCGCCGAGGGCGTTCGCGGCGTTGCCGTCGCCGTCCTGCGCGGCGCGCAGCCACCACACGGCGGCGCTCTCCCGGTCGCCCGCGTCACGCAGCAGGAAGCCGAGCGCACAGGCGGCCCGGGCCTCGCCCGCCTTGGCCGACATGAGGTACCAGCGCCCGGCC
>NZ_JAAGNI010000464.1 GCF_010550605.1 Streptomyces sp. SID9727
CGTGCCCGGCTGAGCCGCGGCCCGCCGCCCCGGGAGCCCGGGGCCCCGGGCCGGGCGCGGAGTGCCGGACCAGCTGCCGGGCCGCCATGTCCCTGCGCTCCCCGACGGCGGAGGCGGGCAGCCCGCCCGGGGACACGTCACCCGGCTCCGTACACCCGCCGTCCAGGACCTCCACCCGGCCGACCCCCGCTCCGGAGAGCACTGCCGCGACGGCCGCGCCGACCCTGCCCGCGCCCCGGACCTGCACGCGCATCGAGCGGCGGGCCGCGAGTCTGCGCATCCCTCCGCCGGGCTCGGGATGCACGACGGAGAGCGAGGCCAGGTCGGGCCGGTGACGCTCCAGGACGTCGGACCTGGCCCGCAGCGCTTCCGCCGCCGGACCGCCCGCCCGCACGTCCTCCACGAGTCCGGCGTCCACCAACCGCGTCACCAGCGTGTCCACATGACGCTCGCTCAAGTCCATCGCCCTGGCCTGCTCACGGAGCAGCGGCATGCCTCTGGTGCCGTCGAGCAGTTCCATGAAACAGCCCGTCGCGATATCCATCGGGCCGACCTGCACCGCGTGTGCGGGTGTCACTCCGAATTGCACGGTGTCCCCGCCCCGCCAAGCGCGGCGCAGTGCGGGCTTCAACATCGGATGCACGGCTTCCCCCGGTCTGTGTGTCTGTGACTCCGCTGTGCGTGACTCTGCTGTGCGTGACTCCGCTGTGCGTGTTCCTTTGCCAGAATGCAGCGGGCCGCCGAGGCGTGCGAGAAGTTATCCACAGGCGTGGGTATTAGTCGTTCAAATGGTGCAAGGCGTGGAGCCGATCATGGAGAACCGTCCCGGAGGCGGGACTTCCCCCGCGCACAGCGGGTAACGTCGAGCCGTGCCCGCCGACCCGTCGCCCGGCTCCGCCGGGGAGCCCGCCGTGCCCGGCGCCGGACCCCGCCGGCGCGGTGCGGACCCTGCCCGCCGTGCCCCCGCGACGAGCGCGGTCGAGGTCCGCAGAAGCGCCCGCCGCCGCAGAACGGTTTCCGCCTACCGCGAGGGCGACCGCACGATCGTGCTCATCCCCGCCCGTATGTCCGAGGCCGAGGAGCGGCGCTGGGTGGACGTGATGCTCGACAGGCTCGCCGCCCAGGAGAGCAGGCGCGTCCTCGGTGACACCGAGCTCGCCGAACGGGCGGAGCGCCTGTCCGCGCAGTACTTCGCGGGCCGGGCCAGGCCCGCCTCCGTGCGGTGGGTGACCAACCAGAACTCCCGCTGGGGCTCGTGCACCCCGTCCGAGGGCAGCATCCGGCTGTCGCACCGGCTCCAGGGCATGCCGGAGTACGTCGTGGACTACGTGCTGGTCCACGAACTCGCCCACCTCCTCGTGCCCGGTCACGGGCCGCGGTTCTGGCGGCTGCTGGACGCCTACCCCCGCACCGAGCGGGCCCGCGGCTATCTGGAGGGCGTGGTGGCCGCCGACCGGCTGCCGCACCTGCCGGCCGCGCGCGGCGAGTGACAGGTGGTGGCGCCGGGTGAGGGGCGCCGGGTGTTTCTGTACCGGGTCTGTACCGGCTTCGCCCAGGGCCGGAGTTTGCGGATAGCCTGACGCGACGCATTCACCTTCCGGATGGGGGACGGTCGTTACGCATGGCCAGGGAATTCCAACGCGGCCACAAGGCCAAGATCAGCGATCTCACACCGGGGACGGACCTGTACGTAGGGGTGCAGATCGCCGGCCCGGGGCTGAGCTTTGACATCAGCTGCTTCGGGCTCGATGCCAATGAACAGCTCTCCGACGACCGGTATTTCATCTTCTTCAATCAGCCGAAATCCCCCGAGGAGTCCATTCAGCTCCTCGGGGCCCAGGCCGGTGACACCGAATCGTTCCGCGTCACCCTGGACCGCATTCCGGCGAACATCCACAAGCTGTCGTTCACCGCGACCGTGGACGGTGCCGGGCAGATGTCGCAGGTCGGCCCCGGCTACATCCGGATCGTCGCGGGCGGCGAGGAAGTCGTCAGGTACGCGTTCAACGGCTCGGAGTTCAGCACCGAGCGCGCCGTCATGCTGGGCGACTTCTACCTCAAGGACGTCTGGCGCTTCGCCGCGGTCGGCCAGGGCTTCGACGGCGGCCTCGAAGCGCTGCTGAAGAACTTCGGCGGCGAGGTCGCCGAGGAGGAACCGGCCGCAGCTCCGCCGCAGGGCGCGGCCCCGTCGTTCGCCCCGCCCGCACAGGCGGCCCCGGCCCCGTCCTTCGGCGCCCCGGCAGCCCCTCCGGCACCCCAGGTCCCTCAGCCCGCGCCCGCCTTCGGAACCCCGCCGGCCCCCGCTCCCGCCGCGCAGCAGCAGATGCACGCCGCGCCGACGATCGCCGCCCCGCTCGTCGGCGCGGCGTGCATCTGC
>NZ_JAAGNI010000481.1 GCF_010550605.1 Streptomyces sp. SID9727
GGGCGCCGGCCCCGGGGCGCCGCGCCCCGCGGCCGAGACCTTCGCCGCCGTCCTGCGCGACCACCTCGCCGCCGAGGAGCGCATCGCCTTCCCCGCCTTCACCGCGCTCGGCGCCACGCGCTACGCGTCCGTGGAACGGCGGTTGCTGCGGACCGCGCCGCCCGGCGTGCTCGGCCGGCTCCAGCCCTGGATGTTCGACGGGGCCGACCCCGCCGCCACGGCCCATGTCACCGCCACCATCCCGCCACCGGTGCGGCTGCTCGGCCGGACGGTGCTGCGCCGCCGCTACGAACGGCTGATCGCCCCCGTACTGCGCCCCGTCCCGCACCCTCAGGAGAAGCCATGACCGCCACCGCGCCGACCACCTCGCACCCGGCCCGGCCGGGCGGACGCACCGAAGCGTCGCTGTACGCGGCCACCATCGCGATGGGGCTGAGCGCCGGGCTGTACTTCGCGTTCGACGTGTCCGTCATGCCGGGGCTCGACCGCACCGACGACGCGGCCTTCGCGAGCGCCATGGGGCACATCAACGACGCCATCGAGAACGGCTTCTTCGGGCTCGTCTTCTTCGGGGCGTTCCTGGCCACCGGGGTCTCGGGCGTCTCCCTGCGCCGCCTCGGCCACACCCGCGCCGCCCGCTGGACCTGGGCGGCCCTCGCCCTGTACTCGGCGGCCGTCGCCGTCACGATGAAGGTCAACATCCCCCTCAACCGCCGGCTCGCCCAACTGACCGCCGAGGCGTCCGGGCCCGAGCTCGCCCTGATCCGCGACCGCTTCCGGGGCGCCTGGACGCCGGCGAACGCCGCCCGCACCCTGGCCTGCACGGCGGCGCTCGCCTGCCTGGGCCGGGCGCTCACACTGCGGGCCCGCGCCTGACCGGGTCACGGAAAGGCGGCCGGCCCCCGCCCGGGACCGGCCGCCTTTCCGTGTGCGCCCCGCTATCCGTGGTCCCGCGTCAGCTCGCTGACCGCGCCCACCACCGTCTGCGGCGCCTCCAGGGGCAGCATGTGCCCCACGTCCGGCACCTCCTCGAAGCGCGCCCGGGGCAGCGCCTCGGCGACGACCCGGCCGAGCTTCGGCGCGATCACCTTGTCGCCGGTGCCCGCGAGGACCACCGCCGGCACGGTCACCGACACCAGGGCCTCGCGCAGGTCCATGCCCCGCGACGAACGGAACGCCTCCGCGCGCACCGCGGGCCCGGCCGCCGCGAACATCTGCCGGTTCACCTCGCTCAGCCGCCGGTCCGCCTTCGGGCCGAGCATGTTCTGCCCGAGGAGCTTGCGGCCCAGGGCCGGTCGCGAGACGGCCCGCTGGAACAGCGCGCTCCCCATCATGCGGACCTCGCTGTCCGGGGTGTCCTGGTCGTGCGCCGCCGTGGCCAGCAGCACCAGGCCGCTCAGCGCGCCGGCGTTCCGGTCCTCCGACGCGGCGTACGACAGGGCGGCGAACCCGCCCCCGGAGTGCCCGACGACGACCGCGTCCGGCGCCTCCACATGGGCCAGGACCGCGCCCAGGTCCGCCCCGAGCCGGGTGATCCCGAAGGGCTCGGCGCCCTGCGAGGAGGCGCCGTGGCCCCGCAGGTCGTAGGAGACGACGCGGTGCCCGAGCCGGATCAGCCGGTCGGCCACCGTGCTCCACACCCGGCGCGACGCACCCCAGCCGTGCACCAGCACCACGGTGACGCCGGTCGGGGGCGTGAGCGGCGGCAGGACGGACACCGCCAGGCGGGCCCCGTCGTCGGTGCGCACCTGCGTCTCGGTCGCCGGTGCTGCGGCCACCGTCGTCATCGGGTACTGCCCTCCAGCTTCCGGGCCTCCGCCGCCTCACCGGTCCGTACGGCCGCGGCGCGCTCCGCCGCGAGGATCTGCCCGAGCCGGACGAACGCCTCGCGGGTGGCGGTGGAGTGCTCCGCGCCGATGTCGGCGACCTTCGCGAGGAGCTTCAGGAAGCCGTTCGGCCGGCCCACGAAGTGCATGCCGACCTTGGTGCGGCCCCCGTCGAGCGGTTCGACGTAGAAGTCGCTGGTGCCCCGGAACACCCCGGCCACGTAATCGACCGACAGCAGCCGATGGGGCTCGACGGCCCGGGTGCGCGCGGTGAACCGCAGCTTCGGGCCGCCCTTGTCGACGCCCTTGGTGTGCACCGTGACAGCGACCTCGCCGCCCACCTCGTCCGGCGAACCGGACACGGTGGCGAAGGTGTTGGCCGGCACCCACCAGCGGCCGGCGCCGCGGAACTCGGCGATCAACGCCTCCCACACCGCCTCCGGCGGAGCGTCCACGATCGCCTCGTCGATCAAGTCGTACACTGTCATGCCGATTCTCCTGTCGGGGTGTTCCGGGTGGCGGTCTGGATCTCGCCGGCCTGATCCGAACGACAGGCCCCGGGGCCCGGGGCGTCCCGGATCAGCCGAAGAAGCCCTGACCGGGGGTGAGGATGCCCGCCGGGTCGTAGCGCCGCTTCGCCGCGGCGAGGACCTTCCAGCGGGAACCGAAGTGGGCCCGCCAGTCCGCCTGCGTCATGTTCGGGATCGCGCCCACCAGGTACCGCTTGGCACCCAGCGCGACCGCCTTGTCGTACAGGCGGCGGTTCTGGTCCAGCATCCGCGCGATGTCCGCGCCCGGGGCCGGGAAGCGGAGCACGTCGCACAGGTACGCGGTCGGCTCGGAGGGCTGCACCGACAGCGGGCGGGTCAGCTTCGACGTCGGGTACGGGTAGTAGAGCAGGAAGCCGGCGCCCAGGTCGTCGCCGTTCAGCTCGGCGGTCAGCAGGTCCGCGAACGCCTTCGCCTTGGACGCCGGGACGAACAGGCTCAGCCACGGCTTGGGCTGGCCCCAGAAGTCGTTCTCCTTGAGCCACGCCTCGTCGCCGTCGGTGCGGAACACGGCCTCGCGGAAGGGCAGGTCCTCGATCGTCGCGTACGCCCGCTCGTCGTGCAGACCGGTGAGCAGCGCGGTGCGGTTGGGCGCGGTGCTGCCCTGCCAGTACGCCTGGCCCTCCAGCTTGTACCACCAGCCGGAGTTGTCCGGGGTGCGGGCGATCTCGCCGACCTGGCCCTCGAACCGCTTCTCCGCCATGAGCTTCTCGGAGTCGGCGAGGAACGCGGACACGTCGTTGTAGTACAGGGTGAAGACGGTCATCTTCGGCGGTGCCGGGATCAGGGCGACCTCGGCGCGCACGATGATGCCGACCTGGCCGCCGCCGCCGAGCGCCGTGTTGAACAGCTCCGGGTAGCAGTGCGGGCTGGCCGTGATCAGGTCGCCGTTGCCGGTGACGATGTCGATCGACTTCACGGTGTCGATCTGGAGCCCGTACCGCGCCACGGTGGAGCCGATGCCGCCGACGCTGAGCGTGCCGCCTATCGACAGGTGCAGGTAGTCGGTGAGGGCCGGCGGGGTCAGGCCGCGGGTGAGGGCGGCGTCGGTGAGCTGGGCCCAGGTGACCCCGGCCTCGACCACGGCGGACGACGAGCCGATGCGGACGATCTTCGTCAGACCGCGCGCGTCGATCGCGATGCCGCCCTGCGGAACCTGCGCCTGCCCGTAGCAGGAGTGCGACTCCTCGTCGCCGTTCTGCCCGCCGCGGCCGTTCATCGCGATCTTCAGCCCGTTGGCCCGGGCGTAGTTGACCATTTTGACGATGTCCCGCACCGAGCCGGGACGCAGCACCGCCCAGCACGCGCCGGTCACCATGTGGCCGAAGTCGTGGTTGAACGTGGAGGTGACACCCGCCGAGGTCTCCAGCGTGCCGTCGAGCGACGGCAGGCTCGCCGCCGTGTGGGCGAAGGAGTCCGACTCACGTGCCCACGCCTGGTGCGACGTGCTCCAGCCGATGACCGTGGCGGCCGCCATGCCCCCGAGGATGCTGCGCCGCGTGATGGGGGTGCTGCTGCTTCTCATTCGGTCTGTCTCCCGTCCATTACGTGTGGGTCAGGGCCGGCAGGCCGGCGCCCGCGAGGGTGGCGAGCTGGTACTCGGAGGGGGCGAAGTGCTTGGTCTGGCGGCGGAAGCGCCAGGTGTACGTCGGCCAGATCGACGGGTTGCGCCCGTGTGCGTCGAGGTACCAGCTCTTGCAGTTGCCTGCGTTCCACACGGTGCCATCGAGGCGGGCCTGCAGCCGCTCGTTCCAGTCGTCCTGGACTGTCTTTCGAACCTCCACCGAGGCCAGGTTCTTCTGGTCCATGACCTTCAGCGCGTCCAGCACGTAGCCGATCTGCGCCTCGATCATCACGACCTGCGAGGAGTGCCCCAGGGTCGTGTTCGGACCGAGCAGCAGGAACAGGTTCGGGAAGCCGGCGACGGTGGTGCCGCGGTGCGCGGCCATGCCGTCCTCCTGCCACACCTCGCGCAGCGACCTGCCCTCGCGGCCGGTGATCCGCCCGGCGACCGGGCGGTCGGTGGCCTTGAAGCCGGTGCCCAGGATGATCGTGTCGATCTCCCGTTCGGCCCCGTCGGCGGTGACGATCGAGTGGGCGGTGACCTTCGCGATGCCGTCGGTGACCAGGTCCACGTTGGGCTGCTGGATCGCCGGGTACCACGTGTTGGAGAACAGCAGGCGCTTGCACGCCATCACGTAGTCCGGGGTGAGCTTCGCGCGCAGCGTCTCGTCGGCGACCGACTTCTTCAGGTGGTCGCTGGCCATCTTCTGCATCTTCCCGGCGACCTTGGGCCGCTTCATCACGAAGGCCAGGATCTCCCGGCCCCACATGTTGAAGTTGCGCCGGAAGTTCTGGTAGCCGGGGACCCCGCGCAGCAGTCTGGTCTGCAGCGGGCTCGTCACCTTGTCGTTCTTCGGGCCGATCCACGGCGGGGTGCGCTGGTAGAGGTCGAGCCGCCCCACCTCGGGCTGGATCTTCGGCACGAACTGGATGGCGGAGGCGCCGGTGCCGATCACGGCGACGTTGCGACCGCTCAGGTCGTGGTCGTGCCGCCAGCGGGAGGAGTGGAAGACGGTGCCCTCGAAGTCGGCGAGGCCCGGGATGTCGGGGACCGCCGCCTCACTGAGATAGCCGGTGCCGCTCACCAGGACCTGCGCGGTGTAGTCGCCCTGCGAGGTCTCGATGTGCCAGCGCCGGGTCGTCTCGTCCCAGCGGGCCCCGAGCAGTTCGTGGCCGAAGCGGATGTGCGGACGCACCCCGAACCGGTCGGCGGTGTCCCGCAGGTACGCGTACAGCTCGTCGCGCTTGCCGAACGTGGACTTCCACTCCGGGTTCTGCGCGAACGAGAACGAGTACAGGTGGGACATCACGTCGCAGGCCGCGCCCGGGTAGGAGTTGTCCCGCCAGGTGCCGCCCACCTCGTCGGCGCGTTCGAAGACGAGGAAGTCGTCCACGCCCTTCTGCAGCAGCCGGATCGCCATGCCGAGGCCGGAGAACCCGCTGCCGATGACGGCGACGCGCAGATGCCGCTGCGGTCCGCCGCCGCCGGCCGGGCGGGTGTCCTCGTCGCTGCGCGGCGGCTCTAGAGTGCTCGTCACGTCAGCCTCCTAGCGGCGCGCGATGGTGACGCGGAAGTTGTTGAAGAACTTGTCCTCGAGCGTGTACGCGAAGATGTCGAGGTAGCGCTCGAAGCGGGCCACGACCTCCTCGCCCTCCATGGCGACGGCCTCGTCACGGCGCTCGGCGAGCAGCTGCAGCCAGGCGCGGCAGGCCACCGCGAACGACTCGCGCTCGTTGACGACCTCGACCACGTCGAACAGGCCCTCGGCTGCCTGCGTCAGCTCGTGCAGGTGCGGGATGTGGCAGTTCTCGAACTCCGAGCGCTGGAGGAACTTCAGGTCGTCCAGCAGCTGCCGGTTCATGGGCAGTGCCTCGGCCGTCATGGTGTGCAGCACGAAGCGGGCACCCGGCTTCAGGGTGGCGCCGACCTTCTGGAAGAACACCCGGTACTTCTTGGTGCGCTCGCGCGGCGGCAGCGTCGAGGAGACGAAGTGCTCCAGGGCGTTGATGCAGAACGCCGCGTCGTACGGGTCGTCGGTGGTGTGGTCCTCCCAGGACTCCACCCGCGTGGTGATCCGCGGGTTGTCCAGGCCGGCGATGAACTGCTCCTGCGTGCGGCTGAGCGTCAGCCCGACTGCCTGCTCGACGCCGTGCACCGTGGTGACGCGGTTGAGCATGGTGCCCCACCCGCAGCCCACGTCCAGGACACGCCGGGCGTTGGCCGCTCCCGCCAGCTCGACGAACTTGTCCAGCTTGCGCTCCTGGGCCTCGTCGAGGGCCTCGGTGAGACCCTCGCCCTCCTCCCAGTAACCGCCGGAGTACATCATCGTCGGGCCCAGCAGGAGGCGGTAGAAGTCGTTGCTCACCTCGTAGTGGTGCCTGATCGCGTCGACCTCGGGGACCGACTGGTTTGCGACCGTGGTCATCTTCGTCCTCAACTCCCGTCCGGCTCATGCTCATGGCGTGGTGCCTGCGATGTCATCGCGAGACGAAGAAAACCCCCGCGTCGCAAGAGACGTGCAACACGGCGGGGGCGCCGGCTGTTGCGCGCCGGTTGCGTGCGTACGGGTTCCATGCGTTTCGACAAGGCCAAGCCCTGCGGAGGAAGGACCTCACCCCATGTCTCTGCCCACCATCGAAGAACTGGCGAGCCAGCTCGAGGCCGTGTCCGGCGCCCAGAAGGTCGACCCGGACCACCCGCTCCAGCACATCCCCGACGTGGACTCGCTGGACCTCATGGAGTGGCTGTACGGGTTCCAGAACACCTACCCGGACATCCCGGCCGACGAGTCCCTGTTCGCCGACCTGGACGACACCACGACGCTGCGCCACGTCTACGACCGCATCCTGGCGCTCGTGCCGGCGCAGGCCTGAGCGGGCGCGCATGAACGGCTTCGACATCACCGGATGGGGCATCTCCGTCCCTGAGAAGGTGGTCACCAGTGCGGAGCTCGCCGAGCGCTTCGGCGTGGACGAGCACTGGATCACCAGCCGGTGCGGGATCAGTGAACGGCGCGCCGTCGGGCCCGGCCAGACGACAGCCTCGCTGGCCGTCGAGGCCGGCCGGCGCGCCCTCGCCAAGGCGGGCCTGAGCGGCGGCGACATCGCCCATCTGATCGTCGCCACCGCCACGCCCGAGCAGCCCTCGCCGGCGACGTCCGCGTTCGTCCACCACGAACTGGGCATCGCCGGCAGCGCGCACGACGTCAACTCCGAGTGCGCGGGCTTCGTCTACGGGCTCGTCTCCGCGATGGCCCTCATCGCGATCGACCCCCGGCCGATCCTGCTCATCGGCTCCGACACCCACACGCTGACCGCGAACCCCGCCGACCGGGACCTGTCGATCCTGGTCGGGGACGGCGCGGGAGCCGTCGTACTCGTCCCCGCGGCCGACAGCAACGTCCTGGCCTGGAACCTGGGCGCGGACGGCAGCTGCACCGGCAGCCTCAAGGTCCTCGCGGGCGGCAGCCGTATGCCCACCACCGAGGAAACGGTGCGCCAGGGTCTGCACTACGCGCAGATCAACGGGAACGAGATCTACCTGAACGCCGTGCGGTACACGGTCCGCACGGTCCGGGAGACGCTGAAGAACGCCAAGGTCGAGGCGGCCGACGTACGCCACGTCATCCCGCACCAGGCCAACATCCGCATCATCAACTCGATCCTCAGCCACACCGGGCTGCGGCCCGAGGCCCTGGTCGCCAACCTGCAGAAGTACGGGAACACGGCGTCCGCCTCCATCCCGATCGCCCTGGCCGAGGCGCTGGACGAGGGCCGCATCCAGAACGGCGACCTGGTCCTGTTGGCCGGCTTCGGCGCAGGCATGACCTGGGGCTCCATGCTCCTCGAATGGCGCGGAGGGACACGATGAGTACGCAGAAGCCCGCCGGCACCCGGCCCGAGCACCCCGTCGCCCTGGTGACGGGCGCCTCCGGCGGGCTCGGCCAGGCACTGGCGATCGAACTGGACGCGCTCGGCTGCAAGGTGGCGGTCCACTACAACAGCGCGAAGGACGCCGCGCTCGCGGTGCAGGAGAAGCTCACCAACGACTCCGTCCTCGTGACCGGTGACGTCGGCTCGTACGAGGCCGTCACGGCGATGCACGCGCAGATCGCCGAGCGGCTGGGCCCGGTCGACGTCCTCGTCAACAACGGCGCGATCCGCCGTGACCAGGTCATGGCCATGCAGAAGCCCGAGGACTGGGCGGCGGTGATCCAGACCAACCTCATCGGCTCCTTCCACACGGCCCGGGTGTGCGTCCCGCACATGCTGCGCAAACGGTGGGGCCGGGTGATCAACGTGGTCTCGCCGTCGGGGCTGATCGCGACGGCCGGGCAGACGGCGTACTCCGCGTCCAAGGCCGGCCTGATCGGTTTCACCCGGACCCTGGCCGCCGAGTGCGGGCGGCGGGGCGTCACGGTCAACGCGCTCTCGCCCGGATTCATGATCACGGGAATGACCCAGACCCTCCCCGACCACGTGGTGGAGTCGATGGAGAAGAAGGCACCGGTGCCCCGCTTCGTGACCGTGGAAGAGGTCGCGCGCAGCTCCGCCCTCTTCCTCGACCAGGACTGTATGACCGGCCAGGTCATCAGCATCGACAGCGGCGTCACCATCACCTGATATCCACCCCGGGGGGCTTTCGTCGGAAAGCCCCCCGGGAAACGCATTCCGCACGGAAACGTCCGCGGAATGCTCCTGCGAATCCCATTTCGCAGGAGCATTCCGCGGACGTTTCCGTGCCCGCCGTACGAGCCCTCAGGCGGCCGGCGGGAGCAGGGGCTCGTACGCGCGCATCAGGAGCGGGTCGGCGCTCGTGAGGCCGCCGTACGGGGCCACCGCACGGGGCGCCTCGCGGGCCGGGTCGGGCTCGCGGAGCAGGCCCAGATAGAGCGTCTGGGTGGACGGGGCGGGCTCGATGCCCAGCTCGTCCGACAGGAGCTCGCGCAGCTGCTGGTAGACGCGCAGGGCGTCGGCCCGGTTGCCGGCGGCGGCGTGCGCCGTCATCCGGCAGCGGTGCGCGCTCTCCCGGAACGGTGCCCTGCGCACCGCCTCGTCGGCGTACCGCAGGGCGTGGTGGCTGTTGCCGAGGGCGGCGGCCGAGGCGCTGGACAGCTCCAGGGCGCTCAGGCGCACCGCCTCGATGCGCTCGCGGGTGGTGTTCACCCACTCGCCCTCGTGGGCGGGCAGGAACGCGCCGCGCAGATTGGCGACCGCGCCGGAGGCCAGTTGCAGGGCCACCGAGTGCGCGCCCTCCCGGCACGCCTGCCGGGCCTCGGAGACCGACGCCTCGGCCGTCTCCACATCGGTCAGCGCGTCGCCCGGCAGATGCAGCAGGTAGCGCCCGCTCTGGGCGACCAGCGGTGTCTCGCCGGGCCTCTGGTGCGCGCTGGTGACGAAGGACCGCACCCGGCTGACGACACTGCGCAGCGCGGACGCCCAGGTGTCGGGCAGGCCCTGCGGCCACAGCGTGTCCGCGAGCTGGTCGCGGCTGGTTCCCGCGGAGCGCTCAAGGACCAGCCGGGCGAAGGCGATTTGGGCCTGTGCGCTCGACAGGTGCCGGGGCGGTTCCGCCTCGTGCTCGATGCTGACAAGTCCTACGAGCCGGATCAACACGTCGACACTCCCCCTGCGGCAGATCAGGAACCGAGCGGGGAACACGGCCGTTGCTTTCGCTTTGCGCCGTTCAGTTCTCGCCATTCCCCGTGATGTCGACGTGACCTTCGCAGGGGCGTTCAGGCCGTGTCAATTGAGCCCGGAAACATACCGGGGGGAATGAGTGGAAGCCCAAGTTCCGCTGAATCGGAACTCCATTTTTCCGCCCCCCTCCATGCGTTCACCAGGAGATTTCTAGTGACTCCCGAGCGGATTCGAGCGTAATTCGAGAAGGGCTCCGGCGCCCTTGTTGCGGCCGCGTTGCGGAGCGCGGCGTAGAAATCCTGTCATGAATAGGCCGTTCGCCGGCCGACTGAATCAGCCTGAGGAGACCCACGTGAACGCAACCGGAGGTTGGGAACGGCTGGCGCCGAAGCTGGCCGCCACGAACAGGCGTGTGGCGGCACTGGAGTCCGAGCCGGAGCGCCGCAACAGCTTCGTCTCCTACACGGTCGAGCGGGACAGCGCCTACGCCGATCTCGACGGCCAACGGCTGCTGATGATGTCCGGCTACAGCTATCTGGGTCTGGGCGGCGACGAACGCGTCGTCGCCGCCGCCAAGGCCGCCGTCGACCTGTACGGCAGCGGCAACCACGGCGTGCGCGCCCTGGCCGGGACCATCCCGCTGCACGAGGAACTGGAGGCCGAGGTCGCGAACTTCGCGGACCGCGAGGCGTCCATGGTCTTCAGCTCGGGCTACGCGGCGAACGTGGGCACCGTCGGCGGTCTCGTCGGTGCCGGCGACACCGTCTTCATCGACAAGTACGACCACGCCTCCATCGTGGACGGCTGCCGGCTCTCCGGTGCCACCGTCACCCGGTTCCGGCACAACGACGTCGACCACCTCGACCGGCGCCTGGCCGCCGCCTCGCCCGACGGCGTGCGGCTCGTCATCGTCGACAGCGTCTACTCCATGGACGGCGACATCGCCCCGCTGCCCGAGCTGCGCAAGGTGTGCGACGAGCACAACGCGCTGCTCATGGTCGACGAGGCACACGCGCTCGGCACCATCGGCGCCACCGGTCGCGGCATCGAGGAGCACTTCGACCACCGGGTGCGGGCCGACATCAAGCTCGGCACCCTGTCCAAGGGCATCCCCTCCATGGGCGGCTGGGTCACCGGACCCGCCGAACTGATCGGCCACCTGCGCTACGCCGCCCGGCCGTTCCTGTTCTCCGCCGCCCTCGCCCCGGCCCAGGCCGCCGCCGCCTTGGAGAGCCTGCGCATCCTGCGCCGCGAACCGGAGCGGGTCACCCACATCCAGCGCGAGTCGGCCCGCCTGCGCGCCCTGGTCAACGCCCAGGGGCTGCGTACGCAGGACAGCGAGACCGCGGTGCTGCCGCTGATCGCCGGCTCCGACGAGAAGGCGTACGACCTGGCCACCGCCTGCCGCCGCAACGGTGTCATCGGCATCCCCGTGGTCACCCCGGCCGTCCCCAACGATCTGGCCCGGCTGCGGATCGCGGTGACCGCGCGGCACACGCCCGAGGACATCGACTTCGCCGCCGAGGCGTTCATCAAGTCCGCCCGCGAGTGCGGCATCATCCCGGCCTGACCGGCCGGTCCAGGCCCCGGGACACCGGACGGAGACGAGACCGAAGATGACAGCCGCAGCCTCCCACCGCGCCCCGGTGGTGATCACCGGGATCGGTGTGGTCACCCCGGCGGGGTGCACCCCCGAGGCCCTGTGGGCCGCGCTCCGCGCCGGCCGTTCCACCGCAGCCCCGCTCGACCACCTGGACCTCTCCCGCCACCGGGTCCGGATCGGCTGCCGGGTCAGCGGACTCGACACCCAGGGCCCCGACGCCCTCGTGTCCGCCAAGGACGCACGGCGCATGGACCCCTTCGCGCTGTACGGCACCACGGCGGCCCTCTCCGCCCACCGCGACGCCGGCGCCCCGGTGCCCGAGCCCGGGCGCACCGCCATCGTCGTCGGCAACGCGGTCGGCGGCCGCGCCACCAGCGACCGCGAGTCCGCGCACTACAGCGAGGCGGGCCCGCACCGGGTCAACCCGCTGATGCCGCTGCTGACCATGCCGAACGCGGCGGCCGCCCAGATCGCCATGCGGCTCGGCTGGACCGGCCCCGCGACCACCATCGCCACCACCTGCGCCAGCGGCGTCGACGCCATCGGGCACGCCGCCGCCCTCCTCCGGTCGGGCCAGGCGGACGTGGCGGTCGCGGGCGGCTGCGAGTCCACCCTGACCCCGGTCACCCTCGCCGCCTTCGGCAACCTGAACGCGGTCTCCGGGCGCAACGACGACCCGGCGCACGCCTCCCGCCCGTTCGACCGGGACCGCGACGGGTTCGTCATGGGGGAGGGGGCCGGCTTTGTCGTCCTGGAACGCCTCGACGACGCGCTCGCCCGGGGCGCCCGCACCTACGCCCGGATCGCCGGCTACGCGGCCACCTCGGACGCGTACCACCTGTCGATGCCGCTGGCCGACGGGGCCGGCGCGGTCTCCGCGATGACCGGCGCCCTCACCGCCGCCGGGCTCGCCCCCGACGAGATCGCGCACGTCAACGCGCACGGCACCTCGACCCCGCACAACGACCGCGCCGAGGCCACGGCCCTCACCAAGGTCTTCGGCTCCGACGGCCCGCCCGTCACCGCCTCCAAGGGCGTCATCGGCCACCTCATCGGAGCGGCCGGCGCCGTCGAGATCATCGCCGCCGTCCAGGCGATGCGCGCCCAGGAGGTGCCGCCCACCGCCAACCACGAACACCTGGAGCCAGGAATGGAGATCGACGTGGTGCACACCAGTCCACGGCCCGTCGCCCTGGGACCCGCGCTGTCGAACTCCTTCGGCTTCGGCGGCCACAACGCGAGCATGGTGGTGGCGCCGGTATGACGACCACCGCCCAGACCACCACCCAGACCGCCACCGCCGCCCAGCCCCGCACCGCGATCCGCACCCTCACCGCCGACGAGGTGGCCGCCTTCCGGTCCGCCGTCCGCGCGGACCTGCCCGCGGCCGGGGCGCCCGGCGCCTCACCGGTGCACGCCTTCGTCCTCGCGCACACCCTCGCCGACGCGACCGTACGCGACCTGGCGGCGGCCGAGCCCGAGCCCGAGCCCGTCTCCGTCGTCCACCTCGGCCAGGACATCCGGATCGAGCAGCCCCTGCTGCCCGGCGAGCGGATCACCGTCGGCCTCGACGTGGCCGGCGCCCGCCGCGAACCGAGGGGCACCCGCGTCGCCGTCCGGGCCCGGCTCACCGGCGAGGACGGCACCCCCCGCGCCGAACTCCTCACCAGCGCCCTGCTGATGGGCGCCACCGCCATCGAGCCCTTCGGCCAGATCCCGTCACCGGCCGCGCCCGCCCCGTCCGGCGGAGCCGGTGAGCCGGCCGCCGCCGAGCACCGGCTCACCCCCGCCTGGATCAGCGGCTACGCGCACGCCTCCGGCGACCTCAACCCGATCCACCTGGACGACCGGGCGGCCCAGGACGCCGGTTTCCCCCGTGTCATCGCGCACGGGATGAGCGTGCTCGCCCTGGCCGTCGAGGAGATCGCCGACCGGTACGCGGACGGCGACGTCACCCGCGTCGTCGCCGTCAGCGGGCGGTTCTCCGCCCCTGTGGTCCCGGACGTGCCGCTCGGCATCGAACTCGCCCCGGACGCCGACCGCACCCTCGTCCGCTTCACCTGCCGCACCCCCTCAGGCATCGCCGTGAAGAGCGGCTGGGCCCAGCTGGCGGGACGGCGGCCATGACCGGCCCGGGCGCCACCACCGGACTGCTTCCCGGCTTCCTCACCCAGGTCCGCGAGCGCCCCGACGCGCCCGCCCTGGTCTGGCACGGCGAGGAGACCAGCTACCGCGAGCTGTACGAGAGCGCCGGCCGCGAACGCGAGCGCCTCGCCCTGCTCGGGCTGCCGGCCGGCGAACCCGTCGGCATCCTCGCCGAGAAGTCACCCGACGCCATCGCGCTCGTCCTCGGCTGCCTGCTCGCCCACCGCCCGTTCCTGCTGCCCTCCCCGCACCTCGGCGAGCAGCCGCTGACACAGCTGTTCGCCCAGGCCGGCTGCCGGCACGTGCTGGCTCCGGGCGGCGGCGAACCGCGGAGCGTGCCGGTCCCGGCCCGCTCGGCGGCCTACCCCGTGCCCGCGCGTACCGCCTTCATGCTCACCACGTCCGGCTCCACCGGGCTGCCCAAGACGGTCCCGCTCGACGAGCAGGCGGTGGACCGGTTCGTGACCTGGGCCGGGCCCGCGTTCGCCGTCGCACCCGGGACCACCGTCCTCAACTACGCGCCGCTCAACTTCGACCTGTGCTTCCTCGACGTGTGGACGACCCTCGCGCACGGCGGCCGCGTCGTCCTCGTGGACCCGGACAAGGCCGTCGACGGACGCCACCTGCTCGACCTGCTGCTGCGCCACGACGTCGAGATCGTCCAGGCCGTGCCGATGTTCTACCGGCTCGTGCTGGACGCCGCCCGCCGGGCCGGCGTGCTGCTCCCGTCGGTGCGCCGGGCCGCCTTCACCGGCGACGTCCTGCCCGAACGCACCCTGGCCGAGCTGCGCGAGCTGCTGCCCGCCGCCCGCCTCACCAACATCTACGGCTGCACGGAGACCAACGACAGCTTCACGTACGACGTCGACACCACGGCCACCGTCTTCGGCCCGCTGCCCATCGGCACCCCGCTCCCCGGGGTCTCCGTCCTCGTGCTGGACGCCGACGGCCACGAGGTCACCGGCCCCGGCGCCGGCGAGCTGCACGTCCGGACGCCCTTCCAGACCACCGGCTACCTCGACCCGGCCCGCAGCCGGGGCCGGTTCACCGGACACCCGCTCGGCCACGACGACGGCACCTGGTTCCGCACCGGCGACCTCGTACGGCGCGACGCCGACGGGCTGCTGTACCTGACCGGGCGCAGCGACTTCCAGGTCAAGGTGCGCGGCGTCGCCGTCAACACCGCCGAGATCGAGCAGGTGCTGCTGAGCCACCCCGCCGTCCTGGAGGCCGGCGTCGCCGCGCAGCCCGACCCGCTCACCGGCAAACGGCTCGTCGCCGGGGTGCGGCGCGCACCCGGCAGCGGCCTCAACAGCCTGCTCCTGAAAGAACACTGCGCCCGCGCCCTGCCCAGGGCGGCCGTCCCCGGCGTCCTGCGGATCACCGACGAACCGCTGCCCAAGACCGCCACCGGAAAGGTCGACCGCACCGCGCTCGACCGGCTGGGCGGACCGTCCCGGCCGCCGTCCCCGGCGCCGGACCACTCCCGCCGGCTGACCACCGTAGAAGGAAGGACGTCATGAGCAACACGGCCACCATCAAGCAGTTCCTGATCGAGGAGTTCCTGCCGGACCTCACCCAGGACCAACTCGCCGACGACCAGGACCTGCTGTCGAGCGGAGCCATCGACTCGCTCGGCCTGCTCAAGCTGATCGCCTGGGTGGAGGACCGCTTCGGCCTCGCCGTGGACGACACGGACCTCGACCCCAACAACTTCCGCAGCGTCACCGCCATCGACACCTTCGTCGTCGGCGCCCGCCAGGAGGTGAATGGCTAACCATGCACGACGCGCTCACCGGCCTGCTGGCGCGGCGCACGGTGGCCGAGCACGAGACCTGGCGGTCTCTGTGGGACCGGCTCGGCGACGGCACGCTCCCCAGGGAGCAGGCCATCGCCCTGCTGGCCTCGCTGACCACCCGGCTCCCCGACCCCGCGACGCTTGCCGCCCTGCACGGCACACTCCTGGAACGGCGCCCCGCGCGCCCCGGGCCCGCCTGGCCCGCGACCGTCAACGTCGTGGGTACCGGGGGCGGTCCCGCCACCTTCAACGTCTCCACCGCGGCGGCCTTCGTCGCGGCCGCCGCCGGGGTGCGTGTCGTCAAGTCCGGCTCCCGGGCCTACACCTCCAGCCTCGGCTCCGTCGACCTCCTCGAACGCCTCGGAGTACGTCTGACCTCCTCGTACGAGCAGACCGAGGAGCACCTGGAGCGGGACGGGATCGCCTTCACCGGTCCGTTCGTCTACCCGGTCGAGCTCGCCCGGCTCGCCCGGCTGATCGCACCGGTGAGCATGAAGCCGTTCGGGCGGTTCCTCAACGCGCTCGGCCCCCTCCTCGCCGACCTGCCGGTCACCGCCCAGGTCACCGGCGTCTCGCACACCATGCCCCTGGACGACCTGCGCCGCCTCGCCGCCACGGTCACCGGCCGCACGGTGTGGCTCACCAGCAACGACCGGGGCGCCGACGAACTCCTCGGCTTCGCCCGCAACACCGTCCACATCGCGCGGGGCGAGGACCAGGTCCTGGAGCCCGGCGCGCTGATCCCGGCCGACGGCGGCTTCGAGGCGCTGGCCCCCGCGCCCAAGGACGCGGCCACCGACCACTTCCTGGCCGTGCTCGCCGGGCGCGCCCATCCGGCGGCCACCCACACCGTCCGGCTCAACGCCGCCGCGCTCGCCCTCGCGGCCGGCCACCACACCACCTGGCGCGACGCGCTCGACGCCACGGACGACGCCGTCACCAGCGGGGCCGCCGCGGCCCTGGTCGAGCGGCTGCGTTCCCGGCGGACCGCGGCGACGGCGGGGGCGGTCCGCCATGGCTGACTTCTTCACCGGGCGCGAACCCGGCCGGCCCGGGCTCACCCTGTTCCTCAACGCGGGCGACCCGCCACTGGACGAGCTCGCCGACGTCGTGCACATGCTCGACGAGGAGGGCGTCGACTGCCTCGAACTGGCGGTGCCCTTCCCGGACTCCTTCACCGACGGGCCGGTCGTACGCCGCTCCGCCCGCCGCGCCCTGGACCGGGGCACCGGCCTGGACGACGTCCTCGGCTTCGTCGCCCGCGTCCGGCCGGCGCTCCGGCGGCTGCGGATCGCGCTGCTCGCCGACTGGAGCCACTCCCTCAAGCACCGGGACCTGGGCGCGGCCGTCAAGGACATCACCGTGTCCGGCGCCGACGGCCTCCTGGTGCACGGCCTGCCGCCCCGGCTGCGGGACGCCTACCGCGAGGCCACCGAGGCGGCCGGCACCGCGGTCGTCACCACCTGCTACCCGACCAGCCCGGAGGAGACCCGGACCCGGGCCGCCCGCGAGTCCTCCGCGTACGTCTACCTGGTGGCGCACTACGGCCGCAGCGGCACCGCGCCGCCCGCCGGGCACGCCGCGCTCGCCCCGGTCGTCGCCGGGCTGCGGGCCCACACGAACTCCCCGATCGCCGTCGGCTTCGGGGTCAGCACGCGCAGCCACGTCGCGGCGGTCGCCGCGAGCGGGGCCGACGCAGCGATCGTCGGCTCCGCGGGCGTGGCCCGCGTGGAGCGGGCCCTCGAAGAGGAGGGCTCCGCCACCACGGCACTGCGCGACTTCGTCCGGTCGCTCCAGCCCGGACCGGACGAGACCAGCACGGCCAATACCCCTATCCGAACAAGGAGTTGACCATGATCATCCGTGACCTGGAGACCGTCAAGAGCGTCGACTGGGGCAACGGGCTCAGCCGTCGCTTCCTCACCGAGTCCGACGGCGTCGGCTACTCGATCACCGACACCACGGTGCGCGCCGGCACCAAGTCCCGCCTGGAGTACCGCAACCACCTGGAGTCCTGCTACTGCATCGAGGGCTCCGGCGAGGTGGTCGAGCTCGACGGCACCGTGCACCCCATCACACCGGGCCGGCTGTACTCCCTGGACGAGCACGACGCGCACTACCTCGTCGCCTCCCCGCACGAGGACCTGCGGCTCGTCTGCGTGTTCACCCCGGCGCTCCAGGGCGACGAGGTGCACAGCCTCGACGCGCACACCTCGTCCGCCTACTGATCCGCACCCGGCACCCGCACCTCTGAAAGGGGACCCAGTGATCCGCTGGAACACCGACCAGGCCGACCTCCGGGCCGGCCTGGCCCGGTGGGGCGAGGCACTCAGCGCCGACCACATCGCCCAGGACGAACGAGCGGAGTTCTCCTGGGAGAAGTGGAAACTGGTGCGCCGGACCGGCATCCTCGCCCTGCCCTTCGCCGAGGAGCACGGCGGCCTGGACCAGTCCCTCCTCACCACCATGTACGTCCTGGAAGGGCTCGGCGAGCACTGCCGTGACGCGGGTCTGAACTTCTGCGTCACCACCACGCTCGCCAGCACCGGCGTCCCCCTCATGCGCTTCGGCACGCCCGCGCAGAAGGAGGCCTACCTCCCCCGGATCAGCTCCGGCGAGGCGATCGGCGCCCACGCGATCACCGAGTCGGAGTCCGGCAGCGACGCGATGGCGATGACCACGCGCGCCGAACGCGACGGCGACGACTTCGTGCTGAACGGAAGCAAGTGCTTCGTCAGCAACGGCCCCGTCGCCGACGTGTTCGTCGTGTACGCGCGCACCCACCCCGACGGCGGCGCCCTGGGCGTGACCGCGTTCCTCGTGGACCGGGACACCCCGGGCCTGACCGTCGGCAGGCCCGTCAAGAAGATGGGCCTGCGCACCTCCCCGCTCAGCGAGCTGTACTTCGACGACTGCCGCATCCCGCGCGACCGGGTCCTCGGCCGGGTGGGCGGCGGGTTCATCGTCCTCGACCACGTGATGAAGCGGGAGATCCTCCTCTCGTTCATCGTGAACGTGGGGGAGATGCAGCACCGGTTCGACCGCTGCGTCGAGTACGCCCGCACCCGCCGGTCCTTCGGGAAGACGATCGGCTCCTACCAGTCCGTCGCCAACAAGATCGTCGACGCCAAGATCGGCCTGGAGTCGGCCAGGAAGTGGCTGTACGACACCGCCGAGCGGCTGGAGGAGGGCGAGGACGTCACCGAGGACCTGGCCATCGCCAAGCTGGTCACCAGCGAGGCCAACCTCGCCGGCTCGCTCACCGCCGTCCAGGTCTTCGGCGGGCACGGCTACATGAGCGAGTACGGCCTGGAGATCGACGTCCGCAACGCCGTGGGCGGCACGATCTACTCGGGCAGCAACGAGATCCAGTACAACCGCATCGCGTCCAAGCTGGGCCTGGGCCGATGACCACCCTGTCCCCACCGCTCACCCTCAAGGTCTGCGGCGCCACCAGCACCCGCGACGTCGAGGTGCTGGCCGGTGCCGGAGCCGGACTCGTCGGCCTGTGGCACGGCGTCCCCGGCGGCCCCGCGGACCTGCCCCTGCACGAGGTGGCCGCCCTCGCGGCGGCCGTCCGCGCCACCGGCACCCTGCATCCCGTCCTGGTCACCTTCCTCGGCGACCCGGACGCGGTCGCGGACGTCATGCGCCGCACCGGCATCCGCACCGTCCAGCTCCACGCCTACCAGCCGCCCGCCACCGTCCGCGCCCTGCGTACGGCACTGCCCGACGCCGTCATCGTCAAGGTGCTGCACGTCGCGGACGGCACCTGCCCGGAACGCCCCCTGATCGGAGCGTACGAACGGGCCGGCACCGACCTCTTCCTCATCGACGCCACCACCGCCGACGGCCGCGTCGGCTCCACGGGGCAGCGCTTGGACGAAGAGACCGTCCTCCGGCTCGCCGAACGGTTCACCCTGCCGTTCTGGCTCGCCGGCGGGCTCACCCGGACCAACCGGTCCGCGTACGAACGGGTCCTGCGCCACCCCCGGCTGCGCGGCATCGACGTCGACACCGCGGCCCGCGGCGGCGACGGCCGCTTCGGCGCACCCGAGGTGGCCGGACTGGCCCACGCCTGGGACACCGGGCCGGGCCACCCGGACCCCCGCACTCCTTCCGCCACGGACACCCCGACCACACGGCCTACGGAGCAGCCATGAGCCTTCCCTTCATCGAGTCCCTGCTGTCGGCCCCGCAGCCCCTGGTGATGGAGGTCAAGCGGCGCGACGCGTTCGGCTTCGACCTCATCTCCGGCCACACCCCCGCAGAGATCGTCACCGCCTACGAGAAGGCCGGGGCGCCCTGCATCTCGGTCGTCACGGGACGCTGGTTCGGCGGCACCCGCGAACTGCTCCGCGATGTCGCCCGGCTGACCGAACTCCCCTTGCTCCAGAAGGACTTCATCACCCGCAAGGACCAGCTGGAGACCGCGCGGGAGCTCGGCGCGTCCGCCGTCCTGCTCACCGCGGGACTACTGTCCGCCTCCGCCCTGCGCGGCCTCACCACCGCCGCGCTCAGCGCGGGCCTCACCCCGTTCGTCGAGGCCACCACCGAGGCCGAGATCGAGGCGGTGCCGCACGCCGACGAGTGCGTCATCGCCGTCAACAACAAGGACATCAAGACCCGGGAACGCGACCGGGGAGACCTGGCCCGCAGCTTCGAACTGCTGCCCGCCCTGCGCGCGAGCGGCACCCCCTGCCCGGTGAGCGCCAGCGCCATCGACAGCCCGCAGACGGCGGCCCGGCTGCTCGACGCCGGCTTCAAGGGCCTCCTCGTCGGCACCGCCCTGCTGCGCAGCGGCGACCCCGGCGAGTGGCTGCGCACGCTGGAGAGCAGCCGGCGCACCGCGCGGCCCGCCCTCCATCCGTCGTGAGTGCCCGCACCGCGCGAAGGGGGCTCCGTGGCCACGGAGCCCCCTTCGCATGCCCCGTCCTTCAGGACACGACGCGGTTGACCAGCTGGTCACGCACCCGTGCCGGGATGCCCGGGGCGAACCGGCGCAGATAGTGGTCGATGTGCCGGTCCGCGCCGACCAGGAACGGCAGGTCGAACACGAGCAGCCGCCGCACCGCGAGCAGCGGCACCGGCGAGCGCAGCGGCGCGAAGTCCTCGTTCCACAGCCCCGGCTCGGCGCACAGCGGATGGAACTGGCCGATCATCAGCCCCTGGGCCACGAAGTCGTCCTTCGCGTCCGCCTGCAGCAGGTCCAGGCCGGCCGGGTCCCCGTGGTCCAGTTCCGGGAGCACCATCAGCACGGTGAGGAGCTCCCGCTCGTCCTCCGGCAGCTCCGACGCCAGCCGTTCGTACCAGGTGCGCAGCGCCTCCACGGCACCGGGCAGCGCGGCCGGGGTGCTCTGGGCGGGCACCGCGAGCAGGAACCGGCCGGCGCGCAGCGAGGGCTGGGTGTACGGGCACACCGGACCGCTGCGCCCCAGCTCGGGATGGCTCGACACCAGGAAGGTCCGGCTCCACTCCAGCACCTCGCGGAGCGGCCCGAGCTGCCCGGCCGGCACGAGGCCCCGGTCCACCTGACCCGGCGTGTAGATCTGCAGCCGGCTGTCGCCCCTCATCGCGGCTCCCGCCACATCGGCCGGAGGCGTGGCCCGCCGTCCGGCAGCACGATGTCCTCGCCCAGCCGTACGAAGCCCTGCCCCCGCGCCGACGCCTCGCCGCCGCCCGAGCTGGCCTCCGCATACGCTCCGCACCCCGCCGCGTCGGCCTCCCGCAGCACGTCGGCGACGAGGGCGCCGAGCAGCCCCCGGCCGCGCGCATCGCCGCGCACCGCGCCGAACGCGGCGTAGTAGTGCGGCCGGGCCGGGTGCCGGGACGCCTGGAGCTCGGCGATCAGCGCCAGCGAGGCGGCCTCGCGGGCCCCGAGGACGTCCTCGAAGCGTTCGGCGAACTCCTCGCCCCGTGCTTCGAGTTCGGCCTGAGCGCCCGGCGGCGTCCACAGCAGCACGGCCTCCAGGCCCGGGGCGCAGGTCACCGCGTCGTACGCGAACGACATGTCGAGGAACACCCCGAAGAGAGCGGGCAGCACCCGCGCCCTGCGCTCGGGGTCCGGGGTGATCCAGCGGGTGAGCGGGTCGTCGTGGAACGCGTCCGCCAGCAGTGCCGCGAGGGCGCCGGCTTCGGC
>NZ_JAAGNI010000506.1 GCF_010550605.1 Streptomyces sp. SID9727
GCAGGGCCAGGGCCTCCTGCGGGGTCGCGGTGCCCAGCCAGGCGGCACCCGCCTCCCGCGCGGCGCGCGCGCAGGGGACCGCGCCGTGCCCGTAGGCGTCGGCCTTGACCACGGCCATGAGGTGCGCCCCGGCCGCCCGGGCGCGCAGGACGCGCACGTTGGCGCGGAGTGCGGCGAGGTCGATCTCGGCACGGGCTCGCAAGGACGCTGTCTCGTTCATATCGCGCCCAGTTTCTCATTGCCGCCCGTGCGGGCCGGTCCGGCGGGGCGCGTCAGCGGTGGCGCAGCTCGTGTTCCAGGTGGTCGGCGAGGACCGGTACGTGGCTGTGCCCGACGTCCTTGACGGCCGTCACTAGGGCCTGTCGTCACATTCCCGTCGTCCGCCCGGAGGGCGGGCCGGGCGGCGTCAGGCGGGTGCTCTCGGCGTGCCGGCTCCAGACCCCTGTACTGGATGTACTGGGGTCTGGGGCCGGTGCGGCGAGAGTGCGTGCATGGCGTCGCCCGGCAGACGGGAATGTGACGACAGGCCCTAGGGTCACCGGGCCGCCCTCGCGGACCAACCCGGCCAGCTCGTCCACGGCCGCCGACTCGGCCGGACCGGCGAGTTCGGCCCGGTAGCGCTCGACGAAGGCGTCGTAGCGGGTGCCGGAGCGGTCCTCGTGGTACCAGGTGCGCAGCTCGTCCGAGGGGGTGAGGTCCTTGAGCCAGCGGTCGATCGCGGCCTTCTCCCTGGACACCCCGCGCGGCCACAGCCGGTCCACCAGGACGCGGGTGCCGTCGCCCTCCTCGACCCCGTCGTACACCCGGCGTACGCGCACGTCACCGCTGCTGCTCACGGCCGGTCACCTCTCCTCGGCGGTCGTCCTCCTCAGCTTCGCTCAGGCCCGGACGTCCCGCCACGCCCCGGGGATCGCGTCGGCGACGTCCATCGCGGCCAGCGGGGAGCCGTCGGCCGCGCGGCGGGCGGCGAGCCCGTGCAGATAGGCCCCGGCGGAGGCGGCGTCGAGCGGGGCGAGTCCGGCGGCGAGCAGGGACCCGGTGAGGCCGGAGAGCACGTCGCCGCTGCCGGCGGTGGCCAGCCACGGGGTGCCGGTCGGATTGACCCGGACCGGGGTGCGCGGGGTGTCCGTGGCGATCAGGGTGGTCGAGCCCTTGAGCAGCACCGTGGCGCCGAACCGCCCGGCCAGCTCCCGTACGGCGGCGAGCCGCCCCGCCTCGACCTCCTCGCGCGCCACGCCGAGCAGCGCGGCGGCCTCCCCGGCGTGCGGGGTGAGGACGGTGGGCGCGCTGCGGCCCCGCACCGCGTCCGGGTCGAGGAGCCGCAGCCCGGACGCGGTGCGG
>NZ_JAAGNI010000519.1 GCF_010550605.1 Streptomyces sp. SID9727
CACCGTGACGGGGGCCTGGGCCAGCTGCCCCAGCTGGGCCGCCGCCGCCCGGGCCGCCGCAGCCGCGCCCGTACCGGGGTCCTCCGTCAACAGCACCACCGTGCCCGCGTGTTCGGCGCTCACGCCCTGGTGCTCGCCGCCGAACAGGAACCGCATCGCGGCCGGGGCCAGCCGTTCGCGCGCCCCGGTCTCCGCCACCAGCAGCAGATGCGGACGGTCCAGGTCGATGCCGAGGCGGCGGCCCCGCTCGGCCAGCCCCGCCGGGTCACGGTCCGGGTCCGACAGCAGGTCCGCGATCAGCTCACCGCGTATCCGGTTCTCCGTCTCGGCCACCGTGCGCCGCAGCAGCAACAGCAACCCCGTCACCACCGCCGACCGCTCGAACAGCCGCCGGTCCGAGTCGTCCAGCGGGCGGGCCCGGTGCAGGACGAGCCCGGCCAGCAGCTCCTGCCCGGCGAGCACCGCGCACACCACCCGCCCGTCGCGGTGCACCGCCCGCGCCCCGGTACGCGACTCCTCGGCCGCCTCCGCCAGCCAGCCCGCGTCCATGCTGTCGGCGGCGAAGCCCGTACCGTCCGGACGGACGGCGGCCAGCGGGCGGCCGCCCGGGTCGTGAATGGTCAGCGGCGAGCCGAGCAGCCCGGCGACCGCCGCCGCCACGTCCTTGACGTCCCGGCCGCGCAGCACCAGGTCGGTGAGCCGGTCGTGCGACTCCTCGGCCCGCGCCATGGCCGCCGAGTGCGCCCGCACGGAGGCGTTGGCCTCGGCCAGCTCCGCGTTCGCCTCGGCCAGCTCGGCCAGCGCGGCCGTGGTGTCGGCGAGCGCGCGGGCCGTGTCGATGGCGATTGCCGCGTGGGCCGCGAGCGAGCAGAGCAGGGCCACCTCGTCGGGGCTGAAGACCCGGGGCGAGCGGTCCGCCGCGAACAGGACGCCGATCACCTTCCCCGTGCCGCCCCGGCTCGACCCCAGCAGCAGCGGCACGCCGAGGATCGCGACCAGGCCCTCGTCGAGGACCCCGGCGTTGATGTTGCGGGTGTGGCGGAAGCGGTCGTCGGTGCGGTAGTCCGGCGTCGCGTACGGGCTCGCCGTCTGCGCCACCAGACCCCCCAGGCCCTCGCCCAGCTCCAGCCGCAGCCGCTGGAAGAGCACCGAGACCGAGCCGTCGGTGACCCGCATGTAGGTGTCCCCGGCCTCCTCGTCGGGGAGGGTCAGATACGCGGTGTCCGTGCCCAGCAGCATCCTGGCCCGCCGCACGATCGCCTTCAGCACGTCGTCCAGGTCCCGGGAGGCCGCCAGGTCCCCCGCCGTGTCGAACAGCGCGGTCAGCTGGGCCTCGCGCCGCCGGTGCTGGCGCAGCGCGCTCCTGATCCGCAGCGCGGTCGCCGTCGCCCGCTCCACCTCGGCCAGCTCCTCGGCGGGCACCCCCTCCGCCCGCGCCTGCGAGGAGACCGCCCCCAGCGTCTCGGCCGGGGCGTCGTCGGCCAGCAGGTCGAACAGGCGCCGGAGGTGGGGCGCGGCGGAGGGGAGCGGTTCAGGCATGGCGTCCGGGGTTCCTCGGGGGTCGGGGTGGCGGGTCAGTTCGCGGTCCAGCCGCCGTCCATGGAGAGCGAGGAGCCGGTGATGTGCCCGGTGCGCGGGCCGCACAGCCACAGGACCGCCTCGGCCACGTCCGCGGGCTCGATCAGCCGTTTGACCGCGCTGCGCTCCAGCATGACCCGCCCCACCACCTCCTCCTCGGAGATGCCGTGCGTGCGGGCCTGGTCGGCGATCTGGTTCTCCACCAGCGGCGTGCGCACGTACCCGGGGCAGACGCAGTTGCTGGTCACCCCGTGCTCCGCCGCTTCGAGCGCGACCACCTTGCTCAGCCCCTCCAGTGCGTGCTTGGCCGTCACATAGGCCGACTTGTACGGGCTCGCGCGCAGCCCGTGCACCGACGAGATGTTGACCACGCGCCCCCAGCCGCGTTCGTACATGCCCGGCAGGGTCCGGCGCAAGACGCGGAACGGGGTCTCCACCATCACGCGCTGGATCAGGGCGAACAGGTCCGGCGGGAACGCGTGCACCGGCGCGACGTGCTGGATGCCCGCGTTGTTGACCACCACGTCCACGTCGGCGGGCAGGGTGTCCACGACGTCCGGCTCGGACAGGTCCACCACCCAGGGCGTCCCGCCCAGCTCGTCCGCCAGGCGCTCGGCGGCCTCCCCGGCCCGGTCCACGACGTGCACATGGGCGCCCGCGTCGGCGAGCGCCCGGGCGCAGGCCAGCCCGATGCCGCTCGCCGCCCCGGTGACCAGCGCGGTGCGCCCGGCCAGGACG
>NZ_JAAGNI010000533.1 GCF_010550605.1 Streptomyces sp. SID9727
GCTGAAACGCAGAAAAGCCCCGTGCCATCGGCACGGGGCTTTCCCACAATAATTGTTCGGCGGCGTCCTACTCTCCCACAGGGTCCCCCCTGCAGTACCATCGGCGCTGAAAGGCTTAGCTTCCGGGTTCGGAATGTAACCGGGCGTTTCCCTAACGCAATGACCACCGAAACACTATGAAATTAGAACCAACCGGGCAACAACACGGCTGTTCGTTATTTCAGAACTAACACAGTGGACGCGAGCAACTGAGGACAAGCCCTCGGCCTATTAGTACCAGTCAGCTCCACCCGTTACCGGGCTTCCACATCTGGCCTATCAACCCAGTCGTCTACTGGGAGCCTTAACCAATCAAGTTGGTGGGAATACTCATCTCGAAGCAGGCTTCCCGCTTAGATGCTTTCAGCGGTTATCCTTTCCGAACGTAGCCAACCAGCCATGCCCTTGGCAGAACAACTGGCACACCAGAGGTTCGTCCGTCCCGGTCCTCTCGTACTAGGGACAGCCCTTCTCAATATTCCTACGCGCACAGCGGATAGGGACCGAACTGTCTCACGACGTTCTAAACCCAGCTCGCGTACCGCTTTAATGGGCGAACAGCCCAACCCTTGGGACCGACTCCAGCCCCAGGATGCGACGAGCCGACATCGAGGTGCCAAACCATCCCGTCGATATGGACTCTTGGGGAAGATCAGCCTGTTATCCCCGGGGTACCTTTTATCCGTTGAGCGACAGCGCTTCCACAAGCCACTGCCGGATCACTAGTCCCGACTTTCGTCCCTGCTCGACCCGTCGGTCTCACAGTCAAGCTCCCTTGTGCACTTACACTCAACACCTGATTGCCAACCAGGCTGAGGGAACCTTTGGGCGCCTCCGTTACTCTTTAGGAGGCAACCGCCCCAGTTAAACTACCCATCAGACACTGTCCCTGATCCGGATCACGGACCCAGGTTAGACATCCAGCACGACCAGAGTGGTATTTCAACGACGACTCCACAACCACTGGCGTGGCCGCTTCAAAGTCTCCCACCTATCCTACACAAGCCGAACCGAACACCAATATCAAACTATAGTAAAGGTCCCGGGGTCTTTCCGTCCTGCTGCGCGAAACGAGCATCTTTACTCGTAGTGCAATTTCACCGGGCCTATGGTTGAGACAGTCGAGAAGTCGTTACGCCATTCGTGCAGGTCGGAACTTACCCGACAAGGAATTTCGCTACCTTAGGATGGTTATAGTTACCACCGCCGTTTACTGGCGCTTAAGTTCTCAGCTTCGCCACCCCGAAGAGCAGCTAACCGGTCCCCTTAACGTTCCAGCACCGGGCAGGCGTCAGTCCGTATACATCGCCTTACGGCTTCGCACGGACCTGTGTTTTTAGTAAACAGTCGCTTCTCGCTGGTCTCTGCGGCCACCCCCAGCTCAAGCAGCAAGTGCTATCACCAGTGATGGCCCCCCTTCTCCCGAAGTTACGGGGGCATTTTGCCGAGTTCCTTAACCATAGTTCACCCGAACGCCTCGGTATTCTCTACCTGACCACCTGAGTCGGTTTAGGGTACGGGCCGCCATGAAACTCGCTAGAGGCTTTTCTCGACAGCATAGGATCATCCACTTCACCACAATCGGCTCGGCATCAGGTCTCAGCCTTAACGTGTGACGGATTTGCCTACCACACGGCCTACACCCTTACCCCGGGACAACCACCGCCCGGGCTGGACTACCTTCCTGCGTCACCCCATCGCTTACCTACTACCACCTTGGTTCGTCGGCTCCACCACTACCCTCAACTCCGAAGAGATCGGGCCGGCGTCACGGACTTAGCATTAATGGGCTCAGTATTGGGCGTTTCAAAGCGGGTACCGGAATATCAACCGGTTGTCCATCGACTACGCCTGTCGGCCTCGCCTTAGGTCCCGACTTACCCTGGGCAGATCAGCTTGACCCAGGAACCCTTAGTCAATCGGCGCACACGTTTCTCACGTGTGTATCGCTACTCATGCCTGCATTCTCACTCGTGAACCGTCCACAACTCGCTTCCACGGCTGCTTCACCCGGCACACGACGCTCCCCTACCCATCCCAGCCCCCGTTGGGGGTACATGCTGGAATGACACGACTTCGGCGGTACGCTTGAGCCCCGCTACATTGTCGGCGCGGAATCACTTGACCAGTGAGCTATTACGCACTCTTTCAAGGGTGGCTGCTTCTAAGCCAACCTCCTGGTTGTCTCTGCGACTCCACATCCTTTCCCACTTAGCGTACGCTTAGGGGCCTTAGTCGATGCTCTGGGCTGTTTCCCTCTCGACCATGGAGCTTATCCCCCACAGTCTCACTGCCGCGCTCTCACTTACCGGCATTCGGAGTTTGGCTAAGGTCAGTAACCCGGTAGGGCCCATCGCCTATCCAGTGCTCTACCTCCGGCAAGAAACACACGACGCTGCACCTAAATGCATTTCGGGGAGAACCAGCTATCACGGAGTTTGATTGGCCTTTCACCCCTAACCACAGGTCATCCCCCAGGTTTTCAACCCTGGTGGGTTCGGTCCTCCACGAAGTCTTACCTCCGCTTCAACCTGCCCATGGCTAGATCACTCCGCTTCGGGTCTAGAGCGTGCAACTCAATCGCCCTGTTCGGACTCGCTTTCGCTACGGCTTCCCCACACGGGTTAACCTCGCTACACACCGCTAACTCGCAGGCTCATTCTTCAAAAGGCACGCAGTCACGAGATATGTGCAAGCACATATCCGACGCTCCCACGGCTTGTAGGCACACGGTTTCAGGTACTATTTCACTCCGCTCCCGCGGTACTTTTCACCATTCCCTCACGGTACTATCCGCTATCGGTCACCAGGGAATATTTAGGCTTAACGGGTGGTCCCGCCAGATTCACACGGGATTTCTCGGGCCCCGTGCTACTTGGGTGTCTCTCAAACGAGCCGTTAATGTTTCAGCTACGGGGGTCTTACCCTCTACGCCGGACCTTTCGCATGTCCTTCGCCTACACCAACGGTTTCTGACTCGTCTCACGGCCGGCAGACCGTAAAAGAGAGATCCCACAACCCCGCATGCGCAACCCCTGCCGGGTATCACACGCATACGGTTTGGCCTCATCCAGTTTCGCTCGCCACTACTCCCGGAATCACGGTTGTTTTCTCTTCCTGCGGGTACTGAGATGTTTCACTTCCCCGCGTTCCCTCCACACTGCCTATGTGTTCAGCAGCGGGTGACAGCCCATGACGACTGCCGGGTTTCCCCATTCGGACACCCCCGGATCAAAGCTCGGTTGACAGCTCCCCGGGGCCTATCGTGGCCTCCCACGTCCTTCATCGGTTCCTGGTGCCAAGGCATCCACCGTGCGCCCTTAAAAACTTGGCCACAGATGCTCGCGTCCACTGTGCAGTTCTCAAACAACGACCAGCCACCCACCACCCTGCTCCGAAGAACAAGTTCACTGGGGCCGGCAACCGAAGGACGACCATGACGGCCGTACCTTCAGATACCCAACAGCGTGCCCGACCCGACCAGTCGTTCCTACACGTTCCACGCCGAAGCAGTACTAGTGACAAACAACTTGCCGTGCCGAGTAGTCAACGTTCCACCCATGAGCTGACCACCGTCGAACATTTGCCGACGTAGTGGCTCTGGACCCCTTTGACAGGGTCTAGATGCTCCTTAGAAAGGAGGTGATCCAGCCGCACCTTCCGGTACGGCTACCTTGTTACGACTTCGTCCCAATCGCCAGTCCCACCTTCGACAGCTCCCTCCCACAAGGGGTTGGGCCACCGGCTTCGGGTGTTACCGACTTTCGTGACGTGACGGGCGGTGTGTACAAGGCCCGGGAACGTATTCACCGCAGCAATGCTGATCTGCGATTACTAGCAACTCCGACTTCATGGGGTCGAGTTGCAGACCCCAATCCGAACTGAGACCGGCTTTTTGAGATTCGCTCCGCCTCGCGGCATCGCAGCTCATTGTACCGGCCATTGTAGCACGTGTGCAGCCCAAGACATAAGGGGCATGATGACTTGACGTCGTCCCCACCTTCCTCCGAGTTGACCCCGGCAGTCTCCTGTGAGTCCCCATCACCCCGAAGGGCATGCTGGCAACACAGAACAAGGGTTGCGCTCGTTGCGGGACTTAACCCAACATCTCACGACACGAGCTGACGACAGCCATGCACCACCTGTACACCGACCACAAGGGGGGCACCATCTCTGATGCTTTCCGGTGTATGTCAAGCCTTGGTAAGGTTCTTCGCGTTGCGTCGAATTAAGCCACATGCTCCGCTGCTTGTGCGGGCCCCCGTCAATTCCTTTGAGTTTTAGCCTTGCGGCCGTACTCCCCAGGCGGGGAACTTAATGCGTTAGCTGCGGCACCGACGACGTGGAATGTCGCCAACACCTAGTTCCCAACGTTTACGGCGTGGACTACCAGGGTATCTAATCCTGTTCGCTCCCCACGCTTTCGCTCCTCAGCGTCAGTAATGGCCCAGAGATCCGCCTTCGCCACCGGTGTTCCTCCTGATATCTGCGCATTTCACCGCTACACCAGGAATTCCGATCTCCCCTACCACACTCTAGCCTGCCCGTATCGACTGCAGACCCGGGGTTAAGCCCCGGGCTTTCACAACCGACGTGACAAGCCGCCTACGAGCTCTTTACGCCCAATAATTCCGGACAACGCTTGCGCCCTACGTATTACCGCGGCTGCTGGCACGTAGTTAGCCGGCGCTTCTTCTGCAGGTACCGTCACTTTCGCTTCTTCCCTGCTGAAAGAGGTTTACAACCCGAAGGCCGTCATCCCTCACGCGGCGTCGCTGCATCAGGCTTTCGCCCATTGTGCAATATTCCCCACTGCTGCCTCCCGTAGGAGTCTGGGCCGTGTCTCAGTCCCAGTGTGGCCGGTCGCCCTCTCAGGCCGGCTACCCGTCGTCGCCTTGGTAGGCCATTACCCCACCAACTAGCTGATAGGCCGCGGGCTCATCCTTCACCGCCGGAGCTTTCAACCCTCTCCCAGGAGGAAGAGAGTGTTATCCGGTATTAGACCCCGTTTCCAGGGCTTGTCCCAGAGTGAAGGGCAGATTGCCCACGTGTTACTCACCCGTTCGCCACTAATCCACCCCGAAGGGCTTCATCGTTCGACTTGCATGTGTTAAGCACGCCGCCAGCGTTCGTCCTGAGCCAGGATCAAACTCTCCGTGAATGTTTTCCCGTAATCGGGAGACACATCACGAGAGCGGAACAACAAGGTCGGAATATGACCCGTTGTCCACTGCGTCCTCGCTGTGTTGTGCCTACCCGGACCCGAAGACCCGTGCAGGACTTTCAAAGGAACCACCAACCTGCCGAAGCAGGCCGGGGTATCAACATATCTGGCGTTGACTTTTGGCACGCTGTTGAGTTCTCAAGGAACGGACGCTTCCTTTGTACTCACCCCTGCGGGCTTTCCTCCGGGCGCTTCCCTTCGGTCTTGCGTTTCCGACTCTATCAGACTCTTTCGTGTCCGATTCCCGGTCGAAGCGGGTC